>JAAZEB010000088.1 GCA_012512505.1 Armatimonadota bacterium | reverse complement strand
GCCGTAGCCAACTGCTAGAATCCACGAAGGACACGAAGAGGCACGAAGCGGCCGGACTGGTCGTCTGCTTCGTGAGCCTTCGTGTCCTTCGTGGATTCTAGCAGTTGGCTACGGCTGCACCTTCGCCCACGCCTGCTGCAGCGCGCGCTTAGCGTTGGCCACCACCACGCCGGTCGTCTCGCCCCAGGCGGTGATCGGCTTCACCTCGAAGCTGACAATCGGCGGCCGCTCCGGGTTCATGAAGCCGACGCGCAGCAGTTCCTGGAGGAAGACGGCCAGCTCGGCAACGCCGTTCTCGCCACCTTCCACGCCGAAGCGCGGGTGCTCGTCACCGTAGGCGGGATGGGCCGGATCGCGCATCACGCAGTTGCCGATGTGCGCGTGGACCAGGTGTTTCGCACCGGTGCCCACCATGTCGGCGGAGGTCTCGCCCAGCAGCGGCGCGTGCGACAGGTCGAGCATCAGGCCGAAGGAGGGGTACTGCGCGCGGATGAGCTCGGAGCGGGCAACGGCTTCCGCCGTGGGCCCCACCAAAGCGTTCTTGCCGTAGGGAACCCGGTCGAACGTCTCCAGGACAATCGGCATCGAGCCGGCCGCCGCCGAGTGCGCGCACAGCTCCAGCAGCGAGTCCACCAGGCGGTCGGTGGCTTCGCCGTAGCGAGAGGGGTCGGCCGGCGCGGGGCCGGAGAGGACGGCCAGGCCGCCAGCGCCGAGCTCATAGGCCTGGTCGATGCACTCCTTGATCTGATCGACGGCGGTGCGGCGGGCGGCCTCGTCGAGGGTGCACAGGCTCAGCTTCTGGGTGAGCAGCGCCGGCTGGGCGCCAAACGCCACGCGCATCCCGGACTGGGCCAGCAGCTTTGCCGCGTCCTTGCGCACCTGGGGATCCTTGATTCTGGTGACCTCAACGGCGGTGAAGAACGCGTCCTCGACAATCTCGGTGAGCGTCTCGAGAATCGGGCCCTCGCCCCGGATGCACTGGGGGTAAGCCATGAAGTGGATCAAGCCGATGTCGGCGTAGCGGTAGATCGATTGGTCCATCCTGTCGCCTCCGATACCATTCCTGTTCGGCGGTGAACCGCGCCCTCGCTGGGCCGGCCTGCGGTGTCGCAGGACCGAGACGGAGCGGGCCGGGCCATCACCGGGTCGAGTCAGTACCCAACGTTGCTGCGCCCCGAGGGGCGCCATAGTTACCTAGTCTTCCTTTGGTGCCGGGCGCCCGGACTCCTTCCGCACGACCGGGCCGCGGCCGGGTCCACCCCCGGATAGAAGGCAACCGGCACGGGCCGAAGGTGCCAGCCCCCCGCGGTCGGTTCGCCGGCGTCCCGCCGGCCTCCGGTGTGGGAGGCGTCTCCGACGCCGAGGGGGGTGGGCGGCCCCCTCACACCGGTGGGGATCGGCCGCCGGGCCACCCAACGTAGGGGTAGGGCCGGCGCAGGGACCTGCGCTTTTTGCGGTTTGACAGGGCGTTGTGCCCTTCGGTATAATGAGGCGGGGCTGAGCGCTCCTCCGGCACGGCCTGACCCGCGGAGGGTCGGGCTCTCTCGTTTCTGGGGCCTTCCCGCAGTGTGAGGCACAACCTTGGCGTACGTGGTCGAACTGGATGCGTTTCGTGGCCCCCTGGATCTACTACTGCACCTGATCCAGAAGAACGAGGTTGACATCTACGACATCCCGATCGCCCGCATCACCGACCAGTACCTCGCCGCCCTGAAGCTGATGGAAGCCCTCGACATTGAGGTTGCCGGCGAGTTCATCGTGATGGCGGCCACCTTGATGGAGATCAAGTCGCGGATGCTGCTGCCGCCGGCGCCGAAGGAGTACTCGGAGGAGGAAGGGCCGGACCCACGGGCGGAGCTGGTGCAGATGCTGGAGGAGTACCGCCGCTACCAGAGCGCGGCGGAGCTGTTTCGCTCGCGGGCGGAAGTGTGGACGCGCGTCTTCCCCCGCGGCGGCGAGCTGCCCCCCGAGGTTGCCGCCCTGGTGCCGGACACGGAGCTGGCGAACCTGTCGGTCTCGACCTTGGTAGACGCCCTGCACCAGGTGCTGTTGGAGGCGGAGGCCGACCACGGGGTGACCGCGGTGCAGCGCGAGCGGGTGACGGTGCGCATGCAGATCGCCGAGCTGTGGCGCCGGCTGAACGCCAACCCGGAGGGGGTCTCTTTCCGTTCCCTCTTCACGCATCCGGTGACGCGGGTGGAGGTGATCGCGATGTTTCTGGCGGTGCTGGAGCTGCTGCGCCTCGGCCGCATCTGCGTGGTTCAGCCGCACACCTTCGGCGACTTGCGCATCCAGAAGGTGGCGGCCCCGACAGCGCCGGGTGATGGGGGCGCCGCGGGTACGGCGGTTCGCTGACAGATCCTAAGCGAGAGATGGACGATACGCAGCTTTCGGAGGCGCTGGAGTGCCTGCTGTTTGTCTCCGGCGAGGCGGTGCCGGTGGAGCGGCTGGCGGAGGCGCTGGAGGTGGATGCGGAGCGGGTGCTGCAGGCGCTGGAGGCGATGCGCGCCCGCAGTGATGGCGGCCTGCAGGTCGCCGCGGTGGCCGGCGGCTGGATGCTCTGCACGCGGCCGCAGTATGCGCAGTATGTGACCCGCCTGCTGCGCGTTCAGCCGCAGAAGCTATCGCGCGCGGCGCTGGAGACGCTGGCGATCATTGCTTACCGGCAGCCGATCACCGGCCCGGAGATTGAGGCGGTTCGGGGGGTTTCGGTTGACGGCGTGATGGGTACCTTACAAGCCCGGGGGTTGATCCGGGAAGCCGGCCGCAAGCAGGCGCCCGGGCGTCCGATTCTGTATGAGACAACGGAGGAGTTCTTGCGGTACCTCGGCATCAAAGACCTGGCCGAACTGCCGCAACTGGAGGCGTGACCAATCCGGCGCTTTGCTACCCGCGGCCGGCCTGAAGCCCGTCCCCCGCGCGCTCGGTCACGCGGACACCTGACGACACCATGGCACGAGACAGGATCTTCGCTACCAGACGCCGGCGCCGGCGCCCCTGGCCGCTGCTCATGCTGCTGCTGGCGGCTGCGCCGGCCCTCTACGCCCTAACGCCGCGGGTTGGGGGACGTGACGAGCCCCGGGAGATTGAGGCCGTTCGGGAGGTCGCCTTCGCCTCAGAGCGGGCGGCAGGGGGGCCTACCATCTCCGCACACAGCGCCATCCTGATTGATGCCGAAACCGGCGCCATCCTCTACGAGAAGGACGCCTACACCCGGCGCCCGATGGCCTCCACCACCAAGATGATGACTGCCATCCTGGCGATGGAGCGCGCCAAGCCAACCGACGTGGTGGTTACCAGCAAGCACGCCTCCCAGACGCCCTACACCGGCCTCTACCTAAAGGAAGGGGAGAAGGTCAGCGTTCAGGATCTGCTCTGGGGGCTGTTGCTGCGCTCCGCCAACGATGCCTGCGTCGCGCTGGGCGAGCACGTCGCCGGCTCGGAAGCCAAGTTCGTGGCGCTGATGAACGCCCGGGCGCAGATGATGGGGCTGCGAGACACGCACTTCCAGAACCCCCACGGCCTGCACGACCCGAATCACTACTCCACGGCCTACGACCTGGCCCAGATCGCGCGCTATGGGATGCAGCACCCCCTCTTTGCCGAGATGGTGGCCCACAAGCGCAAGCGGATCGAGCGCTCCATCGAGAAGCAGGACTCGGTGGTGGTGAACAAGAATCGTCTCTTGTTCCGCTGGGATGCCGTCGACGGGGTGAAAACCGGCTACACCCGCCAGGCCGGCCACTGTCTGGTGGCCTCAGCCTCCCAGGATGGCTGGCGCCTGATCGCGGTGGTGCTGAAGAGCGGCGACTCGTGGGGTGACGCGCGCGCGCTGTTGGAGTACGGCTTCCGGCGCTACCAGCGGGTGTTGGTTGCGAAGAAGGGTACGCCCATCGGCGTGGCCCGGGTGATGGGCGGCCGCGCGGAAACGGTGGCGGCGGTACTGGCGAAGGATGTGACGGTGGTCACTCCGCGCGGCACCCGGGTAGATCTACGCACGCAGGTCACCGAGGGGAGCGCCAAGGCTCCCGTCTTCCGCGGCGATTCGCTGGGGATGCTGACGCTGCGGCGTGGCGACAAAGAGATCGGGCGCAGCCTGCTGCTGGCGGCGAACGCGGTGGAGGAGAAGCCGCGGCCGAGCCTGGCGGCACGCCTGATGACGGTGCTGGGAGGTCTGTTTGGGCTGCTGGCCCTCACTGCGGTGGCGCGCTATGGAAGAAAGGCTGCACAAAGTTCTCGCCGCCGCCGGCGTCGCTTCTAGACGGGAGGCCGAGCAGCTCATCGCTGCCGGGCACGTCGCCGTCGACGGCAAGACGGTCACCCAGATGGGGGTGAAGGTCGACCCGGAGCGGCAGGCGATCACGGTAGACGGGCGCCCGGTGACCCTCTCTCACCGCCGCGTCTACCTCCTCCTCAACAAGCCGGCCGGCTACGTCACCACGCGCGCCGATCCCCACGCCGCGCGCACGGTGATGGATCTCGTCGCCGAACTTGGCGTGCCGGTGCATCCGGTCGGCCGTCTCGACCGGGATACAGAGGGCGCGCTGATCCTCACCAATGACGGCGACCTCACCCAACTCCTCACGCATCCCCGGCACGCGGTGCCGAAGATCTACCAGGCACACGTGCAAGGCGTGCCGGGGGAGAAGGCGCTGGAACGGCTGCGCACCGGCGTGCGCCTGGAGGAAGGGGTAACGGCGCCAGCGCAGGTGCGCGTGCTGTACACGGAGGCCGAGCGGTCGGTGCTGGAGATCACCCTGCGGGAGGGTCGCAAGCGCCAGGTGCGCCGCATGCTGGCGGCAGTCGGTCATCCGGTCACCTATCTGCGGCGCGTCGCCATCGGCCCGGTGAGCGTACGCAAGCTGCCGCACGGCTGCTGGCGCCACCTCAGTGCCAAGGAGGTCAGCGCCCTCCGCCGCGCCGCTGAGGGCACTGCCCCGGGGCGCGCTGCGGCGGCAGTCGCGCCGCCAACCCCCGCGGGCAAGGCGGCACCGCGACCGGCATCGAAGCCCAGCCACTCATCCCCTCCGGAGGCGGGGGGCTTTCCGGCCCGCACCCGAGGGGCGTCCGAGGGCGCCGGTACCGCAGGCCAGCCAGGGGGCGCGCCCGCCAAGAAGCAATCACCCGGCGGTCGGCCTGCCGCCAAGACACAGCGCCCGCGCGGCGGGCAGCAACCGCCGTCTCTCCCGGAGGCGCGCGGTCGGCAAGGCACGCCCCCTCGGTCGCGTGGTACCCTCCCGGTCGCCCAGGGCCGGCCGCCGGACAGCCGCGCGGGTCGCACTGCGCCTCCACGCAAGCGTCGGGGTCAGCCGGACCAGACGCCTGCCCCCAACCGGTAGGCTGGCGGTAAGAGGCTGATGGCAGAAGCGTTGCTGGATGTGGCAGGGTTGCGGTGCGGCTATACGGCGGCGCCGGTGCTGGAGGAGGTAACCTTCGCGCTGCGGGCGGGGGAGCTGGCCGCCGTCATCGGTCCGAACGGGTCGGGCAAGTCGACGCTGCTGCGCGCCCTCAGCCGGGCCCTGCGCCCAGAGGCCGGCCACGTTTGGGTGGAGGGGCACGACCTCTACGCGGCCTCGCCCCGCTGGGCGGCTCAACGCCTGGCCGTTGTGCCGCAGGATACCCGCGTCGATTTCGCCTTCACCGTGCGCGAGATTGTGCTGATGGGCCGGCTGCCCTACCTGGGGCGCTTCGCCGCCGAGGGCGCGCAAGACCTGAAGATCGCCCGCGAGGCACTCCGCCAAACCGGAATCCTCCCCCTCGAAGATCGCTCCATCCTCTCCATCAGCGGCGGCGAGCGGCAGCGCGTGATGATTGCCCGCGCCCTCGCCCAGCAAACACGCCTGCTCCTGCTCGATGAGCCGACCGCGCACCTCGACATCAACTACCAGGTGGAGATCCTCCGCCTGGTCGATTCGCTGCGCCACGACGAGACACGGGCCATCCTCGTCGTCTTGCACGACCTGAACCTGGCGGCGCAGTTCTGCGACCGCGTTCTCTTGCTGCACCGGGGCCGCCTGTATGCCGACGGCACCCCGGCGGCGGTGATCACCCGCGAGAACATCCGCCGCGTCTACGGCGCCGAGGTGTTGGTCCGCCGCCATCCCCAAACCGGCCGGCCCTACGTGGTGGCGGAGGCGGGTCGCGGCGCCCCCCTCTTCGCCGAGGCGGCGGAGACGCCGCTGCTGCACGTCATTTGCGGTGCCGGCACCGGCGAGGCGATCTTTGATACCCTCCTGGAGCAGGGCCTGCGCGTCACCGCCGGGGTGGTGAACCAGGGCGACTCCGACCAGGTGGCCGCCCAACGCCTGAACATCCGCTACGTCGACGAGCTGCCCTTCACCGCGATCACCGAGGGCTCGCACCAATCGCACCTGCGCTTCATCGAGGACGCCGACGCCGTGCTCCTCACTCCCTTCCCGATGGGCCCCGCAAACCTGCCCAACCTGGAGGCGGCCCACCACGCGCTTACCCTGGGGAAGCCCGTCTTGCTGCTGGAAGCCGACGGGGCCGCCGCCCGCGACTTCAGCGGCGGCCGCGCCCTGGAGCTCTACCAGCGGCTCCGCGAGCGCGGCGCCCTCCCGGTATCATCCCTCCAAGACGCGCTCGCTCGCCTCGCCACCCCACGGGGAGCTTGACGAACCGATTACCCCGTGCTATAGTTTGCCTGCAGGTAGCGGCCGCCGGCTCGCTGGCCTCGCCCTCGCCTGCAGCCGCCCCGCAGTCAACATTGCAGACATCCGCGCACGGATCTGGGTCTACAGAGCAACCTGCCCTTGCTCTTCGTGTCAGACAGGAGGAACCTACGGTGCAAGACACTGGCAAGCGGAACATGGTGCCCGACGCGGAGATCCAGCGGCTGGAAGCGATCGCCGCCGAGCTCCGCGCCTACGACCTCCTCTCGATCTACGCCGCCGGCTCCGGCCACCCCGGCGGCACACTCTCAATCCTTGACCTCACCACCGCGCTCTACTTCCGGGTGCTGCGCCATCGCCCCCAGGAGCCGGAGTGGCCAGAGCGCGACCGCGTCTTCTGGTCGGGCGGGCACAAGGCGCCGGCGCTCTACGTGGCGCTGGGGCGCGCCGGCTACTTCCCCCTCGAGGAGACGATGCTCCTGCGCCAGCTTAACTCGCCCATGCAGGGCCATCCCAACCGCCTGGAGCTGCCAGGGGTCGAGCTCTCCACCGGATCGCTCGGCCAGGGCCTCGGCGCTGCCGTCGGGTGCGCCCTCGCCGCCCGCCTCGATGGTAAGGATTACCGCGTTTTCTGCATCATGGGTGACGGCGAGCAGCAGGAGGGGAGCGTCTGGGAGGCCGTCATGGCCGCCGGCCACTACCAGCTCGGCCGCCTTGTGGCGATCATCGACCGCAACGGACTGCAGATCGATGGGCGCGTCTGCGAGGTGATGAACATCGAGAGCCTGGAAGCCAAGTACCAGGCTTTCGGCTGGAACGTGATCTCCATCAACGGCCACGACATGCGCCAGTGCGTCGAGGCGCTGGAGGCCACCGGGGGCGCGGCCACCGGCAAGCCAACAGTGATCATCGCCGACACCGTCAAAGGCAAGGGCATCTCCTTCATGGAGGACCAGGCGGGCTGGCACGGCATCGCCCCGAAGAAGGAGGACCTGGAGAAGGCGCTGCCGGAGCTGCGGGCAAAGTTCCCCGGCCTCACCGACGCGCGCGTGAAGCAGCTCCTGGCGAAGGCCAAGGACTACGCGGCGAACATTGCCGCCGAAACGCGCGCCCTGGTGCCCGGCTTCTCGCGCGATTACTGGTGGAACGCCGAAGAGCGCATGAAGGTGGAGATGGACCCGACGCGCTTTGGCTTTGGGCGCGGCCTGGAGCAGGCGGGCGAGGATCCCCGGGTGGTCACCCTCCACGCCGATATCTCCGCCTCGATCAAGATCACCGACTTCGAGACCGGGCATCCGGAGCGCCAGAACCGCGTCTTCAGCGTCGGCATCGCCGAGCAAAACATGATGTCGGTGGCCGCCGGCCTGGCCAAGGAGGGAAAGATCCCGGTCACCGGCACCTATGGCGTCTTCGCCGCCGGGCGGGCCTGGGACCAGATCCGCACCACGATCTGCTACGGCCAGTACAACGTGAAGATCGCCGGCGCCCATGGCGGCATCTCGGTAGGCGCCGACGGCCCGACGCACCAGGCGCTGGAGGAGATCTCGCTGATGGCGATCCTCCCCAACATGACCCTCTTGGTGCCGTGCGACGCGCCGGAGACGGAGAAGGCGACGAAGGTGGGGCTGCTGGAGGTGGTGGGCCCCACCTACATCCGCTACGCCCGCGAGGCTACCCCGGTGGTGACCGGCCCGGAGACGCCGTTCAAGTTTGGGGTGGCAAACGTGATCCGCTACCGCGGCGCGCAGGCACGCTTCGCCGATGCCTTCGAGACGATTCCCGCCGACGAGTACCAGTCGGAGGATGAGGAGATCGCCATCATCGCCTGCGGGCCGATGGTGCCGGAGGCAATGCGCGCCGCCTACATCCTGAAGGAGGAGTTCGGCCTGGAGACGCGCGTCCTCAACGTGCACACGGTGAAACCGATCGACCGGGAGGCGATCCTCGCGGCGGCGCTCGACACCGGGGTGGTCCTCACCGCCGAGGAACACCAGGTGGGCGGGTTTGGCGGTATCGTGGCCGGGGTGATCCTCCGTGAGTGCCGCCGGCCGATCCGCTTCGACATGGTCGGCGTGCCTGATACCTTCGGCAAGTCGGGGGAGCCCTGGCAGTTGATGCAGTACTACGGCCTCACCGGCGAGCACCTGGCCCAGCGGGCGCACGCGCTGCACTCCGGCATCGGCACCGCCGGGGCGGGCGGTAGCCTGTCCGGCGCCAAGGGCGGCACCGTCGCCACGTTGACCACGGTGCGCTGCCACACCTGCGGGCGGGAGATGGACGCCGAGGAGTACCTGCGCCAGCAGTACGACGGCGGCGACCTCCCCGCCGACGACCGCTGCGCGGCGTGTGACCACCGCAGCGCGGCGGAGTGCCTCGAGTGCCGCCGCCTCTGGCTGGCGCTGAACCCAAACGCGGTCCTCTTCTGCCGCGCCTGCGCGCCGATCGCCTGACGCCCGGCGCCCACTCAACTCCCGCGGGGCCACGAGGCCGGTCATCCCTCCCTCGTGGCCCCCGGGGCCGGCCTGCATCCCCCGAATGCCTCCTGCCCTCCGCCCTGTCTGAAAAAAACAGGCGCCCGGTGCCTCCCCCTCTTGACAACTCTTTATAATGGTGTTATCAATATAAATGATGATGCTGCTGGCAGGTGCTAGCAGCAATGCTTTGGAGGAGGTGCATGACCATGGCGGAGAAGGAGAGTGGTGTTGTCGTGCGCCGACCAGAGGCGCGGCGCCTGGTGTGGGATCCCTGGGCTGAGTTCGACGAGGTACGTCGCCACTTCGACGGCCTGCTGAACCGGACGTTTGGCACGCTGCCGTGGGGCCGGGCGTTCGCCCCAGCGGAGGCCAGCTACGAGCCGCCGGTGGAGCTGGTGGAAACGGCCGATGAGATGCTGCTGAACGTCTACGTGCCCGGACTGCCCCAGGACAAGATCACGCTGGAGGTAGAGCCGGAGCGGGTGACGGTCTCCGGCACGCGCGAGCAGCCGGAGCGCGCGGAGGGTGCCGTCGTCCACCTCCAGGGGATGGGCTATGGGCGGTTCTGCACCGCGATCTCGCTGCCCGCGCCGGTGGTCCCCGATGAGGCGCAGGCGAGCTATCGCGACGGTGTGCTGCAGGTGCGCCTGCCGAAGGCACCCCAGGCGCGCTGGCGCAAGGGCGTGCGGGTGCCGATTCAGGCCGTCTAAGCGGTTGTTGTCGGTTCGTTGGGACACTGGCTTCTTCCGGCGCCCCGGGGGTTGCGACCGCGGCCAGGTGCCGGCCGCGGTCGCGGCCCGGAACCCCGCGGGTGTGCGGGTGTCCTTTTGGGTAGAAGACGCGTGGTTGGCAGGCTCTTTGCGTGGCGGCACAAATGCCGTATAATAGGGGCAGCAGTTTCGTTCCGTGCGTGACCGGGCGCCGGTTGGGGTCCGGGAGAGGTGATGTCTCGAATGGGCAATATGCTGAAAACGACGGTGCTGCTGGCGGCGCTCTCCGGCATACTGCTGGCGATCGGCAACTACGTCGGCGGCCCGCAGGGAATGGTGATCGCGCTGATCTTCGCCGGCATCATGAACCTTGGGGCCTACTGGTTCAGCGACAAGATCGTGCTGCGCCTCTACGGCGCGGAGGAGGTCTCCCCGGCGCAGGCTCCGGAGCTGCATGCCATCGTCGATAGCCTGGTGCAGCGGGCCGGCCTGCCGAAGCCCCGGGTCTATCTCATTCCGACGGAGACGCCCAACGCCTTCGCCACCGGGCGCGACCCGCAGCACGCCGCCGTCGCGGTGACGCAGGGGATCCTGCGCATTCTGGGGCGCGATGAGCTGGAGGGGGTGCTGGCGCACGAACTGGCGCACGTGCGCAACCGCGACATCCTGATCAGCAGCGTGGTGGCGACGGTGGCGGCCGCAATCAGCATGATCGGGAACATGATCCGCTGGGCGGCGATCTTCGGGGGCGTCGGCCGCAGCGACGACGAGGAAGGCGGCAGCCCAATCGGCGCGCTGGCGATGGCGATTGTGGCACCGTTGATCGCCATGCTGATCCAGTTGTGGATCTCGCGCACCCGGGAGTATGGCGCGGATGCAACCGGCGCCGAGATCTCCGGGAAGCCGCTGGCGCTGGCCAGCGCCCTGAGGAAGCTGGAGCGCGGCGCCCAGATGATGCCGATGGAGAGCAACCCGGCAACGTCACACCTCTTCATCGTCAACCCGCTGTCGGGCCGCTCGTTGGCCTCGATCTTCAGCACCCACCCCTCCACCGAGGAGCGGGTGGCACGGCTGGAGGCAATGGCCGGCCGCTTTGGCCCGCGCATGGCGCCGCCGGATCGCTACTTCGCCTAGCAGCGGACCGGCGGGGGAGGCGGGGCCTTCACGGCGCGCCACGCCTGATCAAGTGTCGGGGCGCGGTGTTCGCGGGCGCGGAATATCCTCCGCGCGGCGAATGCCGCGCCCCAGCCATCGGTGCGTCACGCAATCCTCATGACGGAACCATCCCTTCCTCACTCCCTTCAATCGCGCCTGACCGTGGCCCTCGCTGCCGCGGCACGGGCCGAGCCGTCGCGGCCTCCCGCGGCGCTGGCCGCCGCCTTTCGGTCACTGCTCCTCGCCCGGCTCCTCCAACAGGCCGGGGTGCCCGCGGATCTCCTTGGCGAGGAGGACGAGGCGGCCGGAATCGCCAGGCCGGCCCGGGAACCGCTCGCCGCGCTCATCGATTCGGCGGGGGTGTGCCCGGATGAGGCCGCCGCCGGCAGCGCCCCGCGCACGGCGCTCGGCCCGGAGACGCTGGCGGCCATCTACGAGCACCTGCGCGCCGGCCGGCACCGCGATGGAGTCTACTATACCCCAGAAGGGGAGGTGCGCCGGATGTGCCGCGAGGCGCTGCGCGCCCGCCTGGCCTGGGAGCTGCGCTGGCCGGACGATGCCCCGGCACTGCTGCAGTGGCTGTATGGTGACGACCCACCGGCACTGACGCCAGAAGAAGCGCTGGCCCTCTATACCGCGGTAGCCCGCCTGCGAATTTTCGACCCGGCGGCCGGCTGTGGCGCGCTGCTGGTGGGGATGGGCCTCCAGATGTGGCGCGGCCTGCAGCGTCTGGCGCCCCTGTTGCCGCCAGACGGACGCACGCGCCTCGCCGCGGCGGGGCTGCCCCATCCAGATGATGCAGGCGCGGCGCGCGCACACCTGGCCGGCCGCTGCCTCTTCGGGATCGATGTGGACGCGGCGGCAGCGCGGGTAGCCCGCCAGCGGTTGCTCCTGTTTGGCGTAGCCGGCGGCGAGCCGCTGGCGCCGGGCGCTGTTGCCACTCTGTGGGCGACGCTGCGGCGGCATGTTCTGGTGGGCGATGGGCTGCGGCCCGCCGAGAGCGCGGAGGCGGTCGCGACGCAACTAGCGCTCTTCAATGCCTCGGGCGACGCATCCGCCCCGGTGGGAGGGGAGGGGGAGCCGGCGCCCCCAGTGCGCTGGCACGAGGCGTTCCCGGAGGCGTTCGCGCGCCCGGAGCCCGGCTTCGACATCGTGCTGGGCAACCCGCCCTACGTGCGCCAGGAGCTGCTGGCCGCCGACTACAAGGCCGGCGCCACCCGTGCCTGCCGCGCCCTCTTGCCAGCCCCATCGCGCCTGGACGGCAAAAGCGATCTCTACGTCTACTTCTACGCCCTCGGTCTTGGTCTGCTGCGCTCGGGCGGGGCGCTGTGCCTTCTCTCCTCCAACTCGTGGCTGGATGTGGACTTCGGCGAACCGCTGCGCGCCTTGCTTACCACGCACGCCCGGGTGCTGGCCGTCATCGAGAGCGCCACCGATTCATCCTTCGCCGACGCGCGCGTGAACCCGGCGATCCTGCTGGCCCGGCGTTGCCCACCTGAGGCGGATCCGGAGGGACGCGTGCGCTTCATTCGCACCCGCCGCCGCCTGGGCGAGGAAGAAACCCCAGCAGAGATAGCCCGCTGGCTGAGCGCCGACCGCCGCCTGGAGCTACCGGCCGGCCGCGTGGTGCCGGTCGCGCAGCGCGTGCTGGCGGCCGCGCCCGACGAGCCATGGGGAGGGCGCTACCTGCGCGCGCCCGCCCTGCTCCAGGAGCTGCTGGATCGCGGCGCGCCCTACCTCTGCCGCCTCGATGCGCTGGCGGCGGTGCGCTTCGGCATCAAGACGGGCGCCAACGACTTCTTTTACCTGGAGGACGTGACGGCAGGGGAGGGCGGCGACACGCTGCGCCAGTGCCGCAACGGGGCCGGGCACCTCGTGGAGCTGGAAGCGCGCTTCCTGGTGCCGGCGCTGCGCAGTCCGCGCGAGCTGACGGCACCCGAGCTGCGCCCGGAGATGGCCCGCGCCTGCCTCTTTGTGTGCAACCTGCCGCGCGACCTCCTGGCTGGCACCGCCGCCCTGCGCTACATCGAGTGGGGCGAGCACGCGCTGGCGGTGCATCGGCGCCCCAGCGTGCGCGGCCGGGCCCACTGGTACCAGGTGGCGGTCATCCCCCCACCGCCGGTGCTGCACCCGCTGATCGCCTTCGAGCGCGCGTGCGCCGCCCACAATCCGGCCGGCATCCTCTGTGATGCCAACCTGGTCGGGATCACCCCGCACGATGCCAGGCACGCGCCAGCGCTGGCAGCCTGTCTGGCCAGCAGCCTGGGAGTGGCGCTGCGGGAGATCGTCGGGATCGCCAACCTGGGGCAGGGGGCACTGAAGATGAACCCGGCCTACCTGGCGCGCCTGCCGGTGCCCGACCTGCGCCGGGCCGACCCGGCCGCGTTGGCGAGGTTGGCCGACGCGTGGGCGGCAGTGCGAGAGGCGCCGTTCCCGTCGCTGCTGCAGGGCGAGCCAGACGCCGCCTGGCAGGCGCTCGACGCGGCGGTCTTGTCGCTGCTGGGTGAAGCCGCACCACCGCCGGCCGCGGTGCGCGCCGCCGCGCGGGAACTGGTGGCGGCGCGGCTGGCCAAAGCCGCCTCTCGGCGCCGCGCCAACCATCTTGCTCGTTGAGCAGTGCTAACCGCGGCGGTGGAGCGAGTCGGCCGGGCGCGGGGGAGGCTCGGCGCGGGGAGCGGGCACGCCCAGGTCCGCCAGGGCATGCTGCAGCGAGTTGTAGATCGGCACGCGCGGCGAGAGGCGCACGATCTCCAGGATGCGGCGCACCGGCCCGGGCGGGGCTACCAGTGCCAGGCGGCCGTGGCGCTGCATAAGCGTGTTGTAGGTGCGCACCAGCAGGTTGATGCCGCTGCTATCCATGAAGGTGAGCCCACCCAGGTCCACCACCAGGCTGCTCGCGCCTCGGCTCAGGCAGCGGTCGATCACCCGCCGGGCTTCCTCCTCGTTGCTGCGATCCAGCTCGCCGCGCAGGGAGACGGCGGCGAGGTGGTGGCCTTTGGGGCAGGGGACGATGGCAACGGAAAGCACTGGGGCAGAGATGCCACGGGCACTTACTTCTGCCATTGGCATCCTCCCAGGCCCGCCGCTGAGAAAGGCGCGCGTCGCCTGCCGAGCAACTGGGCAGGCACAACTCCGGGGCCAGCAAGACCACCGGCGATCCTGGCGCCTGGCCGGTGGTGGTTTCGTGAACTGAAGCCGCCTGCCGCCACTAAAAGGGTGCGGCAGGCATCTACAGGCAGGAACGCCACTGTGCTTCTCCCCCCATACCCCCCATGAACCACCCTGGCGTCATCGCGTGCCGCACCACGCGGGCATGCGGCGCTTGCCAGCCCCTCAGCCGAGAGGCGCCTCGGGGCAGCCCCGGCCACAACAGCCCTGGCCGGATGCTCCCGACGGACGCAGCCGGGCAACAAGCGCCGGAGCCGCAGACGGCTCGATCATCGGCCTCGACCCGTGACGGTCGGTGCCGTTTCCGGTTGGCGGGGTGGCGCGAGCGGCGGCGCAATTGCGTGACCGGCGCCAGTGCCAACCGGAAACGGCATGAGACGTGAAGCGTTGGATTGGGCAACCGCGTCCATTCTACCCGCCGCGCGCGCGGGCTAAACACGGGCCCGCCCCAATCACGCCGTCACTTCGGTTGGGGTCTCGGCTGGGGCAGCCTGCTTCACGTCGCGGAAGAGGGCCAGGAACACCAGCATGATCACCCCGGCGGCGATGCACGGAATGAGCCACACCGACCGCCAGGCGATGTCGGCGCCAACGGTGTTCGCCTTCACCAGCAGGCCGGCGACCTGGGCACCGATCAGCATGCCGATACCCTGGGTGACCAGCACCAGGAAGCCCTGGGCCTGGCCACGGATCTTCGGGTTGGCAGCCTTGTCGACGTAGATCTGACCGGTGACGAAGAAGAAGTCGTAGCAGACGCCGTGGAGCACGATGCCGGCGATCACCAGCGCCATCAGGTGCGAGTCCGCGGCGGCGGCGAAGAAGCCGTAGCGAGCCACCCAGGCCAACATGCCGACTGCCAGCATCCACTTCACGCCCAACCGCGCGAAGCAAAGCGGCATCACCAGCATGAAGAAGACCTCAGACATCTGCCCGAACGACATGTTGAACGCTGGGTCCTCCACCAGGCTGCCCACGAAGACGGGGGCGTAGGAGTAGTAGAACGCCAGCGGGATGCAGATCAGGAACGAGCAGATGATGAACACGGCGAAGGAGCCGTTGCGCAACAGCGCCAGCGAATCCAGGCCGAGGATGTCGCGCGCGGTGGCGCGCTTGCCCGCGGCCGGAGGCGGCGTGTGGGGCAGGGTGAAGCTGTAGAAGCCGAACAGAACCGCGGCGGTGCCCGCCACGTAGAACTGCACGGCCGACGCGTCACCATGGAGCACCTTGCTGACGATCACGTTGGCGATGATCCAGCCGATGGTGCCACACACCCGGATGATCGGGAACTGCTTCTCCGGGTTGGTGACGTGGTGGAAGGCGAGGGTGTTGGTGAGGCCCAGGGTGGGCATGAAGAAGAGGGTGTGCAGGAGCAGCACGCCGATGAAGGCGGTCTGCGATTCGGCGGAGGCCACCTGCGGGGCCAAGAGCAGGCAGAGGCCGCCCAGCAATTGCATCACGGCCAGCACCCGCTCGGTGGCGAAGAAGCGGTCCGCCACCATGCCGAGGAAGAACGGCGAGATGATGGCGGCGATTGGGCACAGGGAGTAGGCCCAGGGGATCGCCTCCATCATGCCGTTGCCCTTGAGGAAGTTGCCTACAGTGACATACCAGGCCCCCCAGATGAAGAACTCCAGGAACATCATCGCCGAGAGCCGGGGCCCCAGCGCCGGTACCGTGGGACGCGTAGCGGTGCTCATGTCTCGCTCCTTGGTGGGGGCAGCAGCCTCCTGCGGGGGGGAAGGTGGCGCCGGCCGGGAAGACCGGGTGGGATGGCGGCACCCCGAGCCGGACCCGCACCCAAAGGGGGGCCGGCTCCGGGCGCCACCAGGGCATCCGCGGAGGTGTGTCCCATGTGTCGTGGCTGGCACCTGGAAGCGAGCGCGGGAGAGACGCCTCCCCCCGGCGCCGCAGCCACCAGCGCCAGCGTGTTCGCGTCACTTTTCCGCGCGTCGCCGCGCTATTCCTGCCGCGACCCGGACCGTCTCCGCGGCGGGCCGTCAGTCGGCCACCGGCATCTCCGCGGGTAGCGACGGCCGGGCGTGCTCGACGATGCCGGCCTCCGGCTCTTCCAGCAGCACCGCTATCTTCTTCCAGATGGCGGCCTCACAGCCCGGCACGCTCAGCACGTCGCACTCGGTGCCGAGGATGAACGGATGGCCCACGGCACGCATCCGCTCGGTCAGTTCGTGCGCCTGCATGGCAACCTCCGCCGCGCTGATCAGCGAGTCCGAGTAGAACTTCTTCGAGGGGAGGTTGCCGTAGAGGACCGTCTGCTTCGGCACGAGCGCCGCGTCTTCCCACAGCCGGCGCGAGCTGCCCAGGCTCAAGATCGCCGGATCGAGCGAGGCGAAGCTCGCTACCATAGCGTCGGTCAACTCGCCGCAGCAGTGGAAGAGGAGGTCACAGTCGCGCTCGGCCAGGAAGGCGCGGATCCGGCGGTTGGGCTGCATCACGTAGCGCTCGAAGATGTCGGCGCCAGCGGCGATCTGCTTGGGCGAGAGGTAGACCACGTTGGCGGCCGGCTCGGCGATGAAGAGGGCACGCGCCCCCGCCGCGCACTGCGCCGCCAGCGAGCGCAGGATCACCTGCGTCGCCAACTCCAGCGTGATCTCCAGGGCGCGGATCTCCTCGTCTTCCGCCGCGCTGAGGCCGGAGCCGGCTAGGAAAACCGGGGTGATCGGGTCGGCGATCAGCTTGGTCATCAACGAGAAGGGGCCGATCGCCATGCCGACGGGCACCAGGTCGGTGCAGCGCGCCACGTAGGCGATGGCATCCACCTGCGCCTGCAAGCGCGCGTCCAGCGGATCGTCCAGGTGGGCGGCGACGGCGGCACGCACCTCGGCGCTGGGGCAGCCGTCGAAGTGGAACTTCGGCACCTGCTGCGGCGGCACGCCGATCATCGCCAGCAGCGCCGCTTTCTCCAACTCCAGATCCATATGGGGGAAGGCGAGGGGAGTGCCAAAGCGGCGCGCGGCCTCGGCCAGCACCAGTCCAAGGCGCGCGCCGTCGCGCAGGATCGCCTCCGGGTCAGGCTGTTCTTGCAACACCAGGTCAACGCCGATCGGCATCCGCAAGCCCGATTGGGCCAGGTTGAGGTAGTAGCTTCTCTCCATGACTCCGTTCTGCTTCCTACAGACGGCCGCGGGGCCGAAGCCAGTTGGAACGCGACCGCCAAGAGTAGGATACTACCCCGAGCATCGCCCGTCTGTAACAGAGGGGCGCCGGGGATGGGAATCGCGTGCGGATGTTTTGGGAACGAAGAGAGCCTTTTGGCACTCTGGTGCGCGGGGAGAAGCCGCTTAGAGGCTGCGGCGGCCGTGGGAGATCCGGTACTCCTTAGGAGTGGCCCCCAGGCGCTTGTGGAACACCTTGGTGAAGTAGCTCTGGTCGGCGAAGCCGACCTCCTGGGCGATCTGGGCAAGGCCCATCTCGCTGCGCGTCAACAGCTCGCAGGCGCGGCTGAGGCGCATGTCGTTCAGCAGGTCGCGGAAAGTGGTATCGAGGTGCTCGCGCAGCAGGCGGGAGAAGTGCGACGGGCTGAGGCCCACCAGCGCCGCCACCTGATCGCGCCCCAGGTCCTCATCGAAGTGCTCGCGCATGTAGCGCACGGCCTCCTGTAGGCGGGCCTCGGGCGGCCGCTTCGGCTCCAGCTCCAGGCAATCCATCAGCCGTTCGAGGTGCTCCACCAGCCAGTGGGCCAGGTGCTCTTCATCCTCGGTGCGGAAGAGGCTGAGGTACGACTGGTAGTTGAGACCGAGCATCTCCACCGGGTCGCCCCCGGCTTCTACGGCGGCGCGGTAGATCACCACGATGAACTCGAGGACCACTGCCTTGAGCAGCTCCAGGTCCTGGGTGCCCACGGCGTAGACGCCGACCAGGATGCGGTTGAGGACCTCGCGGGCGGCGCGGCGGTCGCGGGCGCGGATGGCGGCCAGCAGGGGCGCTTCCTCGCGCAGGTACATCTCGCGCACCGAGGTGTACATCCGCTCCTTGAGGCCGTGGATCGCCACCGCCTTGCTCGCCTCAAAGGCAGCGGTCTGCCGGTTCTGGCGCAGGAGGGCGGCATTGGCCAGGTTGCCGCTGGTGACCACCTCCAACAGTTCGTGGGCGGCCGCCCGCACGGCGCGCACCGAGTCTTGCGCCGTGCCCTGGCTGCCGCCCCGGCGAAAGGCGGCGACCACGCCCCCGCATAGCTCGCTGTTGTTGGTGAGCGGCACGGCCCAGAGGTAGTGCCCCTCGGGGCAGGTATCGAGGTACGGCTCGCCCCAGCGCAGCGACTCCTCGACGAGCTGCCGCCAGCGCGCCACCCCGACGCCGCAGGGAGCGCAGGGGAACTGCTCCGCGTTGCCGACCGGGTTGCCGTAGCGATCCACCAGCAGCAACGCCACGTTGGGGTGGTTTCTGCGGTAGGCGCGGGCGATCGCCGCGAACTCTGTCGCCAGCCGCGCAGGGCTGATGGGGGACCAAGTCTCCAACCGGGTACCAAGCGCCTTTCTGGTTTGTCCTTCATTATAGCAACAACCGGCCGGCAGAGCAAATGAGCGCGTGAGTGCGTTGCTGACGATGGCGCGGCGCCAGAGTCAACATAAGATGCATTATCGGCAGTTGCGGATAGCGAGGTTCAAGGCTGGTGGCCCTAAACGGACCACCCTGACCAAAGGACAAGCCGGCTGAAGCTGGCTCTGGAATCTGGAATGCTGGCTCTGGAATCTGGAATGCGGTTGCGGGTGCCCGGCACCGGCGCGTTCGGCTGCCGGAGCGTCCTTCAGGGCGCTTGTCCCCAGGGTCAGGGGCGTCGTTTACGGCGCCCCACGAACGGCGCACGGCACCTGACACCTGTCACCTAACACCTGTCACCTGTCACCTAACACCTGTCATCTGGCGCCTCGATGACCGGCTCCAGCCGCACGCGCAGGCGCTGCTGTCCCAACACCAGCAGGTCGCCATCGCTTAGCGTACGAACCTCGTGGGGCGGCACGCGCTCCTCGTTCAGGAAGCTCCCGTTAGTGCTTCCCAGATCCATGAAGGTGAGGACCATGTCCTCGAAGCGAACCTCGGCGTGCCGGCCGGAGAGATAGGGATCGCCGGGGAACGCCAGCGTGTTGGCGGAACGTCGGCCGATCGTCGTAGTGCCCACCGGCAGCGGGTACTCCGTGCCGCTCTCCTCCGCCACCAGATACGCCGGACTGGCGGCAGCCGCGGGCGCGGCCTCGCTCTCGCCCTCGCTCTGGCCTGCTTCCAGGCCCACCCCTTCCGGCAGCACCACGCGCAGGGTCACCGCGCCGAAGGCCACCTCATCCCCATCCGCCAGGTCGCGCGGCACGTTGGGGGTCAGCCGCTGGCCGTTCACCCGGGTGCCGTTGGTGCTACCCAAGTCCTCCACCCGGCAGTGCCCGCCCTCAAAGGTGATCGCCGCGTGCGTGCGGGAAACAGAGGGGTCCGCCACGAGCAGGTCGGCATCGATCCGCCCCACACGGTTGCGCCCGGGATTCAGCGCGAACTCGCGGCCGTCGGCGGCCACCAGCCGGGGCTGTGCGTCCTCGGCCTCAAGCACCGCGCCGGGCGTGCTCGCGAGGAGGAAGCCGCAGTCGCCACAGTAGATCTCCCCCGGCGGGTTGCTGGTATGGCAGACCGGGCACTCGCTAGAGACCGCCATCTGCGTGCGGTTGCCGGCCGCGAACGCCAGCGCCTCGCCCTCGGCGCCGAGCGCCACCGTGGCCTCCGCCGCAGGCTCCCCTGCTCCGCCATTCACCACCGTGCGATCACCGTCACCAACCATGGTCTGTGCTCCCGGATGCCTCGCCGCTCACGCCTTACGCTGCCCCTGCTCCAGGTCGAGAATGGTTCCCATCAGCGTCTTCTCGGCCTCGGCGCCGCTGTCGCCACGGCGGAGGCTGTGGATCGCCGCGGTCACCTCCTGGGCCTGTTCGAGGCGGCCCTGCGCCGTGAGGAGCGCCTGGGTGCGCTCCAGTTCGGCAATCGCCGCCGCCGAGCTCAACGCCTGCGTCTTCATGCCCATCACCGTGCGCTCGAGGTGACGCGAGGCGCGCGCCACCTCCACCTCGCGCTGAACCACCGGGTTGATGCCCTCCAGCAGCCGGCTCTCGTCGGTCACGAACTCCACCACCGCGTCGGCGCTCACTTGCTGGGTGCGTCCACTCGCCAGGTCGTCATAAGTGAGCTGGGCCTGGGCCACCCGATAGGTGCCGGCCGGCCGGCGCTGCAGCTCCACCTCCACCAGGGCGGAGATGAGGGCGCCGCGCTCCAGATCCACCAGGTCCATCGTCACGCCGCGCGGGTGGTAGGATGGCTGCAGGCCGTACACCTGGCGCACCTGCGTCCAGCGCGTCAGGTGAAGCTGGAGGCGCAGGCTCTTCGCCACCACCGTCAGCAGCGACTCCAGCTCCTTGCGGAACACCTCGGGGATTAGCTCCGGTCGGGCGATGAAGTAGTAGTTGCCCCCGCTGCGCCGGGCGATGCCGGCCATCAGCTCCTCGTTGTAGTCTGGGCCGAACCCGAGCGCGGTCACGCTGATCCCCCGCCCCTTCAGCTCCGCCACCTGACCCACAATCGATTGGAAGTCGCGAATGCCGGTGGTTGGTTCGCCATCGGTTAGCACCAGCAGGCGGTTCAGGTAAGCGGGCGACTGCACCGAGGCGATCTGCCGGCCGGCGGTGAGGAGGCCATCGTACAGGTTGGTGGTGTTCCCGGTATCAATGCGCTGGATATGCTCCTTGATGAGCTGCCGGTTCACCACCCGCCGGGCGGGCATCACCACCTCGATATCCTCGGCGAAGGTGACAATCGAGAGGATGTCGTTGGGATCGAGGAGGTCCACGACGTGGGCGCAGGCGCGCTTCACGAAGTCGAGTGGCTCGCCCTCCATCGAGCCAGAGCGATCGATGCACAGGCAGAGGTTGAGCGGCAGCCGGCGCCCATAAGCGGTAGCGGGCGCCTGCACCTGCACCAGGAGGTGCGCGGGCGCGTTGCGGGCAGCCGGCGCGTAGGCGTTCTCCACCAGGCACTGCAGCGTCACGCTTGACGTCGGCGGGGCGGCATACTGGGTCGCGTCCAGGTCGGCGCCCGCCGCCGGGGGCGCGAACTGCGTGCGGTCTGGGTCACTGTCGGCGCCGACCCACTGGGTGCGGTCGGCCTCTCCGGCAGAGAAGATGCGCGTTGAATCCATCGGCAGTCCTCTCCCCTGTGGCATCGCGCCATCGGTAAGGCCACGGGCCGTGGGCTAAGCCCCAAGCCCTGGTTCGATTATACGGAACTCCCCGGCACTTGTCAAACCGGCTCCCCAGGGTTATAGTTAGGCATCCGCCCAACGCAAGGAGACATCTCGATGAAGGAGATCGGTAGGCTCGTACTGCTGCTGGCTGTGGTGCCGGCGGTCGTGGGGCCCGCGGCCTCGCCGGAGGAGCGGGCGCGCGCCGTTGCGCAGGACCTGCTCGAAGGCCGCATTGACGCGGTAGTCGCCACCTTCGATGCGACAATGAAGGCGGCCCTGCCGGCTGCCCAGCTCGAGGGCACCACCAGGCAACTGCGCGACCAGGCGGGCGCTTTCGTGAAGGTCGTCAAGACGCGTTCCCAGAAGCTGCAGGGCTATGACGTCGTGGTCGTCACCTGCCAGCTTCAGCAGGCGACGGTCGACGTGCAGGTCTCGGTAGACGCCGAAGGCCGGGTGGGCGGGCTCTGGATCCGTCCGGCCCAGGCCGAGGCGCCTCCGCCCTCCCCTGCTCCGCCGGGAGTGCGGAGCTTGGGGGTGACGGTGGGCACCGGCGAGTGGAAGCTGCCGGGGACGCTGACGCTGCCGCGCGGGAAGGGGCCGTTCCCGGGGGTGGTGCTGGTGCACGGCTCCGGGCCGCAGGACCGCGACGAGACGATCGGGCCGAACCGGCCGTTCCGCGACCTGGCGATGGGCCTGGCCGAGCGGGGAATCGCCACTCTGCGCTACGAGAAGCGCACGAAGCAGCACGCGGCGCGAATGGCCGCGCTGGCCGCCTCCGTCACGGTGAAGGAGGAAGTGCTGGACGACGCCCTCGCCGCGGTAGCGCTCCTGCGCAAGCGCCCTGAGATCGACGCCCGGCGCGTCTTCATTCTGGGTCACAGCCTCGGGGGCATGCTCGCCCCGCGCATTGCAGAGCTCGACGCCAAGCTGGCCGGCATCGTCATCCTGGCCGGCACCACCCGGCCCCTCGACGAGGTAACCCTCGAGCAGCTCACTTACATCGCCTCACTCGACGGCGCCATCTCCGAGGCGGAGCAGGCGGAGCTGGACAAGGTAAAGCAGCAGATGGCCAAGGTCAGGGCCCCCAGGGCGGCCGGCTCCGGCGATGAGGACATCCTGGGCGCGCCCCTCTCCTACTGGCGCCACCTGCGGGCGTACAGCCCCACGGAGACGGCACGCCGGCTGAAGCTGCCGATGCTCATCCTCCAGGGCGAGCGCGACTACCAGGTGACGATGGCCGACTTCGCGGGGTGGAAGAAGGCGCTCTCCGGGCGGCCGAACGTCATGCTCAAGACCTACCCGGCACTGAACCACCTCTTCATGGAGGGCGTCGGGAAGAGTACGCCGTCCGAGTACAGCAAGCCCGGCCACGTCGCCCGGCAGGTGCTCGACGACATCGCGCGCTGGGTGAAGCTGCGGCGGCCGCGCGCGCGTTGACAAGCAGGGACCGCGCCGATATAATGAAGAGGCTGCTGTTAGCAGCCGGGAGCAGGGCAGGCGCCCGCTCCCGAGGTCACCGCAGGCCCCGGGCCTCGCGTGCCCGGCCCGCCCAACCGGTTCCGGGCCTGCCGCCAGGCGTTGTCTCGCCCTCAGGCGGAGAGTGCCGACGGCGGCGCGAGCTGCGCCAGCGGTGCCGACCACCAGCCGCCCCGGTGGGCGTGAACCGCCATGATCGAGTTCCAGAACGTGTCCGTGGTCTACCCTAACGGGGCCCAGGCGCTGCGCGAGGTCAGCCTGCACATCGAGAAGGGCGAGTTCCTGTTCCTGGTCGGCCCGACCGGAACGGGCAAGTCAACACTCCTGAAGCTGGTCTACCGCGAGTTGACCCCCTCCCAGGGGCAGGTCGTGGTAAACGGCGAGGACGTGACCCGGCTGCCAGCCAGTCGCGTGCCGTACTTGCGGCGTCGGATCGGGGTGGTGTTTCAAGACTTCCGCCTGCTGCCGCAGAAGACGGTTTACGAGAACGTGGCCTACGCCCTGCACGTGATCGGCACCCCCTACCGCGAGATCCGCCGGCGTGTCGCGCTGGCGATTGACGTGGTGGGCCTGGGACGCAAGGCAGCCAGCTACCCCGGGCAGCTCTCCGGGGGCGAGCAGCAGCGGGCGTGCATCGCCCGGGCGATCGTGAACAACCCGCCGATCCTGCTCGCCGATGAGCCCACGGGCAACCTGGATCCAGAGATGTCCCAGGACATCGCGCAGCTGCTGAACGATATCCACATCCGCGGCACCACGGTTGTGGTGGCCAGTCACGACATCGCCATCGTCAATGCCCTGCGGAAGCGGGTGGTGACCCTCGCCCGCGGCCGCATCGCGCGCGATGAAGCCGGAGGGGGCTACAGTCCGGATGAGCCTGAGGCATGCTGAGTTTCTGCTCCTGGAGACCTTCACTGGGATCCGCCGCAACGCCTTCATGAGCCTGGCCGCCGTCAGCACGATCACCGTCTCGCTGCTGCTGCTGGGCGGGCTGCGGTTGACCATCGCCAACCTCACCCAGATGGCAGAGACGCTCGCCGGGCGCTTCGAGATGCGCGTCTTCCTCCATACTCACCTGCCCACCGCACAGCGCGACAGCCTCTGGAAGGAGATCTCTGCCCTGCCCGGCGTCACCGGCTGCCGGCTGGTGTCCAAGGAGGAGGCCTGGCCCCAGTTTCGCCGCCGCCTGCAAGGGGCGGTGGATCTCACCGACCTGGAGGGCGAGAACCCGCTGCCCGACTCTTTCGTGGTGCGCGTGGCCGACCTGACCCGCATGGGCGCCGTGGCCGATCAGATCCGGCGTCTGCGCGGCGTCGACGACGTTCTCGACACCCACGAAGAGGCGGAGCGGGTGGCATCCCTCACCCGGGCGGTGCGCGCCGGCGGCACCCTGGGGGTGGTGCTCCTGGTGGCCGTGGCCGCGATCATCGTGGGGAACACGATTCGCCTGACGGTATATGCCCGCCGCAAGGAGATCGGCATTATGCAGCTCGTGGGCGCGACCAACGCCTGCGTGCAAACGCCCTTTGTTCTGGAAGGCACGTTGCATGGCCTGGTCGGAGCGCTGCTGGCGCTGCTGCTGCTTGGTGCCGGCTACACCTACCTGCACGACCAGATCCGGCAGAGCCTGCCGTTCCTGGAGCTGCTGCCGCCCAGCACCAGCCTCGTCCTGTCGCAAAGCAGCATTCTGCTGGGCGTCGGCGCCGGGCTTGGGCTGCTCACCAGCGCCCTCTCGGTCCATCGGTACCTGCGAACCTGAAGCGCCGAAGGGCGAAACGCGAGGCTGGCCGCACCTGTCCTGAGTCGGGAATCACCCATGCAGTACCTGGAAGACTGGATCGGTTGCCGGCGGACCACGGCGGATCCGTGCCGCCCGCCCGCCCCGCGCAGCACCTCACGACCAACGTTCCGGCGGCTGGCGTGCCTGTTGGCGGCGCTGCTCGTGCTCGGCCCCGTCACCGCGGCCGCCGGCCCGCGCCCGCGCAAGGCCGCGGCGAAACGCCGGCCGGCGTCGGTGAGTGCCCGCACGCGCGCGGCGCGCTCCAAACTGGTGACGATCCGCCGCCAGATCGTCCGCAAGCGGGCGGCCCTGCGCTCCACGAAGTGGCGGCAGCGCAAGGTTTCCGAGCAGATTCGCGCCAGCGAGGAGGGACTAGAGGCGGCACGCAGTCGCCTGCGCGCGGTTCGGGCCAAGCTGGCCGCCGCCGAGCGCCGTCTGAGCGAATCGCAGCGCCGCCTGGAAGTGGCACGCCAGAAGCAAGCGCGCCACCTGGCGAAGTTGCGCACGCGCCTGGTGGATGTGTATAAGTACGGCTCCGTTCCCTATGCCTCGGTGCTGCTGCACTCCCACGATATGTGGGATCTCGCCAGCCGTGGTTACCTGCTGCGGCAGGTGGTGCGGCACGATGCCGACCTGCTGGCGCGCATCAAGGCGGAGAAGGCGGAGATTGCCCGGCAGACCCAGCGTCTGCGCTGCCAGCGCAACGAAGTGGCCCAGCTCCGCGCCGAGACCGAAGACCGCGTGGCAGAGGTGGCCGATTGGCTGCAGGAGCGCCGCGAGCTGCAGGCGGATCTCAGCCGCGACCGAGCGCGCCTCGAAGCCGCCCTGGAGGAGCTGGAACGCAACTCGCGCGAGGTGGAGGCGATGGTCCGTGCCTTCGAGGCACGTCCGGACATCTCCCGCCGGATCCCCCAGCCCTGGTCTGGCAGCTTCGCCCGCCCGGTGGCCGGGCGGATCACCTCCCGCTTTGGGACGCGCTTTCACCCCGTTTTGCGGGTGACGAAGCTGCACACCGGGGTGGACCTGGCCGCCGCCTCCGGCACGCCGATCGCCGCGGCCGGTGACGGAGTGGTGATTCACGCTGGCTGGCTGGGCGGCTATGGCAACTGCGTGGTGATCGCGCACGGAAATGGCCGCTCCACGCTCTACGGGCACTGCTCGTCGCTGGCCGTCTCCGAGGGGCAGCGAGTGCGGCGGGGGCAGACGATCGGCCGGGTGGGCAGCACCGGATTCAGCACCGGGCCGCACTTGCACTTCGAGGTGCGGCACAACGGCGTTCCGGTCAACCCCCTGTCGCGTTGAACGGGCTAGCGATAGCGTGGCGTGATATGGTATCATGGGTTAATGGCGGGCAAGAGCCGGCGTGCCCGCGGGCGCCAGCAAGAACATTCCGTCGCCCCGGGGCCTCTTATAGGGTGAGGGCAGGCTCGTGGTGGCGTTTAGCAGGGGCGCTTTCGCGGAACACTGATCCGAGAGCCCAAGAGGACCACTGGCGGCCGGCAGGTCGCTTTCCGGGAGGCTGCTTCTGGCAAAGCGAGAGCCACTCCTGGCAACAACGTAAGGATACCGAATGCTAATGCGTTTCAAGCACGCAGTTGTTGTGGTGATGCTGCTTGCTCTCTCGGTGGGCGCTTTCGCGGGCGGAGGCGCGGTCTACCGGATGGTGCGGCGCAATGATCAGTCGCAGAGCCTGGCGCTCTACGGCTCGGTGCTCCGGATCGCCGGGCGCTCGCCCCTCTCCGCGCCGCCGGCGAAGCTGAGCAAGCAGACCGATCTGCGCCCGGTAGACCTCTTCCTCAAAGTGGAGGGGCGCCTGCGGGCACACTATTACGAGAAGATTGAAGATGATACCCGCCTGGCTTTCGGCACCGCCGACGGGATGCTCGATTCGCTGAACGACCCCTACTCGCGCTTCCTGGAGCCGGAGCAGGTGCAGGCCTACCTGGATCGGCAGCGCGGCATCTACGCCGGCATCGGCGCCGTTCTGGGCGTGCGCAAGTATCAGGCGCCCGAACCGACCGATCCCAGCAAGATGACGGAAGAGGACAAGGAAGCCTGGCCTACCTATGGCGACCCCGAGGACGCGAACGCGATAGCCCGCAAGCCGGACGGCACGCCGCTGCACCTGAATGAGGTCTACGTCATCAGTACCATGCCGGGGAGCCCGGCGGAACAGGCGCGGATCCAGCCGGGCGACGCCATCCGCAAGGTGAACGGCAAGCTGATCTTCCGGCGCAACCTGGATAGCCTCGATGCGATGCTGTTGACCGCGCGTGACGGCAGCGTCCGCCTCTCCATCACCCGCCCGGGCGTGGCCAAGCCGATTGACCTGACGGTGCCGCTGCGCGAGACGCGGGTGGTGCCGGTGAGCGCCCGCGTGGACGACGGCGTGGGCGTCATCACCGTGCGTACCCTGGGGCCGGGCGTGGCCGACCAGGTGCGCGCCAAGGCCCGCGAGCTGCTAGCTGCCCGGGTCAACGGGATCGTCCTCGACCTGCGCCGCAACGGCGATGGCGACTACGCCGAGGCCTGCGCCCTGGCCAGTGCCTTCGTCTCCGGCGGCACGGTGGCGGTGGTCAAGGAGCAAGGCGGTAAGATGGTGGATGTGCCGGCCGAAGGCAGCGAGACGATCAAGACGCCACGCCTGGCCGCGCTGGTGGACAACACCACCTCCGGGCCGGCAGAGGTGCTGGCGGCCGCCATTAAGGCCAGAGGCGCCGGCCGGCTGCTCGGCACGACGACGCACGGGCGCGTCAGCCGCCAGGAGCTGTTCCGCATGCCCGGCGGAACAGCCGTCTTGCTGACTACCGGCCTT
>JAAZEB010000013.1 GCA_012512505.1 Armatimonadota bacterium | reverse complement strand
TCACCACCTTGCGCGGGATCTGCTGCTCGCCCTGCAGGACGGTCACCATCGCTCCGCCGCGCTCGTCCTCCTTCACCGCCTCGGCGGGCACCACCAGCACGTTTTCCGCCCGCTCCACCACGAAGTCGCACGAGGCGTTCATGCCCGGCTTGAGGCGGGCATCGGGGTTGTCCACCTCCACCGTCACCTTGATGGTGGTGACGTTCTGAGTGGTCTCCGCCCGCGGGTCGATGCGGGTCACCTTGCCCTCAAACAGCTCGTCGGGGTAGGCATCGACGACGATATCGACCTGCTGATCGATATCCACCGAGCCGATGTCCGCCTCATCCACGAGGACCTCAACGAACATGCGGCTGATATCCCCCAACTGCACGATGCTGGTGCCCTCGCTAAAGGCCGAGACGCCCGAGGAGATGATCGTGCCCTGCTCCACGTACTTCTGGAGCACGACGCCGGCGCGCGGGGCGGTGATCACCGTTTGCTCGAACTGGGTTTCGGCGTTCTGCAAGCGCGCGGCGGAGCTGGCCACGGTCGCCCGGGCGGTAGCGATGTCTGCCGCGCGCACCTGCACCTGGATTGCGTTGGCCTGGGCCTGCGCCAGGGCCGCCTGCGCCTGCTGCACTGCCGCCCGCGCCGCCGCCACGTCGTCTTGCTTCAGCGTGTCCTGAATGCGGTTGGCCTGGGCGTTCTCCCACTGCGCCTTCGCCTGCGCCACCCGCGCCCGCGCCGCGGCCAGCTCCGCGGACTGCTCCGCCGCCAGCGTCTCCAGCTTCTGCTTGGCGCTGGCGCGCGAGGCCCGCGCCTGAGCCACCCGGTGCTCGGCCGACCGGAGGTCGGAACTGTGCTCGGCTTCCAGGGTATCCCACTTCTTCTGGGCCGCGTCGAGCTGCGCCACGGCAACTTCGTAGCGGTTCTTGGCGCTCTCCACCGCGCTTTGGGCCACGTAGCCCCGCTGGCGCAGGTCCTGCTGGCGCTCCCACTCCTTCTTGGCCACCTCAACGTTGGTCTTCGCCTGGTTCAGCGCGGAGAGCGCCTGCGCCCGCCCTTGCGGCAAGGTGGCTTCCTTCAGCATCCGCAGGTCCTCCTCCGCCGCCTTCAGCGCCGAGTCGGCCTGCTCGTAGGCCGATTCTGCCGCGGCCTTCGCTTGCGGCAGGGTGGCCTTCTCCAACTGCCGCAGTGCCTCCACCGCCGCCTCGTAGGAGGCTTTTGCCTGGGCGATGCTGCTGTCGGTCAGCTTCGGTTGAATAGCGGCCTGCCGCTGCGCTTGCGCCAGCCGCACCTGCGCCGAGCGCAACTGCTCCTTCGCCTGGCGAACCGCCGTCTCGTACTGCAGCTGCTGCAGACGCAAGTTATCCTGCGCTTGCTTCACCCGGGCATGGGAGGCATCGACGTCGGCCCGTGCCGTACGCACCGTCTCCAGGGTGTCGGTCGGGTCGATCTTGGCAATGAGCTGGCCCGGCTTGACCACGGTGCCCACCTCCACTGCCAGCACATCCACCCGGCCGCCAGCCTTCGACTTGATATCTACCGTGGTAAGCGGCTGCAGCGTGCCCGTCGCCGAAACGACGTTGGTCACGTCTCCTCGCTCTACCTGCGCGGTTTCGATCTGTGGTTTCGCTTTCGCCCGCGCGCGTGCGCGCATCGCCAGGGCACCGCCCGTAGCGATGCCGACGACTACCACCAGGATGATCAGCTTCTTCAGCATGCCCTAACCCCTGCCCTTATGGTGTTCCGTTCTGCCAATCCCGGCCGATGGCGCGATCCAGTTGCGCGCAGGCCAGGTAGTAATCATAGCGTGCCTCCACTGCCTGCAGCTCGGCGTTGCTGTAGGCAACCTGGGCGTCGATGATCTCCAGCGGGATCGCCAGGTCGAGGCGGTACTTGGCCTCGGCGGCCTCCAGGCTCTTGCGGGCAGCCTCCACGCTGGCCTGGCTGGCCGCAATGCGCTCACGTGCGCTGGCCAGCGCCAGGTAGGCCTGCTCGACCTCGGCATCGATATTCTTCAAGAGCTGCTGGTGCTGCTCTTCGGTCGCGCGCAGGCTTGCCTTGGCGGCATCCACGTCGGCCCGGTCGCCCCGGTTGAAGAAGCTCCAGGAGACGCCGGCGTTGATGCTCCACTGGCTGACGATGCTAGAGCCCCCAAGGCCGCGGTCCCACCGCGCCGAGGAGGTGAGCTGCGGCAGCAGGCGCAGCTTAGACAGTGACACGCTGGCGCGCTCACGCTCGATGCTGGCCAGCGACTGGGCCAGCTCCGGGCGCGCCTCGTGGGCCAGGCGGCGGCATTCCTCTAGCGAGGGTACCTCGGGCCACTCCGCGGGCAGTTCGGCAACGGTGGGAACCGCGCCCCCCTCCAGGCCCATGGCGTTGCGCAGCGCCGAGCCAGCTACGCGCACGTCGCTGGCGGCACGCACCTGCTCCACGCGGGCGCTCGCCAACTGCGCCTCAATCGGGTAGATGTCCACGTCCGCCGCGTCCCCCACCTCGATGCGCGCCTGCACCATCTTCTTCTGCTCTTCGATCTGCTTCATCTTCTGCTCGGTCACCGCCAGGGTATGCCGGGCACGCAGAAGCTGGATGTAGGCGGAGGTGACGCTCAAGACAATCGTCTGCCGGGCGCGGCGCAGGCCCATCTCCGCCGAGGTCTCCCCGGCGCGGGCCTGACGCAGGCTCAGCCGCTGTGTACCCCCGTCCCAGAGGGTGATCGAGCCGCTGAGCAAGTGCTGCTCGTCAGAGGTCTTCCCAACGCGCCGCACGGTTGTGCCGCTCTGCTTGGCCTCGGTCTCCCCTTCGGTGCGCGTGGAGCGCGCCGAGATGGTAGGCCAAAACAGGGACGAGCCAGCACTACGGTGTTGGGCGCGTGCGGCCTCGATGTTTTGCTCCGCCACGAGGACGTCGCCGTGTTTCTCGAAGGCCGTCTGGATGCAGTAGTCGAGGGTCCATGGCGCGGTGGCATCGGCCGCTGGCTCGGCGGCGGCACCGGCCACGGACAGAAGCAGGAGAACCGAAGCGCACGCTCCGGCACGACGGATGCTGTCCATGCGGAAGCTGGTCCTTTCTCGCGAAGGCGGGACCGGCGGTAGCGCGCCCCCGAGGGAGGCAGGCAGCCGGCCAGTCCAGTTTACCAATTCTTTGACGGGAGGGCAATGATACCCGTCAGTTAAGAGAGTGTTAAGGGAGCCCCAAGGTTCTGGCAGGCAGTCGTGGGGTGCCGTCAACAACCACCCGTCCAAGACCTCCGTCAGGTATCAGGTGTCAGGTGTCAGGTACCAGGTGTTAGGTGCCAGGTGCCAGGTGCCAGGTGTTAGGCGTCAGGTGTCAGGTGCCAGGTGTCAGGTGTTAGGTGTCAGGACGCTCCGGAGCCGGCTTCGTCAGGGTGGTCGTTTGCGGCCACCCCATCAGGCTCAGATGCCCACGGCGGTGTACTGCCGGAGGCCGGTGCGCCAGAGGAGCCGGGCTAGGAGCGCCAGCCCCGCCAGCCAGAGGACCGCCACCAGGAAGCCGCGCTCGATGGCCGGCCCGTCTACCCGCCCCAGGAAGATCTCCGCCGCGAAGCTGAGCGTGTAGCGGAACGGCAGGAAGTCGGCAGCGCCGCGCAGCCACGGCGGCAGCATCGCCAGGGGGATCGTCTGCCCGGTCAGGATGCCGGCCAACATGTAGTAGAAGTTGTAGACATCGCGCGCCTGCACCAGGAAGAGCGCCAGCAGCCCCAGGCTGTAGGTGAGCAAGAACGAGAGGAGATGCCCCAACACCACCGCGCCCCAGAACACCAGCCCATACTCGTAGCCCTCCCAGCGCAGGTAGCCCCGGAACAGCCACACCGCCGCCGCCAGGATCGGCAGGAAGAGCAGCGTGCGCATCGCCCGCCACGACAGGTTCGCCAGGAACTGGAAGACGATGTAGCCCAGCGGCCGCGTCAGGTAGATCGAGAGCCGGCCCTCCTTGATCTCGTTGGAAACATCCCACTGCACGTGCGAGACCATGAAGTTGGTCAGGGACATCACCAGCAGGTAATAGGCCACGATCTGCGACGGCTCAAACCCCTGGATCGCCGGCCGGCCGTTGAAGGCGGCCAACCACACCAGCGGCAGCACCAGCGCCGGCACGGTGTCGGTGAGGAGCCAGATCACCGCCTGCCCGCGGTAGGCCAGGCTGTCCTGCAGCAGCACCTGGAAGATGGTGGCGTAGGCGCGTGCCCGCCGCCTAACCCGGGCCAGCCCCGCCTTCACGCCTGCCCCTCCTCCGGCACCAACACCTTGCCGGCGAACACCTCGCGGATCACGTCGTCGGCCTCCACGTCAGCGATGATCACGTCGGCAATCGGCAGGTGGGTGAGCAGCTCGCCGGCAACCCGCGCCACCTCCCGGCGCGGTACCTCCAGGGTGGCGCTCACCCCGTTGGCCTCCTGCACCCGGCCGGCCCGCTCCAGCACCTCGCGGGGCACCGGCGCGTTGAAGGTCAGCTTCAGCAGGCGCGTGCTGCCGTAGCGTTCCAGGAGCACCTGCAGTTGGTCATCAAACAAGACGCGCCCGTGGTCGATGATGATCACCCGGTCGCACAGCTCCTGAATGTCGTCCATATAGTGCGAGGTGAGGACGATGGTGGTCTTCTCGGTGCGGTTGTACTCCTTGATGAACTCGCGGATCCGCTTCTGGGCCACCACGTCGAGGCCGATCGTCGGCTCGTCCATGAAGGTGACCCGCGGCGAGTGCAGCAGGGCGGCGACCAGCTCCATCTTCATCCGCTCGCCGAGGGAGAGCTTGCGCACCTGGGTGTGCAGCAGATGGCGCACCTCCAGCAGTTCGGTGAGCTGCGCCACCCGCGCCCGGAAGCGCCGATCCTCCACCTCGTACAGCTCCTTGAGCATCAGGAACGACTCGGCGGCGGGTAGATCCCACCAGAGCTGGTTCTTCTGCCCCATCACCAGCGAGAACTGCTTCTGCATCTCCGGCCGGCGCTCCCAGGGCACGTAGCCCAGCAGGCAAGCCCGCCCGGAGGTCGGGTAGAGGATGCCGGAAAGCATCTTCAGCACCGTGGTCTTGCCGGCGCCGTTCGGCCCGAGGAAGCCGACCAGCTCTCCCTGGTCGATGGTAAAGGAGACTTCGCGCACGGCGTGGACTTCGGTGCGCTGCCGCGAGAAGAGGCCCCGCAGGGAACCGACCAGGCCCGGCTCCTTGCGCACCGAGGTGAACGTTTTCGTCAGCCGATCGGCCTCGATCACAGCCATGCCGCCTCCGCTCAGTCTACCCGCCGGCACTGGAGTAGAACCGCAAGGCGAAGCGCCAGAACAGGCGCGACGCAACGGCCAGGCCAACGGCGAAAAGGACCCCGACCGCCACCATCGGCGCGTCGAGGATGCCGCGGAGGGCGCGCGCCGGCACCGTGGAGAGGAAGGCCAGCGGCACGATGAAGGTGAAGAGGAAGCGCGGCACCCGCGAGAAGATGTCAATCGGGTAGCGGGCGATCGTCACCGTGCTCCAGAGCACCACATCCAGGTTCTGGATGCGCACCAGCCAGAAGGCCACCGTCATCAGTATCGCGTAGATGCTGTAGAGGATCACCAGGCCGCATACCATCAGCAGCAGGTAGAGGACCACCTGGCCGCTGCTCGGGCGCAGGCCGGCCGCCTGCACGCCATAAAGCACCACCAACACCGACCCAACCACGCGCGCCAACTCCGGGAGGGCGAGGCGCCGCGTGGAGCTGAAGAACTGGCTGTCCACCGGCTTGGTGAGCACCAGGTCGAAGGTGCCTTTCTGGATCTGGAGCGGCAGCTCCGAGAGGTTATCGTAGCAGAGGCCGTTGAGCAAGGCCCAGATGATCGTGAAGGAGCCGACCAGGATCAGTGTCTCGCCCTCGCTCCAGCCGGCCACGCTCTCGGTGTTCAGGAAGATGATCCGGATGAGCGCCACGTAGTAAAGAAGCCAGCCGATGATGGTGGCCAGACTGGCGAAGAAGTTGGCCCGGAACTCCATCTCGCGCACCAGGGAGTTGCGCACGAAGACCCGGTAGAGCCGCCACAAGCGAAGCAATCCTCACTCCAAGGCGCCAGAATCCGGCCGCCCGGAGCCACATCTCCAACGGCCCGAGACGGAACTCCGGGCGGCAGCCCTCTCACCTGCTCCCACCGCTGTAACACCGGCAGCGAGCCCCCGGTTCCCGCGCCCTCCCGCTGGAAGGCTCGCCGCCGCCGGCCCAATTCCTGTCGGCGCCGCCGATCTCTCCTTACCCATCCTGCGATGGGAAGCGGCGATCGGGGGCGCTGCATCAGCCGGCGGCGCGGAGGAGCCGCGCCGCTTCGAGCGCGTGGTAGGTGAGGATCACATCGGCACCGGCGCGCTTGATGCTGGTAAGGATCTCCAGCATCAGGCGCTCGCCATCCACCCAGCCGTTGGCGGCGGCAGCTTTCACCATCGAGTACTCGCCCGAGACGTTGTAGGCAACCAGCGGCAGATCGAAGCGGTCGCGCACTTCCCGGATCACGTCGAGGTAGGAGAGCGCGGGTTTGACCATCACCAGGTCGGCGCCCTCCGCCACGTCCAGCGCCACCTCGCGCAGCGCCTCGCGCCGGTTCGCCGGGTCCATCTGGTAGGCGCGGCGGTCGCCAAACCGGGGGGCCGAGTCGGCCGCCTCGCGGAACGGCCCGTAGAAGGCAGAAGCGTACTTCGCCGCGTAGGCAAGCAGCGCCACCGACTCGAAGCCGTTGGCATCGAGCGCCGCGCGGATGGCGCCGACGCGGCCATCCATCATGTCGGAGGGGGCGACGATGTCCGCGCCGGCCTGCGCGTGCGAAACCGCCGTGCGCTGCAGCAGCTCCAGGGTTGGGTCGTTCTGCAGGCAGCCGTCCGCGGTCACCACGCCGCAGTGCCCGTGGGAGGTGTACTCGCAAAGGCACACGTCGGTGATCACGAGCAGGTCGGGATGGCTCTGCTTGATGGCACGCACCGCCCGCTGGACGATGCCCTCCGGGGCGTAGGCCTGCGAGCCGACCTCGTCCTTCTCCTCTGGAATGCCAAAGAGGAGCACGCCCGGGATGCCCAGCGAAGCCACCTCGTCCAGCACGCACGGCAGCGTGTCGAGCGACCAGTGGTAGTTGCCGGGCATGGCGCCGATAGCGCGCTGCACGCCCTGGCCCTCCACCACAAAGAGCGGATAGATGAGATCAGACGGCGCCAGGGTCGTCTCGCGCACTAGGCGGCGCAACGCCTCCGTGGCGCGCAGGCGCCGCATCCGCACCACCGGAAACTGAGCCATGGATCCCTCCCTCAGCCAGCAGGCTGACGGCCCCATGCTATCACAACCGAATCGCCGAAGTCAACGCCATGTCCCGGCACGCGGTCGGATCGCCGGCGTCCCGCCGGCCGCCGTAGGAGGCGCGTCTCCCATGGCGAGGGCGGGGTGGGAACAGGGCGAGAGCATCTAAAATGGGACGAATGGTTGGTGGGGACTTTGGGGGGGCATGTCGAAGGGGCAGGGAGTAGAACCCTATCCCTTGGAGGTGCCTGTTGTCGCAGCCTGTTTTCGGAGACTGCTTTGCGGAGCTTGACGACCCACGTGTGGATCGCACCAAGCGCTACCCCCTGATTGAGGTGGTGACGATCGCCCTTTGTTCCGTCATCTGTGGCGGCGAGGGCTGGGAAGACATGGAAGAGTTCGGACGCAGCAAGGAAACCTGGCTGCGGGAGCGGCTTG
>JAAZEB010000012.1 GCA_012512505.1 Armatimonadota bacterium | reverse complement strand
GGAGGTCCGGGGCGGCGAAGGGGGTGCCCGGGGTGGCAGGCGAGCGAGCAGCGGCTTCCTCGTCCGCGCGCTCGCCGCCCTCGGCCGCGGTCATCATCTCGCGGATACGCTTTTGGCGCAGGCTCAACTGCAAGAAGCGGCGGCCGTTCGTCACCGGCTCCCAGAGGACGAGCGTCGTGCCAGCCATGCCGATTGCCGGTAGTGCCTGGGCAGCCAGCGCCGCGCCAAGGCGCACTCCCAGCAGGCCCACCCGCGGCACGCCACACCGCGCCTGCAGGAAGGAGACCGCCTGGCTGATGTCCGCGATGGCGCCGGCGAGGGTGAAGTCGGTGAAGGCGCCGGCACTGTCGCCGGTGCCGCGGTAGTCGAAGCGCAGTACCGGCACGCCGCGGCGTGCCAGCGCCCGCGCCAGGTCTACCAGGAGGCGGTGGGCGCCTTTCTTCTCCTCGGCGAAGGGGGCACAACACACGCAGCCCAGGGGCGCCATGCCACCCTCCGGCCGGTGCAGCACCCCATAGAGGGTAAACTCACCACCGGTGAGGAGCACCGGCGTCTCCACCACGCTCATCCCCGCTTCAGTTTGCATCGGCCCTGTTCCGCGGACGGCCGGCAACGCCACGCCGGGCGTAAGGAATTCCACTCGCTATTCGGTGACAGCGTGCGTTACGGCGCTTGCATGACACTCAAGAGGTCGGGGGTTCGTTCCACCCGCCATTCGGTGACGGCGCGCGCTACTGCTGGGCGCGCAGCTTGTCGCGCACGTAGTCGCTGATGGAGCGCACATTGCGGAAGAGGTCGATCTGGAAGTCGGTATCCTCAAAAGTAATGCCGTAGACTTCTTCCAGACCGGCCACCAGTTCGAAGATGTTGACCGAGTCTAGCCCGTACTTTTCCATGAGCGCCTCCTCGTCGCCGATCTGTTCCGGCGCCACCTTGAGGAAAAGCCGCTCGACCATCAGCTCCTTGATCGCCTGCTCGATGTTCTCCTGAACCGCCATTTCACCCGTTTCCCGCGTCTCTGCGCAACCGCTCACCACCACGACACGAAGTGGCACAACTCCCTTCGTGTCTCCCGATGCCCTGGTGTCTTTAGGGTGATCACTGAGGCCCGGCCACTCCCGCGAGGGCCAGGACCACCTGCCACCTGTCACCTAACACCTGTCACCTGTCACCTACTCACCTATCCTTGGCCGTTCAATCGGCCGCCACACGGCCTCGGCATCGTCGGGGCCGCCCTCGTGCTCGAACATGTGCCGCCAGCGCTCCTTAAAGATCAGGCCGTGGCGGATCGTTAGGTAGCGGAAGTTGAGGTCGGGCGAGCCATCGGTGGTGACGTTCTCATAATGGAATGCCTCCACCGAAGGGTAGTAAATCACCCGGTAGCCGGCCGCCCGCGCCCGGTAGGAGAGGTCCAGGTCCTCGAACTGCACCGGGTTGAACGCCTCGTCGAAGCCGCCGACCTTCTCGATCACCTCCCGCTTCACCATGATAAAGGCACTGATCGTTGCCTGTAGGTCGCGCTCCTGGCTAAAGCGCGGGTCCTCGCGGGCCTCCCCACGCCCCAGGTAGACGATGCGTCCGCTCGGGGTGACGGCGCACCCGGCGTACTGGATGCGGTGCGGCGGATCGGGATAGAGCAGCTTCGCCGTGACGAGGCCAGCGTCCGGCTCAGCCTCCAGGCGCGCCGCCAACCGGCGCAGCCCGTCCCGCTGTTCCACCACCACGTCGTTGTCGAGGAACGCCAGCAGGCGCCCGGACGCCGTGGCGATCCCCTGATTGCGCCCGGTGCAAGCCCCCACGTTGTGCTCGTTCAGCACCGGGCGGATCGGCACCGGGCACGCGGCGGCAAAGCGCTCCAGCCACTCACGGGTGCCGTCGGTAGAGCCCTGGTCCACCAAGATGATCTCCAGGCCGGGGCAGTCGCTGGCGACGAGGCTCTCCAGGCAGCGCCGGGTGTACTCGCGCTTGTTGTAGCTGAGGACGATGGCGGAAACGTGCATTGGCATCAACTCTCCGCCAGGGCGCGCGCCGCCGCGGCGATGTCGGCCGCCGTGGGGATCACCGCCGCCTCCAGTTCGGGGGCGAACGGGATCGGGATGTCGGGCGCCGTCACCCGTTGAATCGGGGCATCGAGGGAATCCCACGCCTCCTCGAAGAGGCGCATCCCCAACTCCGCGCAGACGCCGCCGGTGCGGGTGCCCTCCTCCACCAGCACCACGCGCCCGGTCTTGGTCACCGACGCGACCACCGCGTCGATGTCCAGCGGCACCAGCGAGCGCAGGTCGATCACTTCGGCGCCGATGCCCTCCTCGGCCAGGATGGAGGCGGCCTTCTCCGCTTCGCGCGCCATGCGCGAGTAGGCGACGATCGTCACGTCGCCCCCCTCACACACCCGCCGGGCGCGCCCCAGCGGAATGGTGAACTCGCCGTCGGGGATCCACTCGCGCGACTGATAGAGCACCTTGTTCTCCAGGAAGATCACCGGGTTGTCGTCGCGGATGGCGCTCTTCAGCAGGCCCTTGGCGTCGGCGGCGGTGGCGGGGGCCACCACTTTCAGGCCAGGCACGTGCAGAAACCAGGCTTCGAGCGTCTGCGAGTGGGTGGCGCCGTAGGCACGGCCGGCGCCGGCGGGGCAGCGGATCACCAGCGGCACGCGTGCCTGCTCGCCGTACATGTAGCGGAACTTGGCGGCGTGGTTGGCGATCTGGTCCATAGCCAGGGTGATGAAATCCATGAACATCACCTCGACCACCGGCCGGGCACCGAGGATGGCGGCGCCCACCGCCAGGCCAACGACGCCGGCCTCGGAGATCGGCGTATCGCGCACCCGCTCGGGACCGAACTGCTCGAGCAGGCCGCGGGTGACGCCAAAGCAGCCGCCGTAGACGCCCATGTCCTCGCCGAGGAGGAAGACCTCCGGGTCGCGCTCCATCTCCTCGGCCAGTGCCTCGCGCAGCGCCTCGGTGAAGTAGAGCTCGCGGAACCGGTCGGAGGCACCGCCACTGCCGCTCACGTCTTGGTTGCTCACGCGTACACGCCCTCCAACGCCGCCTCGGCAGGGAGCACCGGGCTTTGCCTGGCGAACGCCACCGCCTCCTCGATCTCCCGCGCCTCCTCTTCCCGGATCTGCGCCGCCTGGGCTTCCGTCAGTTCGCCAGCGGCGAGGAGGGCGTTACCCAAGCGGAGGATCGGGTCGCGCGCCCGCCACTCTTCTTCCTCCTCGCGGGTGCGGTAGACACGCCGGTCAGACTTGGAGTGGCCCACCAGGCGGTAGGTCTGGCACTCCAGCAAGGTGGGGCCGCCGCCGTCACGGGCACGGGAGGCGGCCTCGGCGACGGCGTCACGCACCGCCTGGAGGTCGTTGCCGTCCACGGTGTGGCCGGGCATGCCGTAGGCGGCGGCGCGCGCGGCAATCCGCGGGATGGCGAACGTGGCGCGCACCGGGGTGGACATGGCGTAGAGGTTGTTCTCGCACAGGTAGATGACCGGCAGCTTCCAGACGGCGGCGAGGTTCAGCGCTTCGTGGAAGACACCCTGGTTGGCGGCGCCGTCGCCGAAGAAGCAGAGGACGACGTGGCTCTGGCGCCGGCGCTGGATCGCCAGGGCGGCGCCGGTGGCAATCGGGATGCCCCCGCCGGTGATCCCGTTCGAGCCAAGGAAGCCGAGGGCGTAGCAGGCCATGTGCTGGCTGCCGCCGCGGCCCCGCGAGTAGCCGGTCGCCTTACCGAACAGCTCCGCCATCAGCCGGCGCGGATCTCCCCCTTTGGCGAGGAAGTGCCCGTGGCCCCGGTGGGTGCTGGTGACGTAGTCGGTGGGGCGCAGGGCGGCGCAGGCGCCGACGGCGGTGGCCTCCTGGCCTACGCACAGGTGAGAGGTGCCGCGTAGGGTACCGTCTCCGAAGAACTGATCCACCTTCTCCTCGAAAAGGCGGATCCGCCACATCAGCCGGTAGCACTCCAACAGATCCATGCGTTTATGCCTGACCAGGGGAGCCGGGGCCAGCCCGGCCGCTCCACACGCCCGCCCCTTCGCTTGGTCCGCGCCCGCGTGCCGGTCGCGGTTGGGGCGGTCCTGAACCTGTCTCGCGCCGGTCCAGGGGCTCCCGAGGGAGCCGCCACCGTGTCGGGCAGCGGCGCGCCCACCGTGAGGACCGGCTCAAGCGTTAGACGCCTGCCCTGGCTATTGGTTTCCGCGCGCCCGCAGCGCGCGTTCGGCACGCTCGCGCAGGTAGGCGTCGTGGGCGCTTTCCACCACCCGTTCCAGCGAGCGCGCTGCCGCCTCGCGGTCGCCAGCCATCAGGTGGACCATGTGCAGGAGGAAATGGGCCTGCTCCGCCTCGCGCGATTCGGGGAACTCGCGGATGACGCGCTCGAAATACTCCTTGCCCTTCGGCCCCGGGGCGCCGCGACCGAGCGCCATCGCTAGCCCCAGCCACAGCGACGGCAGCGCCTGGCGCACCAGCGCGTCGTCGGCGGCGGCCAGCCCGTCGATGAGCGGCCGGGCGGCGGCAGCGTTGCCCCGACGCAGGTAGATACGGCACAGCGCCAGGCGCGAAGGTACGTCGGCTGGCGTCGCGGCCAGCTTCGCCCGCAGCTCGCCCAGGGCGCGCTCGTCGTCACGGATCTGTTCCAAGCGCTCGGCCAGGGCGTCGGCCGCCAGCGTGGCGAGAGGGCGGGCGATCTCGGTGCCATCCGCCTGCAAGACGATCAGCGTGGGGAAGCCGGTCGGCTGCCACTGCGCCACGGCGGCGCGGTCGCGCTCAGCATCGAGGCGCACGCAGACGAACGCAGTCAGGACGCGGGCCAGGCGCGCCTCGCGGTAGACCTCCTGGTCGCGTCGGGCGCAGGCGGGCACGCGGGCGCTGGCCAGTTCCAGGAACAGGAGCTTCTTCGCCTGGGCGGCCTGCTCCTGGGCAGCGGCAACGGAGGAGTGCCAGGTGGGCGGCGCTGGCGCGGCGCTCAGTGGGCCACCGAGGAGCAGCAGGAGGAAGATAGGCGGCAGCACCGGGCGTTGCCACGGCCGGCCGCCGCTTCCCGGCGCGGCGGCGATGCGGGCCGCGCCACCAGCAAGCGCCGCCCCGGCCGATGCCCCCCCAAGCGCAGCGTTTTCATCTCAGTTCCTCTGAACGCCCAACCTGGCCAAAAGGTTCAACGTGGCGGCGGTTGCCGCCGGAGACAGCCCCTGCCGGCAGGCCTGTCGGGCCAACCGTATGATAGCACGGCGCCAGAGGCCCGTCAACCAAAGCGGCTTGTCGCGGGCGAATCGGTGTGCTATACTGGGGCGCGAGCTGAACTGCTCTCTCAGTCGAGAGGGGCGAGGGAACCTCCGGGGGCGGGTCTGCGGCACCCTATGGGCATGCCGAGCGACCGCGCGAATCCAGGCACCCCCCCTCCCCTGGAAAGGTCCCGGAATGCTGGTCTCCATTCGCCGGGTATTGATTGGGCGGCCAATCGCCACGGCCCGCGCCGTTCAGGAGCGGTTAGACAAGTGGATGGCCCTGCCGATCTTTGCCTCGGACGCGGTTTCCTCCACCGCCTACGCCACGGAGGAGATTCTGATCGCCCTGCTGCTGGCCGGCACCGCCGCGCTCAGTGCTTCGCTGCCGATTGCCCTGGGGATCGTCTTCCTGCTGGTCGTCGTCACGTTCTCCTATCAGCAGACGGTGCTGGCCTACCCCAGCGGCGGCGGCGCCTACCTGGTTGCCAAAGAGAACCTGGGGATCCGCTGGGCGACGATTGCCGGGGCGGCACTGCTGATCGGTTATGTGGTCACTGTTTCGGTGAGCGTGGCGGCTGGCGTCGCCGCCATCACCTCCGCCTTTGCTGCCCTGCGCCCCTACGCGGTATCGCTGGGGGTGCTGTTCATCCTGTTGCTGATGCTGGCCAATCTGCGCGGCCTGCGAGAGGCCGGGTTTGCCTTCGCGCTCCCCTCCTACTCCTTCATGCTGGCGATGTTCCTCACCATCGGCTGGGGCCTAGCGCGGCTGGTCATCGGCGGAGCGCCCCCGGCCCCGGCACCCACCGCCGCCAGCGAAGTCTCCGTGACCGGCCTGGTGTGGGTCTTCTTCCTCCTGCGCGCCTACGCCTCCGGTTGCACCGCGCTCACCGGCGTTGAGGCGATCAGCAACGGCGTGCAAGCGTTCAAGCCGCCGGAAGGGCCGAACGCCGCCATCACCATGCGCTGGATGGGGGCGATCATGGCGGCGATCTTCCTGGGGGTGACCTACCTGGCGCACGCCTACCACATCCTCCCCGACGCGGGGGCAGGCGGCCACGGCGCCGGGGAGACCGTCATCAGCAAGATCGCCGAGACGGTCTGGGGCGGCCGGGGAGTTCCCTACTACTTCGTTCAGGGAACTACCATGCTGATTCTGATCCTGGCGGCGAACACCAGCTTCGCCGGCTTCCCTCGCCTGGCCGCCATCCTGGCGCAAGACCGCTTCCTGCCCCGCCAGTTCTGGAACGTAGGCGACCGCCTGGTCTACAGCAACGGGATTGTGGCGCTGGCGGTCCTCTCGTCTCTGCTCCTGGTGGTGTTCCAGGGGAACGTGCATGGGATGCTCCCGTTCTACGCGGTGGGCGTCTTCCTGTCGTTCACGATCTCGCAAGCGGGCATGGTGCGGCGTTGGCACCGCCTGCGGACGCCCGGCTGGCGCCGCAGCGCCACGATCAACGGCGTGGGGATGACCACCACCTTTGTGGTGATGGCGATCCTGGCGGTAACCCGGTTCATGCCGCCAGACTCCAATGTGCTGTTCCACCTGCCGTTCACGCTGCCGGGGCTGGGCGACACGGTGCGCTCCGGCGCCTGGCTGGTGGTGCTGGCGATTGCCGGCCTGCAACTGCTTTTCGCCCGCATCAACCGCCACTACGTCGCCGTCGCCTCGCAGTTGACGCTGATCGGCTACCAGCCGCCCCCGGCACCGAAGAACACGGTCATTGTCCTGGTGCCCTCGGTGAACCGGGGCACCGTGCCGGCGCTGCAGTACGCCAAGTCGCTCGGGCAAGACACCCGCGCCCTCCATATTGAGATGGACCCAGAGACCACACCGAGGCTGCTGCGCGAGTGGGAGGCGTTCAGCCAAGGGATCCCGCTGCTGGTGCTGGAGTCGCCCTACCGCTCGCTGATCGACCCGCTGTTCCGCTATCTGGATGAGGTGCAAACGGAGCGCGAGCACATCGTGACGGTCATCCTGCCGGAGTTTGTGCCGAGCCGGTGGTGGCACGTGCTGCTGCACAACCAGTCTGGCTGGTTGCTGAAGCTGGCGCTGCTTGGGCGCAAGGATGTGATCGTCACCAACATGCGCTACCACCTGAAGGAGTAAGCCGGATCGCCAGTGTTCCGCAACGCACTCCCGCTCCCCGGGCGTTGCGGGCGGGAATCGTGCTTGACAGGGGCTTGCCAGGATGGTATAATCCGCCTGTCATCCTGGCGGGCTGTATGCCCGCGGACCGATCCGCCGTAGACAGCAGGTCTTGCATAAGCGCGACGTGTCGCCGCCTGCCGAGGCTGGAGTGAGTCTCCCAAGGCAATGGTTGCGCGCCACTCAGGCGTGTGGCAATCTGGAGGCCTCCGCACGGCGGGGGCCTTTTTGCGTTTGTGGCCCTGTGCCGCCGGCGGATCGCGGATCACAAGATCGCAACAGGTGAGAGGGGGTGAATCCGTGCGACAACCGCAGAAGGTAGAAACCGTGGCGCAATTGCGTCAGAAGGTAGAGCGCGCCAATGCCACGTTCCTGGCAGAGTTCGGCAGCCTGCCGATGGCCGCGATGACCACCCTGCGCAAGCAGATCCGGGAGGCTGGCGGCGAGCTGGCCGTGGTGAAGAACACCCTGATGCGCCGGGCGACCGAAGGAACGCCCGTGAACCTGGAGCAGTTCCTCACCGGCCCCACCGCCGCCGTGTTCGTCTATAGCGACCCGGTGACCGTGGCGAAGGCGATCGCCGCCTTCACGCGAGAGAACCGAAACGTCTCGCTGAAGGGTGGCTTCTTCGAGGGCCAGGTCTACGCCGGCGAGCAGGTGCGGGCCTTGGCCGACATGCCAACCCGCGAACAGTTGCAGGCGCAGGTGGTTGGCACCCTCATGGGCCCGTTGGTCGGGGTTGTGGGGACGCTCAACGCCCTGGTGGCGACTTTTGTGTTCACGTTGCAGGCTCTTGCCGACCAGCGGCGAGAGCAGGGGGAATCCGCAGAGGGGGAGAGTGACATGGCGACAACTGAGGAGTTGATTGAGCAAGTCGGGAATATGACCGTCTTCCAGCTCGTGGAGCTGACGAAGGCGTTGCAGGAGAAGTTTGGTGTGAGCGCGGCGATGCCGGTGGCCGCCGCCCCGGCCGCTGGCGGCGCTGCTGCCGAGGCCGCTCCCGCCGCCGAGGAGCAGACGGCCTTCGATGTGATCCTCGCCAGCGCCGGCGACAAGAAGATCCAGGTCATCAAGGCGATCCGCGAGATCACCAACCTGGGCCTGGCGGACGCGAAGAGCTTCGTCGAGTCCGCGCCGGTGAAGGTGAAGGAAGGCGTCTCGAAGGAAGAGGCGGAAGCGATCCGCGCCAAGCTCGAGGAGCAAGGCGCCGCCGTCGAGATCAAGTAACTCGGCTCGGGCCGGCAGCGGCCCATCGAGCAGAACTTCATCAAACCGCCCTGGGGGCAGCGGAGCGAGCCGCGTGTTCGCTTCCCGCCCCCGGGGCGGTTTGCGTTTGGGGCGGCCGCCCGGATGGCGGCGCCCCCGATCCTCCTCCGGCTCCTGAACCGCCGCGCCCTCTGGCGCGGGGGTGTGCCTTCTCGTAGGTTTCGTGCAGCCGGCGGGTGGAGACGTGGGTGTAGATC
>JAAZEB010000011.1 GCA_012512505.1 Armatimonadota bacterium | reverse complement strand
GAGGTGATCCGCGCGATCACCCACGACCGCTTCTGCCTGGTGGAACCGACCGACATCCCCTCCATCGGCCAGCTCCTGGTAGAAATGCCCCTGCGCAGCGAGGAGGACTACCGTGCCCTGCGCGGCCAGATCCGCACCATTGCCCAGCAAGCCGGCATGGACACCACCCGGGCCGGTGACCTGGTGACGGCAGCGGCGGAGGCGATCACCAACGCCATCAAACACGGCACCGACCCCCGGGCCGAGATCTGGGTTGGTGAAGACAGCGTCGTCGTTCGCGTCAGCGACCGTGGGCCGGGGATCCGCCCGGAGGATATCCCCTCCGTGCTCTTCCGCCACGGCTTCTCAACGAAGGTCTCCCTGGGGATGGGCTACACAATCATGCTAGAGCTGGCCGACCGGCTGTGGCTGGCCACCAGTCCCGCCGGCACGGTGCTGCAGTTGGAGAAGCGGGTACGCCCAGAGCTCGAGCCGGAGGGGTTCCTCCCCGTCGCCTGGGAGAAGCTCTAAACACCGGAGGCCGAGGGCAGGCAGCCGGTGCCGCCCACCCCCAGCCTCCGCGTCATCCCGCCGCCGGGTGGTCGTGCCCGCACGGGCAGGCAGTGGCGTGGCCGCCGTGGGCCGGGGCGCCGCCATCGTGGGCGTGCTGCACGCCGACGGCCGGTTCCGGGGTCGGCGCGTGGGGCACAGCCGGGCGCTGGCGGCGGGCGCCGCGCAGCAGGCGCAGCCCGTTGGCGGTTACCAGCAGCGACGTGCCCATATCGGCCAGCACCGCCAGCCACAGCGTGACCGAGCCGGCAAAGGCCAGCCCAACGAACGCCGCCTTCACCGCGATGGAGAAGAAGATGTTCTGGCGAATGACGCGCAGGGTGCGCCGGCTCAACCCCACCACGAACGGAATGCGCGACAGGTCGTCGGCCATCAGGGCGACGTCGGCGGTCTCCAGCGCCACGTCGGTGCCGGCAGCGCCCATCGCCACCCCCACCGAGGCCGCCGCCAGCGCCGGGGCATCGTTGACGCCGTCGCCCACCATCGCCACCCGGCCATAGCGCCCCATCAGCTCGTGGACGGCATCCACCTTCTGCTGCGGCAGCAACTCGGCCCGGAACTCGTCCACCCCCAACTCGCGCGCCACCGCCGCGGCGGTGCCGGCGTTGTCGCCGGTCAGCATCACGGTGCGCTCCACCCCCAGCTCCTTCAGCGCCCGAAGGGCGGCGGGGGCCAGCGTCCGCGGGCGGTCCGCCGCCAGGATGAGGCCGATCAGGCGCTCCCGCGAGCCGACCAGCAGCGCCGTGTGCCCGCGTTGCTGCTCCGCCTCGATGCGGTCTCGCACCGGCGCCAGCGAGACGCCGAGCTCCTCGAAGAGGCGGGGCCGCCCCACGTACACGTCCTGCCCCTCTACCCGGGCCCGCGCGCCCTGGCCGGGGATCGACTCGAAGTCGCTGAGCTGCTTCCAGCGCACGCCGTCGAAGTAGGCCTTGCGCAGGATCGCCTCCGCCAGCGCGTGCTCCGAGCGCGCCTCAATCGCCGCGGCCAGACTCAACACCTGCTCCGGATTGTGCCTGTTCAGCGGCACGATCTCCAGGATCTCCGGGGTGCCGCGGGTGAGCGTGCCCGTCTTGTCGAAGGCGATCACCCGCACCTGCCCGATCTCCTCCAGGTAGACGCCGCCCTTCACCAGCACGCCGCTGCGGGCCGCCGCCGAGATAGCGGAGACAATGGAAACCGGCGTGGAGATCACCAGCGCGCAGGGGCAAGAGATGATCAGCAGCGCCAGCGCCCGGTAGAACCAGTCGGCAAACGCTGCCCCCAGGAACACCGGCGGCACCACGGCGATCGCCACCGCCAGGCCGATCACCGCCGGGGTGTAGTAGCGCGCGAATCGGTCTACAAACTGCTCGGCGCGCGCCTTCTGCGCCTGGGCTTCCTCCACCAGGTGGATGATGCGCGCCAGCGTCGTGTCCTCGTACTCCTTATTGACCAGCACCTCCAGCGAGCCACGCCCGTTGATGCTCCCGCCAAATACGTCGTCGCCGGTGCCCTTCTCTACCGGCAGCGACTCGCCGGTGATCGGGGCCTCGTTCACCGTGGAGGCACCGCCGACCACCGTGCCATCCATGGCAACGCGCTCGCCGGGCTTGACCACCATCACCTCGCCCGGGCGGATCTCGCGGATGGGCAGCGTCAGCTCGCGGCCGTCACGGATCACCGTCGCCTGCTGCGGCGCCAGGCGCATCAGCTCGCGAATGGCGTTGCGCGTGCGGTCCATGCTGTACGATTCGAGCAGCTCCGCCAGGGAGAAGAGGAACATCACCGAGGCGGCCTCGGCCCACTCGCCAATCGCCAGGGCGCCAATCGTGGCGATCGTGATCAGGAAGTTGATGTCGGTGGTGAGGCGCGTGCGCAGGGCAACGTAGGCGCTGCGGACCACGTAGACGCCCCCCAGCAGAATCGCGGCGATTAGCAGCCCCTGCCAGAGGGCCGCGGCCGCCCCGAACGCCCGCGCCAGCAGGCCCAGCCCCAGTGCGACGCCGGAGCCCGCCGTGAGGAGCAGGCGCGAGTTCTTCTCCCAGAACGCCGGCGCCTGCGGCTCGTGGACCGGGCTCCCCTCCACGCGCGCCTCGTAGCCCACCTCCCGCACGGTGCGCGCCACCCGATCCAGCGAGAGCACCGCCGGATCGTAGCGCACCTCCAGGCGGCCGGTGGCCAACGCCACCGTGGCCGAGCGCGCCCCCGGCAGCGCCGCGACGGCGCGTTCTACCTTGCGCACGCAGTCGGCGCAATCCAGCCCGCTGAGCTGCAGCGAGCCGCTCTGGATCGGCCCCTGGGCCTCTTCCACCTGGTAGCCCAGGCTCCGCACGGCGCGGACGATGGCGGCCTGCGAGGTCTGCCGGCTATCGTAGCCCACCACCAGACGCGACGCGGCGAAGGAGACGGCGGCCTCGAGCACGCCAGGGAGGCCACTCACGACCCGCTCCACCTTCACGGCGCAGTCGGGGCAGTCCATCCCGCGGAGCACCAACGTTTCGTGGTGGATGTGCGCCACGATTGCCGCGCCCGCCGCCACCGCCGCGCGCTCAATCTCGTCGGGGCCGACCACCGATGCATCGTAGGTCACCACCACCTGCCCCGCCGCCCGGTCCACCTCCACGGCACGCACGCCGGGGGTCTCCAGGATGCGGGTTTTCAGCCGGTCGGCACAGCGCTCGCACTCCTCACCGCCGGGCAGCAGCACCGGCAGCAGCAAGCTCTTCGTTGCCACCTTTCCAGCCCTTCCCATTCCCAGGCAGCGCCCGGCGATGCTCAACGTGCGCCAGGCCTTGCAGGAAGAGGGTGCGGATGTGATCGTCATCCAGGGTGTAGTAAACGCGCCGCCCTTCCCGGCGCGACCGCACCAACCGCAGCGAGCGCAGCACCCGCAGTTGGTGCGAAACGGCCGACACCGAAACCCCCAGCAGCGTCGCCAGGTCGCACACGCACAACTCGGCGCGCGAAAGCGCAAACAGGAGCTTCACGCGCGTCGGGTCGCCCATCGCCTGGAACGTTTCCGCCAGGGCAACGAAGACGCTGTGCGGCACCATCTGGCAACGCACTGCCGCCACGCGCTCCGCGTCTACCGGCGACACCGTTCCTCCACCGTCAGACTCGCGCCCCATGCATCCCTCCAGTTGAATGATTGCTCAAATATGCAAGTATCATAACACGCGATTTTCGGGGCGTCAAGCGTGGTGAACTAGGAGAGGGGTTGGCACGCCAAAGCCGGCCCGGCGCCAGCCGGCATGCCCAGGCAATCGGAAGCTCTGCCGGGGAGGCCGCGCTGCCACGGCACGTCGTGGCGTGCCGCGGGCGCTACGAGGCCAGGGCGCGGAGCGTCTCGGCGTAGTTGGGCACCAGGCTGCGCAGGCCGGCCACCACCTCGGCGAAGGCATCTACCACGAAGTCGATCTGATCCGCTGTCGTGCCGCGTCCGAGGCTGAAGCGAATGCTGCCCCGGGCGGCCTCCGGCGGCACCCGGATCGCCTGGATGACGTGCGAGGGTTCCAGCGATCCGGACGAACACGCCGCGCCGCCCGCCGCCGCGATCCCCATCATGTCGAGGATCAGCAGCCCCGACTCCCCCTCCACGCCGGCCACGCTGAGGCTAACGTTGTTCGGCAGCCGCTGCGACGGGTGCCCATTGAGGCGGCACTGATCCACGCGCGCGGTAATCCCGTCGATCAGGCGGTCACGCAGCCGGATGAGCCGCTCGGCCTCGCCGGTCATCTTCTCGGCGGCCAGCCCCAGCGCCGTTGCTAGGCCGACGATGCCCGGCACGTTCTCGGTACCGGCGCGCCGGTGCCGCTCCTGGCCGCCACCGTGCAGCAGCGGGCGCCACGGCACGTCGCGGCGGGCAAACAGCGCGCCCACCCCCTTCGGCCCGTAGAATTTGTGCCCGGACAACGAGAGGAAGTCCACGTTCAGCGCGTCGACATCCAGCGCCAGCGAGCCGGCAGTCTGCACCGCGTCGGTGTGGAAGAGTACCCCTGCCTCCCGGCAAACGCGCCCGATCTCGGCGATTGGCTGGATCGTGCCGATCTCGTTGTTGGCGTGCATGATGGAGACCAGTACGGTCTCGTTGGTGATCGCCCGGCGCACGTCCTCCGGGTCTATCAGGCCGTACTCGTCCACCGGGAGCACGGTGGTGCGCACCCCGCGCGACTGCAGGTAGTCGCAGGTATCGAGGATGGCGTGGTGCTCGATGGCAGAGGTGATCACGTGGCAGCCGTGCTCGCGCAGCGCCTCGGTGACACCCAACAGCACGGTGTTGTTCGACTCCGTGCCCCCGCTGGTGAAGTAGATCTCCTCCGGGCGGGCATGCAGGCAGCGCGCCACCAGGTCGCGGGCGGCATCGACCGCCGCGCGGGTAGCCCGCCCGAAGCCGTGGACGCTCGACGGGTTGCCAAAACGCTCGCTGAGGAACGGCAGCATCGCCTGCACCACCGCCGGGTCTACCGGCGTGGTGGCCGCGTGGTCCAGGTAGATCTCCTGATCAATCCGCGGTCCCTGGTAAACCTCTATCCGCAGTCCGCAGCCATCGGGGCAATCGCACTCGGCCATCCGCGCACCATTCCTTCAGCCAGGGGTCGGAGCGGGGCGCCAGGATGGCGGTCCCACAGGCGCCAGCCGCTCCGAAACGCACACTTTGGATACTTATCACGCCGATATGTTGACTAACATCCTATCACACCCAGGCAGCCGCGTCAAGCGGCCGGGAACCGCCGCTCAGCGACCCATCCCCCGCAGGGCCAGGCAATCCGCCACGCCCGGGAGCGCCACCAGCTGCAAGGTAGCTCCCCCACGCGACTGGCGGCCTCTGCCCCATCGGTCGTGACGAGCCGGTCGGATGGTCGCACCCACCAGCGGCTGCTCCACCAGGCGATGGGTTCACTTTAACACGTCACTGCCCGTTTGTCAACATTCACAACTTGATATCTCTAGCACTGCTCTGCCCGTTCACCGGGCCACTGCACCCCGAAAGAATGCCCTTATCCGGTGCCGGATTGCCGTGCCGGCACGGAGGTCTCCGCCCAAAAACCCAGTCAGGACGCGGGTTTCCCGCTCGACAAGCGATCAAGCCAGGGGGATCGCGCCATGGATTCATGGCGCTGGATCCAACACTCATTGAAGCGTTTGTGCCTGGCCTGGTGATCCGCTTAAACGACACTTAACATGGCTTAACGTTTCGACGGATCAAGACTCGTTGAAGTGTTGTAGTATCGGGCATACGAGCGCATATTCACGGTGGGTCTTTGGCAGGGATCGATGCGGGCTGAGGAGTTGTGTCCAGCAGAGGCGCCCCTACGATTCGCGTACGGTCGGATTGCCGGCGTCCCGCCGGCCGCCGTAGGAGGCGCCTCCAACGCCGAGGGGGCGTTACTCCCCCAGGCAACTGCCGGAGTGCCCGAGCAATCGGGCTTCTGG
>JAAZEB010000087.1 GCA_012512505.1 Armatimonadota bacterium | reverse complement strand
GGGGAGCTCCACCGGGGGCGTTTGCACTTCCTGCAGCCAGGGCAGCGGTACAGTCTCGGCCGTTCGCGGGAAAGACATCGGCGCCTCCGAGTCTGCCGGACGGCAGGCACCGGGCGCCCCTACCGCCCACCGTTCGGGGGTAGGGGCGCCCCGGGCACGTGCCGGGCCGGGACTGGCGCGACCGATCTGTCGTTGCCAGGCTACCCGGCCATGCGGAAGTCGAGGTGCGCCGGCGGGGGACACTCGCGGCGAACCCGCTGGCGCAGGTCGTCGTCGATGGGCACTCCCTCGGCCGCGGCGATGCGCTTCTCGTGCATGGCGTACCAGGTGTTGGAGAGCGACACCTCGCCCTCGCGCACGTCTGGCACCTCGATGTCGCCCATCAGAATCGCTTCCACGCGAGCGAGGTCGTCGGCATCGAGCGCCGCCTGGGCCTCCAGGATGCGGATGCGGCCGTGGCGGCGCACTTCCGCGGGCATCGACTCCAGCAGCGCCAGCACCTCTTGCGGCCGACCGGCCTCGGTGAGACCGCGACAGCACTCGATGGCCAGCGGCACCGAAGTCGGCACCATCTGGTAGGCCTCCAGCCACAGGTCGGCCGCGTCGCCGGGCCGCTTCTCGTGCGCTGCCTGGACGGCCAGGTTCCGCAGCGCCCACGGCGAGCGCTCTAGCTGCAGCGATTGCTCCCAGGCCTGGCGCGCGCCCTCCTGGTCGCCCGCCTGATAGCGCATCACGCCCAGATGCAGCCACGCCAGCCAGTGGTTGCTGTCGCCGGCCTGGATCGACGCATCCAGCATCGCGCGCCACTCCGCCTGAACCATCCAGGCGCCGGGCTCCGCGGCGGGCGCCCGCGTCGGCAGTGCCCCTTGCTCCAGCAAGGCCAGCCAGGGCGCCTGCTCTTCGCCCAGCGAGGCATCGTCGAACGGCAGCGAGGGGAGGGCGAACGGCTTCTGGCCGGCGCGCTCGCGGCGGCGGCGCTCCAGCGCGCCCCACCCGGAGCCGCGGTGCAGGATCGCCTCCGGCGCCCGCCGCGAGGCCGAATCGGTTTCGACCAGCATCGCCTCCAGGCGCTCTTGTGGCAGGCGGACATCGAGATGTTCCTGGACCGCGTGCCAGGCATCGGCGTAATCCTCAGAGTGGACCCGCTCCGGGGAGGCCTCCATCAGCCCGTAGGCCTCCAGCCACTGCACCTCGGACTCGGGCGCCATCGGGAAGCACTCGTACTGCGTGCGGGCCACGCCGGCCTGGATCTCAATGTAGGTACACCCCTTGTCGGCCAGGAACTCTTGCCAGCGGCGCCCGCCGACGCCCATGCCCCAAACGAACAGCTTGCGCCCGCGCTGCCGGGAGGTGGATGCCTGAATCAGCCCCCGCCCTTCGCCATCCAGCGCCGCCTCCCAGGGGCGCTGCCCATCGGGAATGTCATAGAAGTAGTCGCAGGCGCCCGGGGCGTTGGTGGGGTAGGTCGCGTCGAAGCCGGGGCCGCGGGGGATCGCCACGCGGCTGAACTTGCCGGCGTAGCCGAAGTTGTAGGCGCCGTCCACCGGGGCGATCACCCGCACGTCGGGGCGTTCCCACACGGCGATGTTCGACCACCAGTACATCGGGATCTCGTTCGGATGCGGGTTGCTGATGCGCATCCGGGCAAAGAGCCATTCGGAGCCGTCCGGCAGCCAGAAGTCCATCTGGTAGGGCACCTGGCGAATGCGCTCCCACTCGTAGAGGCGCAGCACCGGCGTGCCGTCGTCCAGGCTGGTGCGGGCGGCAAAGAGCGGCGAGCAGGTGAAGGGGGTGTGCCCCTGGATCGACACGTTCCACTCCACCCCACCGGCAAACCACGCGTTGCGCACGGCCAGGCTGCCCGGCTGGAAAACGGGGTTGCAGTAGAGCAGCTCACGGCCGCTCGGCTTGTGCAGCAGCGACCAGAGGCGGCCGCCCAGGTCCAGCAGGAACGTGGCCCGCAGCACCTCGTTCTCGAGCACCGCGGCGCGCAGACCGCGCATCTGCCGGTCACGGTCGTACTGGTCCTGCATGCGGTAGGGAAGCACCCCTGCCTGCGTTCCCCAGCCGAGGTAGCGGCGTGCCTCTTCCGGCACGTTGTCATCCACCTTCGGCTGGCCTTGCGCCGTGCTGGGCGCTTGCAGGGGGGGAAGCGGGTTCTCACCTCCCAGGTTGGCCGCGAGCGTGCGATATTCTTCCAGACGCAACTCAGACATCATCATCCGTTCCCATCTTCGGTGAGGCATCGTCACCAGCGTGATCTTCCGTGCCCACCGCGTATCTCCTGCGCCACTTGGCCGCGCCAAAGCCGGCTCGTGTTCCGGCAGGCTTTCGTGGCCGGCCGCCGAACGGGACGACGGGCGCCCCCACCGCCCCGGAGGAGAACCACCATGCTTCAGGTTGATACGACGATTCCCTACGGCAACGTCTGCGGCCTCTCGGTGCGCGAGGATGAGATCCGCTTCACTGCCCACCCGCACGGGGGCACGGAGGCGCTTTGGTTCTGCTTCCGGGTAGTGGAATCGGCGCCTGGCAGCGCGCGCCAGCGCCCCTTGCGCCTGGTGCTGGAGCACCTCGATACCCTCCTGGGGGGCGGCGACGGCACCGCGCTGCGCCCGGTCTGCCGCTACGAGGGGGGTGACTGGGAGCGCCTGGCGCCCGGCGCCCCAACGGTGCTGCCGGACGGCCGCCGTCAGGCAGCGTGGGTGGTGCCAGCGCCTGCCTCCTGGCTGGAGGTTGCCTTCTGCTATCCCTACGGCTTCC
>JAAZEB010000086.1 GCA_012512505.1 Armatimonadota bacterium | reverse complement strand
GTACTTCCCCTGCTGGCGTTGGTAGGTGATCTCCAGCGTCACCGGATCGCCATTGGGAGAGTGGTGCCGCAGCTTCACCACCGTCCAGCGTTCCCGGTCGATCCAAACTTCTGCCGCGGTGGCCTCGCCGTTGCGCGGCACCAGGCGCAGGTGGTACGCCGGCCGGCCGGCGACGGTCGCGGTGCCGAGGAGCGTGGCGGTGAAGCCCTCTCCCCGCCGGGCGAACGGGTCGCCCGTGAGCAGCGCCCCTTTGGGCACGATGACAAAACCGCGCACCGGCTCCAGCTTCGTCTTGTCCGGACGCTTATGGAAGAGCCGGACGACGGCATCCGGCACGCGCAGGCCAGCGACGTCAAAGTGGATCTCGATGTCCACCGTGTAGTCGCGCACTCCGGCGCCGAGGCGCTGGGCGCGTTGCAGCACCTCCGCCGCGGTAGGCAGCGCGCCGGCCGGCCGAGACGCCGCGGCTGCCGCCACCACGCACACGAGCGCTGCCAGCAGCGCCAGGCGCCAACCGCGTCGCGCCCGCGCGGCCGGGTGTTGGGTGGTCATCGGCTCTCTCCCCAGCATCGCCCTCAGTATACCACCGACCGCCGGGGTTACGCAACGCCGGCTCTGGCGGCAGCCGGCCCCCTCGCGGCGGCGGAACCTACGTGAAGGGGCTATCTTCCTCGTCCTCGGCGGGTGAGGGCACCAGGGTGGGGTCTCCCAGGGGGGAGGCGAAGAACTGCTCCACCTGCTCGCGGCTTACCAGCACCTCGCGCGGCCGCGAGCCATCCAGGGCGCTGACGATGCCGCGCTCCTCCATCATGTCGATCAGGCGGGCGGCGCGGGTGTAGCCGATGGAGAACTTGCGCTGCAGCATCGAGGTGGAGGCCCGGCGCGTGGTGGCCACCAGGCGCACCGCGTCCTGGAACAGATCGTCCTCGGCGTTCTCCACCTCGGCGCCGCCGCCGGGGCCGCCGCCGCTGGGCGCTTCGACCGGCTCGGCGGAGTAGACCGGCTCGGCCTGGCGGCGCAGATACTCCACCAGCGTTTCCACTTCCTTCTCGCTGATGTAGGCGCCCTGCACGCGCACCGGCTTGGAGGCGCCGATCGGTTCGAAGAGCATGTCGCCGCGCCCGAGGAGCCGCTCGGCGCCACGCTTGTCCAGGATCGTGCGGCTGTCGATGTGCGAGGAGACGGCGAAGGCGATCCGTGAGGGGATGTTCGCCTTGATCAGGCCGGTGATCACGTCCACCGAGGGGCGCTGGGTGGCGATCACCAGGTGGATGCCGGTGGCGCGCGCCAACTGCGCCAGGCGACAGATCGACTGCTCCACCTCGGCGGCAAGCTGCATCATCAGGTCGGCCAGTTCATCAACGACGATGATGATGAACGGCAGGTGCTCCAGCCTTTCCTGCGCGGCGCGCGTGTTGTAGGAGTTGACGTCGCGCGTGCCTACCTTCACGAACAGGTCGTAGCGGCGCTCCATCTCCCGGATCGCCCAGTTGAGCATCCCCGCCGCCTTCTTGATGTCGGTGATCACCGGGTAGATCAGGTGGGGGATGCCGTCGAACAGGCTCAGCTCCACGCGCTTCGGGTCGATCAGCAAGAACTTCACCTCGTCCGGCTTCACCCGGAAGAGGATGCTGGCGATCAGGCAGTTGAGGCAGACGCTTTTGCCGGAGTTGGTGGCGCCGCCGATCAGCAGGTGCGGCATCCGCGCCAGGTCCGCGGTCCACGAGCGCCCGGTCACGTCCTTGCCCAGGGCAAAGGTGAGCTTGGAGGTGGCGTTGCGGAACTCGGGCGATTCGACCACATCGCGCAGGGGCACCATCGCCATGGAGGTGTTCGGCACTTCGATGCCGATGGCCGCCTTGCCTGGGATCGGCGCTTGGATGCGCACGTCGAGGGCTGCCAGGTTCATCGCGATGTTGTCGCCCAGCGACTCGATTCGGTTCACCCGGATCCCCGGCGCCAGCCGGATCTCGTAGCGGGTGAAGGCCGGCCCCTGGGCGATCTCCACCACCTTCGCCTCGATCTTGAACTGAGCGAGCGTCTCCTCCAGGATCTTGATGTTGCGCGCCGTATCCACCGCGGCACCTGGCCCTTCGGGGAGCACCTGGGCGTACTCCAGCAGTTGGGTGGGTGGCAGCTCGTACTCGCGCGGCGCGGCCGGCTCTGCCGCTTCCGCCGCCTCCGGCTCCGCCGCTACTTCTGCCTCGGCCTGGACTGGCTCCGCCGCCTTGGCGGCGCGCTTGCCGCTGCGGCGCGGGGCGGGCTCCGCGGGAGGCGAAGCTGGCTCCGGCTCCGGTTCCGGCTCCGGGCGTCGCTGGTTCCACAGGATCGGCTGTGGCAGCGGCTCCTCGTGGGCCGCCTCGGCCGCTGCCTCCTCCGGGGGGGCCGGGGCGGCGGCCTCCGGGGCCGGCGCGGGTGCCTCCGCTTTGGTAGCATCCTCCGGCGCCGGGGCAGACTTTTCCATCTCCAGGAAAGGCGACTTGCCGTTGCGCGCCGGGGAGTGCGCGCGCGGGGGCTTGAGCGCGCTCAGGCCGCGCGCGTGTCGCAGTGCCGCGGCCCCTCGCGAGGCCCGCTGGCCCGCGGCGTGCAGCAGCTCCGGCAGCGGTCGGTCTAGAATGAGCACCACCGCCAGAAGGGTGACCGCCCCCAGCGTGATGTAGGCGCCGGTGGGGCCCACCCAGCCGCGGAGCGTTCCCCCGATGACGGCACCAACCCACCCGCCGAACTCGCTGCGAACCGTCAGATCCTCCACCGCGCCGGCCGGCACCCCGTAGAGGTGCAGCACCGCGGTGTAGACCAGGAACAGCGCCACCACGCTCAACGTCACTTCGTCCAGGGCGAGCTTGGCCGGCGCGCACAGGAGCAAGTAGCCGAGGGCCATGATCCCGAGCGGCAGGAAGCAGGCGCCGCGCCCGGCAAAGCTGCGCAGCGCGCCCCCGACGGTTGGCCCGGCGCTGCCCGTGGCGCCCGGGGTGAGCAGGGTGTAAAGGCCGAAGGCTCCGAGGGCGATCAACACGATGCTGACCACATCGCGCGAGAGGTCCTCATTGCGGCGCTGGCGGCGCGGCCCGGACGAGCGCGCGGAGGCTTTCCGCGCCGATGTCGACCGGGCCCGCGATGATCGGGTGGTTGCGGTTCTGGGCATGGGATGATCCACGTGCGATGCGCGCGGGCCGATGTCCGCCGGACAACCGCGCGGAGCGGCCGTCGCGCCGCGGAAGCGGCCAATCGCCGCTCGCATTCAGTAGCGCCGGGGGAGGCGGGTGGTGAGCGCCGCCAGCACCTCGTGCTCGATGGTGTCCGTGCGCGCGGCAATCTCGGCGGCGGTGATCTCCTCGGTCCCTTGCCGGCCTAGCAAGACGACCTCATCGCCCACCTGAACCTCGGGAAGGTCGCTGACATCGACCATGAACTGGTCCATGCAGATGCGGCCCCGGATCGGCACCCGCCGCCCGCGCACCAGCACATCGCCGCCGTTGGAGTTACGGCGCGAGAAGCCGTCGGCGTAGCCGAGGGGCACGATCGCCACCCGGCCCGGCCGCGGCATCAGGTAGGCCCGGCCGTAGCCGACACACGCCCCGGCGGGCAGTTCCTTGACCGAGACGATGCGCGCCTTCAGGGCGAGTGCCGGGCGCACCCCCAGTTGGCCTTCGGCGCCGGGGCAGGGGGGAATGCCGTAAAGGAGAAGGCCCGGACGCACGTAATGATAGTGGCCCTCTGGCAGGCGGAGGATGGCGGCACTGTTGGCCGCGTGGGCCCGCCCGCCAAACCCGCACTCTGTCCGCAGGCACTGAAGCGCGTCGGCGAAGGCCCCGAGCTGTTCGTGGGCAAACCACGCGTCCGGCTCGTCGGCGGTTGCCAGGTGGGTGAACGCGGCTTCCACCTGCAGGTTGGGAAGCGCCAACGCGTGACGCAGCAACGCGGGCGCCTCGGCGGGGAGCACCCCGACGCGCCCCATCCCCGAGTCGATCTTCAGGTGGACCGACGCCAAGCGTGCCTGGCGCTGGGCCGCACGCGAGAGCGCCTCCGCGGCCGCGCGACTGGCCAGTGCCGTGGTCACGCCGTGAGCCACGGCGTCCGGGGCCTCGGCTGGCAGCGAGGCGCCCAACACCAGGATCGGCGCGGTGATCCCCGCCTGCCGCAGGGTGAGGGCCTCCCCAAGCAGGGCCACGGCCAGGCCGGCCGCCCCAGCTTCCAGCGAGGCCTGCGCTACCTCTACCAGGCCGTGCCCATAGCCGTTGGCTTTGACCACGGCCAGCACGCCGCACCGAGGGCCGATGTGGGCCTGGATGCAGCGCACGTTGTGCCGTATGGCCGCCAGGTCCACTTGCACCCAGGCCGGCCGCCCCATCTCCATGTCACGCTTATGTTAGCACAAGTGGCATTTCGTGTCAAATGCACGTCTGCCTGCCTTGCGCCTGCCCGGCGGGCGGTGCCAGGGCCAGCAGGTGGCGGAAAGGCTCCGCCGCTTCCCCCTCACTCCGCCACGTCGGACATGGCGCCAACGTGGGTTGGTGGGAAGCGGAGGCTTTCTGCTCCACACTTAGCGCAAGGCCGCCAGCCGGCGAATCGCCAAGACGCCTCGCCGCAGGTCCACCGAGCGGCCGGCCAGGAAATCGCGGAACGAGTCGACGGCGAGTTCCACAGCGCGGCGGGTGGCGCGGCTGCCGGCGGGCTGCACGAGAATCCGCCAGTGGGTATCCTCCACCGAGACGACGCGCGCCTGGGCGTCGAGGCCCGCTGCCCGGTGCAGCCCGGCGATGGTGAGGGCGATCAGCTCCTCGGGCGTGCGCTGCCAAGAGGCCGCCATGATCCGGGAAGCGTCGTGTGCCGAGTCTGGGTCACGGAACTCCCTGATAGTGGCCGTGACCAGGCTATGGAAGGCGCTCATTCGGTGGCGGCGCAGGTCGTCGCCTGGCTCTACCTGAAGCTCCACCGACAGCACCGCGTCCTCGGAGAACTCGTTGGGGCCCTCCAGGACGGCTAGCCGCACTATCTGCATGCCAATCCCCTTCGTCCATCCGCACTGACTACCGTGGCACGGGGTATGCGCCGCACGCCAGCCGATTCCGTGCCAGAGTGGCGGAGAGCGGTGCCCACAACGCGCCGATGCGCGGGACAACGTGCCCTACAGATAGGGACTACCCGGGTTCGGCGGCCGACAAACGCATTCCGCCCGTTCCCTCAGCGGGCGGGTGACCCAGGCCCAAGGGCTCGCCCGGCCGGCGGCGCCAGCGAGGCGCCACAAGGAGGCCGGACACCCACGCGCGAACAAGGGACCGGCAGCCGGTCGGCCGGCAAAGACACACGGGGAGTGCGTAGATGAAACTGGGAGCCAACTCTGTTCTGTTCGGCGGCTATTCCCTGGAAACCGCCTTCAAGTACCTGGCAATGGCGGGCTACGACGGCGTCGAGCTTTCCGCCATCGATGGGATGAGCGAGCATCTGGTGCTCGATCGCTGGCAGGATCTGGCCGGCGAGATCCGGCGCCTCTCGCAGGTGTACGGCCTCGAACTGCTGGCAATGGAGCAGCCCTCGCAAGAGCCGGCGCGCATGGAGGTCGCCATGCAGGCGGCGGCGGAGATCGGCATCCCGATCATCAACTGCGGCCCCGGCGGGAAGACCGATGACGAGGCCAGCCTGCAGCAGACGATCGATTCGCTGGGCCGCCTGGCGACGATGGCGGAGAAGTACGGCGTCACCCTGTGCGTGAAGGCCCACGTCGGCGCCGCCGTCTACAACACGCCCACCACCCTGCGCGTGATGGAGGCGATCTCCTCGCCCGCCTTTGGCATCGATATGGACCCCTCGCACATCCACCGCGCCGGCGAGAACCCGGTGGAGGCGATCGCCGCCGTCATCTCGCGCGTGAAGCACGTGCATATCCGCGACTGCAAAGGCCGCCAGCAAGGCCCCGGTGCCCCGGAACTGCAGGCGAACGGCCGTGGTGATATCGACCTGGTGGGCTACATCCGCGTGCTGCACGAGAACGGCTACACCGGCCCGCTCGATCTGGAGATCATCGGCGCCAAAGAGTATCCCCTGGAGCAGTGCTGCATCATCGCCGCGGAGTCGCGCGGGCACATGCAGGCTTGCCTCCAGGCTTGCGGGGCGCGGTGAGGCTGGGGGAGGGGGCCAGCGGCTCGCTGGGCGGACGCCGGCCCCCTGGGTGAACATTGCATTAGAGGTTTCTAATCCGTTTCTAATCGTTCTCTAATCTATTGGCGCTAGAGTATGAGGGGTGTCGCTGTGCGCGCCCCTCATACTATCGACCCCGGCAGTAACAATCCCGCAAGGAGGGGGAGATGAGACGAAACGGATTCACCTTGATCGAGCTGCTGGTAGTCATCGCGATCATAGCGATCCTGGCTGCCATCCTGTTCCCGGTCTTCGCCCGAGCACGCGAGAACGCTCGCAAGAGTGCCTGCCAGAGTAACCTGAAGCAGATCGGGCTTGCCTGTGGCATGTACTCGCAGGACTACGATGGGCGGCTGCCCAGGAACTGCACCTCATTTAGCCTTACCGGCTGCCTGGCTCCCGGGTGGGACTGGATGGAGGTCACCCAGCCCTACGTGAAGAACTGGGGAGTCTACACCTGCCCCTCGGTGGACGCCTACATCAGCGGATGCACCTATGCCATCCCGAGGAGCTTCGAGGGGCGTCGTGGGGGCTATGCCTGCAACGCCGGACGCCCCGGGGAGCTCGGCCAGATCGGCAACGGCCCCTTCGGCAACTCCTGGCACCGCCCCTCTCCCAGTGAGGCAATCTTCCAGAATCCCGCGGAGACGATCATGGTGCTGGAGAGCACCACTAACTGTGGCATGTTCTGTGGCGTTGGCCACGCGGGGGCGGATACTGGAAGCACTATGGGGTGGGATAACCGCCGCTTCTCCCACAACGACACGATGAACGTCCTCTACCTCGATGGGCACGTCAAGGCCCATGGCAAGCAGTTCCGGCGGGAGGAGTTCGGCGTCGACTGACCTATGGGGGCAAGGCCCTGCGAGATTAGCGGGATAGCCGGCGCCGCGCGCCTACGGCGTGGGGGCACCGGTCGGCCCATCCTGCACCACCAGGCGGGTGACGGAGAACGCCGGCAACGGCACCTGGAGGGCGCCGGCCACCGGGTTCACGCCGGGGATCGCCTCGGTGCGCCAGGGCTGCGGGCCGCCATCCACGCGGAAGCGGGCAAACGGGTCGTCCGCCACGTAAGTCTCCGCGGTGACCACCTGTGGATTCTTCCAGCCGGCTGGCACGCGCAGGTCCACCAGTTCGGGGCGGGTGTGCGTGCTGAAGAGCAGCAGGTGCAGGCGGGTGATCTTCTCGTCCACGGCAGCCAGCCACTGCAATCCGGGCGTGACGCGGTTCCCCTCCTGGAGAAGCTGAGTGCTGGAGAAGCGGCCGGTGGTATCGCCGGTGCCGGCCAGCCGCGGGCACGCCGCGATCGCCTCGTTCAGCCAGCGCATCACCACGGCGTGCGGACCCAACGCCAGCCGCGGCTTGGCCAGCGGGTCGGCGATGGGGTCTTGGCCTGGCGCCCCGAGGTGCCACTCCTTCCCGTCCGAGACGTACACCAGTCCTCCCCCGCGATGCAGCGCGCGGATGCCGCCGATCCACTCGATCTGCGGGTCGGCCAGCAGGTCGGCTGCCACCTTCCCATGCTGCAGTGCGCTCCAGAAGAAGGTTTGGTCGCCGGGGTCCGGCTCGCGGGTGAAGCGCCAGGCCGTGACGATGAAGCGCAGGTGTTTCAGGTTCCCGTTGGGGCGGATCAGGTCGCGCCGGAAGTTCTCCGGCCCGATGCCGTTGGCGTTGTAGGTGTCGCCCCACCCGTAGAGGTGCAGCGCCAGGTAGTCGAAGAGGCGCGCGTCGCGGCCAGTGGCGGCCAGCCCCTCGCGGCTAAAGGTGGTCCACTCCACATAGCGCTTGCCCTCCTCGGTGGGAGCGGCCGCCCAGTGGCCACTGGTGGCGAAGCCGGGCACCGCCACCTTGATCGACGGGTCGGCCGCCTTCATCGCCCGGGCGCACGCCACGCTCACCTGCGCCCAGACCTCCGGCTCGCACCAGGCGTCGGCGATCTCGCCGCCCAGCTCCCAGGCAACCACCTGGTCGGCGAAGCCCTTCTCCTTCACCCAACTCACGAAGCGAGCGGCGTTACGCGCGCACGCCTGGGGATGGCGGGCAGCCTCCAGCACCCTCTCCGACTGCGTGTCGTAGAAGTAGGGGAGGTTCACCATGGCGATGACGCGGATCCCGTTCTCTTTGCAGAACGAGAAGAGTAGCTCCGGGTCGAACCAGCGGTAGAGGGGTTGCGGGTGGCCCGCGGCCTGCATCAGCCGGGCGGTGGCCTCGGCGCCGGCGAAGTCGTAGTGCGCCAGGGTAGCGAAGCGGAAGAGCCTCACCCCGGCCTCCCGCATCGCCTGGGCGAACTCGGCGCGCCGCGGGCCCAACAGATCGGCGTACTCAATGCCGCCGTGGGTGAACTCCTCGCCGGCACCCAGGGCGCAGCGGCTCAGGTCCTTCAGCGCCTCCGGCCGGCGCAGGTCGATCACCACGTTCTGCGCCTCCGTGGCGCGACACGAGAGCAGCAGGAGCACGGCGGCGAACAGCAGTCGGTATGAGCGCATCATCCCTCCAACGCTTGGGGCACAGCCGAGACCGGTTTCGCCGCGTCGGCCTCCACGCCCTGCCCCCGGCGCCCGGATGGGAAGGAGATCCCCGCTTGCCGGCACAACCTGACTCGTGCCCCGGCCGCGCACTGCGCCGCCGAGGCGTGGGGAGGAACGTATGCTGAATCTGGTCCAGCCGCGGGTAGACTGCGAGATGCTGCGCACGCGGTTGCCACGAGAATATCCGGAGGTCCCTGAAAACTTGGAGCTTCTGCCTGGCGCGGGCACGGGCAACCGCTCGTTCCAGGCGCGCGCCGATGGGCAGGGCTGGTTCGTGCGCGTGCGCAACCCGAAGTATGCCGCCGCGCCGGCGATGGAGTTCGAGCACGACCTGCTGGTGGCCCTGCGCGAGGCCGGCCTGCCGGTGCATCCGCCGCTCCTTTCCCGGCAGGGGAAGCCCTGGGCCTGGATCGGCAGCGCCTGCGTGCAGCTTTCCCCCCTGGTGGTCGGGGAAGCGTTCACCCCCGGCTGCCAGGCGCAGATCACCGCCGCGGCTCGCTTCCTGGCACGCCTACACCAGGAAGGCCGCCGCTTCCTCGGCGACCCGCGCAAGCAGTGGGACCGCGAGGATAGCTACATGGTCATCTTCGCCGGCTTCGACCTGGTGCGCCACCGCGACACCGACGGTCGCTACGCCGCGGACCTGAACGCGCTGGCCCAAAGCCTCCACCACTTCCTCGGCGAGTTGCCCGCCCAGCGCTTCTGGAAGTTGCCGCAGAGCATCGTCCACGCCGACTTCCACCAGGGCAACCTCCTCTTCCGTGGCGACCAACTGGCGGGCGTCTTCGACTGGGATTACGCCTGTGAGCACCCGCGCCTGAAGGATGTCGCCAACGCCCTGATGTACCTCGCTGCCCGGAGGCCGCGGCCATTCGATCCCGGCGACATCCGCACCTACGTGCAGCCGCCCACCTTCGAGCCGGCGTGGGTGGAGGCGTTCCTCAGCGCCTACGAGGCGAGCGAGCCGCTGACGGACGAGGAGTGGGCGGTGCTGCCGGCGATGATGGTCGGGCGCTGGATGCAGACGCGGAGCTGCGCCATCATCAAGCTGCCGGAGGAAGAGCGCCTGGAAGTGTTCTGCGACCAGATGGCGCAGACGCTCGATCAGCTATGGAGCTTCCGCGCTCCCGGGCGCGGGCCGGCGCTCTAGATCGGCGCTGATCGGCGTACGGTGGGCGGTGGTGGCCGATCCATGCAAGGATGGCCTACCCTGGATGCTCGTTAGGGGCAGGGCTCTGCCAACGGGCTATCATACATGTGGGGAGCGCGAAGGGGGTGGGCATGCCCCGATCCCCGTGCCTGAGCCAGAGAGGGGCAACTACCCAAAGGAGGGTCACCACCACAGTACCTGACAACGACGGCGTAGACGCGCGCAATTACGACGTATATGGCGCCGTCCGCGCCGGCGGAGCGGGGACCCGACACAAGTTCTGCGGGCGGTTGGGGCACGCGTCGGATGATGAGACCGGCCTAGTCTACATGCGGGCGCGGTACATGGACCCCGGGACGGGCCGGTTTACTACCGGCGATCCAGCGCAGGATGGCGCCAACTGGTACGTCTACGCCAGCAACAACCCGGTGCGCATGCTCGACGCCGATGGTAGAGCTACCATCCAGGATGACTTGGTGTCGATCTTCAAGGACATAGTGGCCATGGTCGTCTGCTCGTATGCGAGCCCAAGGTTCCGAGACATGTTCATCTGCTGGGCACTGTCCATGGCTATGGAGATCGGCTGGTACATCGATGCCCGCCTCGGCAGGGGCACTGGGGGCATGGATGCCGGCGCCATCCTCGCACTCCTGTCGATGTCAGTGCTTGCTCTGGGGCCTAGTCACTTCAACTCCGCGAAGGACTGGGCCAACGGGGTAACCCCCTCCGCGGTGCAGGTGGGTGCTTTCTTCACAGGCTACGCTGCTATGCTGGAGGCCACGTCCAAACTGCTGGACATCGAGGCACAGCTCTTGTAGGAGAGGGGGAACCGTGTTGCACGAGATATGGGCGAGGGCCTGGCTGCTAGCCACGCTCATGATGGCTGTCGGCGCCTGGCTCGCCCGTCACCCCCGACGCGCACGGCGGGGTAGCGCCCTATTCGTCGCAGGCTGCGCGCTCTTCATCGCTCAGGTGGTGTGGGAGGATTGCGTGCGCTTCCCAGAGTTCAGGCGGATCGGTTTGGCCTGCATCATTGTCCCGACAGCTATTCTGGCGTTCGGCTACGCGTCCTCCCGCCGATTGCGATAGCGCCGGTCATGGGTGCGACGCGGACTCGGGCGACACGCATCCTTTGGGCTGGCCGGTGCTGCAGCCATCCCGCGGCGCGCCGGCCGGTCGTTCTCTTCGGCGGCCGGCCAGCGGAGCCGGGCGTCGGGCACGAGGCAGGCGGCCGGCCATCTCACATCCCAGATCTCACATCCCTTCCGACCGCCTCTACCGCCTCACCGACGTGAACTACGGCGACGGCGAGGTGCACCACTACGACTTCGACCCGATGGGCAACCGCCTGACGAAGACGGTCAACGGCACGCCGGAAGGATATACCTACAACAACGCGAACAGGCTCCTCACCCGGGGCGGGCAGAACTACACGAACGACCCTTCGGCAGCCTTAGGGCAGGCTCTGGCCGGCAACACGCTGACCGGTGGTGGTCGGACGATGACGTGGGATGCCAGCGGACCTGCCACGCTGCCGTGGGTGGTCAGGCAGCAGAGAATGGCCGCCGGCGGCGGGGAAGAGGGCGGCGGACCGGTGTGCAGCACGCTCGGCGCCGCCGCCCCAAACTCAGAAAACAGGCCTCAGCCCAGTTTCCCCTTGATGTGAGTGACCGCCTGGCCAACCGTCTTGATCTTCTCGGACTCCTCGTCGGGGATCTCGATGTCGAACTCCTCCTCGAGGGCCATGACGAGCTCGACGACGGCCAGGGAATCCGCGCCCAGGTCTTCCACGAAGGATGCCTCGGGGGTAACCTCCGACTCGCTCACGTCAAGCTTCTCGACGACCAGGGCTCTCACCCGCTCGAATACAGAATCGTCCACTGCTTGTCCTCCTGATGCCGTGCGCACCTGGAACGGTTAGGCTGCTCCGAGAGGGGGAGCGAGGGATGGCGCGCCGGACGAGTGCGAGAGCCACCCGGTAGCCCGCCGGGAGCAGGGAGGCTTCCCGGCGTGTTCCTCGACGTGGGCGCTCGCCATGGCGCTATTATACTGGGCAGACGGAGAAAGGTCAATGGCCTGCGGCAACCACGCTCGTTTGCTCACCAAATAAGAGGCGGCTCGTGCCCCGCCCGCCGGGGGCTGTCGAGCGTCGGCGGCGTTTTTGCCCCTATTCCGGGGCTTGCCCGTGCCGCCTTCCGGTTCCAAGGCGCCGGATTGGGGTAGAATGGAGCATGCGGTATTGTCGCGTAAGGAGGCGGTGAGATGGCGGTGGCAATCGCCCCGGCCCCGGCGGGCGTATCGCTGGAGGCACTGGCGGAGAAGGCACGCCTCCTCCGCAAACGCATTATCACCATGACTACCCAGGCGGGATCGGGCCACCCGAGCAGCTCGCTTTCGACGGTGGAGGTCCTCACGGCGCTCTACTTCGGGGGCGTTCTCCGCTACGACCCGCGCAACCCGCGGTGGCCGGAGCGCGACCGCTTCATCCTCTCCAAGGGGCACGCGGCGCCGGCCCTCTATGCCGCGCTGGCCGAGGCGGGCTTCTTTCCCGTGGCGCTGCTGCGCTCCTTGCGCAAGGCGGGCAGCCCCCTCGAGGGGCACCCAAACATGCGCGTGCTGCCCGGGGTGGAAGCCTCCACCGGCTCGCTGGGCCAGGGCCTCTCGATCGGCGTGGGGCACGCCCTGGCGGCCCGGCTGGATAACCGGCTCTACCGCGTCTACGTGCTCACCGGCGACGGCGAGAACGACGAGGGCCAGATATGGGAGGCGGCGATGGCTGCCGCCAAGTACCACCTCGACCAGCTCACCTGCATCATCGACCACAACGGGTTCCAGCAGACGGGGCCGGTGCCCGAGGTGATGCCGTTGGTGCCCCTCGCCGACAAGTGGCGCGCCTTCGGCTGGCATGCCCGCGACATCGATGGGCACGACCTGGGTCAGGTGCTCGATGCGCTGCACGCCGCCGCGCGCGTTCACGGGCAGCCCACGGCGATCATCGCCCACACCCGCAAGGGTCGGGGGGTCTCCTTCGTCGAGAACGACTACACCTACCACGGCAAGGCGCTGACCCCCGAGGAGGCCGATCGCGCCCTGGAGGAGCTGGGATGGAAGTAGGCAGTGAGGCCCCCCTCCGCGTCGGCCCGGCCACCCGGGAGGCGTTCGGCGAGGCGCTGCGCGATCTGGGCGCTACCCACCCCGAGGTGGTGGTGGTGGATGCCGACCTGAACAACTCCACCCGCACCGATCTCTTTGCCGAGGCCTACCCGGACCGCTTCTTCAACGTGGGGATCGCCGAGTCGAACCTGGTGGGAGTAGCCAGTGGGCTGGCAAGCTGCGGCAAGCAGGTCTGGATCGCCTCCTTCGCCGCGTTCCTGCTCCCGAACGCCTACGATCAACTGCGGATGAGCGTGGCCTTTCCCCACCTCAGCGTGAAGGTGGTGGGCACCCACGCCGGCATCACCGTCGGTGAGGACGGTCCCTCCCAGATGGGGGTGGAAGACATCGCCCTCGCCACCGCGCTGGCCGGCTTCCAGGTCTTCGTGCCGGCCGATGCCGCGGAGACGCGTGCCGTGGTGCGCGCCGCCGCCGCGCTCGAGGGCCCAGTCTACATCCGCTGCGGCCGCCCCAGAGTGCCGGTGATCTATCCCGACGGGTGCGAGTTCACCCCTGGCCAAGCAACCCAGCTTCGCGAGGGCGATGACGTGACCCTGGTGGCCTGTGGCATCCTGGTGGCCGCCGCCCTGGAGGCCGCGCGGCTGCTGGCGAAACAGGGCGTTGCCGCCCGGGTGCTGAACATGGCCAGCGTCAAGCCGGTGGACGAAGAGGCCCTGGAGCGCGCCGCCCGCGAGACGGGCGCCTTGGTCGTCGCCGAGGAGCACCTCAGCTACGGCGGTCTGGGCAGCATCGTCGCCCAGGCGCTGGCCCGACGCGCGCCGGTCCCCATCGGCTTCGTCAACCTGGGCGATACCTACGCCGAATCCGGCACCCCCGCCGACTTGCTGGCCAAATACGGACTCACCGCCGACCACATCGTCCGTGAGGCGCGCGCGACCATCCTGCGTAAGTAGACGAACAGTTCGCGCCGCAACCAAAGCGCCACGGCCGTCGTCAGACCTGGTACAGTGCGGCCGGCAGCCACGGAGACAACCGCAGCCTCCGGTAACAGCCCCAACCCGGGGTGTGCCCAGTGGCCCACCGCCTGACGAGCGTGACGATGAGAGGGGACCTGACCGATGAAGCGTAGCCATCGATGGGGGGCCGGGCTGCTGACGGCCGGCCTGGTGTTGACGCTGCTGCCCGCGACGGGCGCCCACGCGGGCCCGGAGGGCCGGCGCAACACCGCCTTGGCGGCCACGGCCGCGGCCGGCGTGTTGATCTACCGCTATGCCCAGAAACCATCCACCCAGCGCCTCCTGCCGGCGGCCGCGGCGGCGGGGGCTGCGGGCTACCTGTGGTACAACGACGGCAAGAAGCGCGAGGCAGAGAAGAAGGCGCAGCGCGCCCGCTACGCGCGCCGCGTCGCCGTCCAGCGCGCGCGCTATGCCACCAAGCACAAGCGCGCTTGCCGCTGACCTGACAGCGACGGTTTTGGCCGGCGGCAGGAGCCTGGCACCCCACCAGGCTCCTGCCGCCGGCCGGCTGCTAGGGCGCCGGGATCAGGATGGAGTCGCGCGAGGACGCCAGCAGCGGCGGAACCCCCCGCAGATCCACGAAGTGGTCCTCCATCAGGATCTTGGTCGGTCGCTCCAGGCGCAGGCACCACACCTCCCCAGCCTCAGATACGGGCGTCGCGACGAACTGGTGCAGTGCCAACTGGTTGTCCACCTCGCCGACAACTTTCCCTTGCGGGTCTAGCAGTGTGGCCTTCACCGCCTCGCTTAGCCCCTCGCCACACACGCGCACGCCAAACTCGCGCGTGCCGGGTGGCACCCAGAAGAAGAGCTCCACGGGCGAGCTGTAGAGGCGCACTGGGCGCTCTGCCGCGCTGAGGCAGAGCGGGTGCGAGCTGCGGTCGACCTGCAGGTAGTTGGCGCCGGGGTCGACGGCCACCTGGTAGACGCCGGTCTCTGGGGCGGTGAAGGTCACCTCGCTCTGCTGCTGGAAGGGCACCTCGGCGCGCGTTACCTCGCCGCCGGAGGGGCCGGTGATGACGAGAGGCAGGGCACGGCCGCTGTAATGCGCCACCTGCCGGTAGCTCAGCGTCAGGCGAACCATCTCGCCTTGCCGGGCAAACAGCACCAGGTGCGCCCGCTGGCGCAGCCGGATCCCCGCCAGGGAGTAGTCCGCCGCCTTCGCCGCCGCCAGCGGCTGCAGCGCCACGCCTTCCAGCCCCAAACGCGGGATCACCTTCATCCGGGCGGCCGGGATCCACTCGGCCAGGCGCTGCTCGGTGAGCCGGACCACCGTGCGCTTTGCCCCGCGCTCCACGATCAGCCGGCCGGAGAGCTCCGCCACCCCGGCCCCACCGGCCAGGTCGGAGTAGCTCAGCAGCCGGCGCTCGGTTGCCTCGCGCACGCGGCAGTCGCTGAAAGTGATGCCGCCCACCGGCTCCGAGGCTGAGTCGTGGGCCTGCAGCACGATGGGGGAGTGCTCCGGCATCGCCTGGGCCACATCGCGGAGGACGCAGCGGTCGAAGCGCAGGCGGCAGCCGTTCACCGGCTTGTTCGCCACCACGATGCCCGGCTGCCCGCTCCCCTCGAAGGTGCAGTCCTCAAAGACGATCGAGCCTTTCACCGCGGCGGCAGGGGAGTTGCCGGTGTAGATCGCCACCGCCGAGCCGCGGTCGCCAAGGGAACGGCAGTTCTCGAAGCGCAGCGAGACGGGCAGTGAGGAGGCATCGAGCGTCGGGATGTAGATGGCGTAGCCGCAGCCGCCGTTCCAGCGGGTGGTGCAGTTGCGCATCACGCAGTTCACCAGGCGCTCGTTGGTGAGGTTCGGCTCGAAGTCGATGCCGGCCCTGGGCGCCGTGCCATCGGTGAGCTGCAGCAGGCAGTTCTCGATCAGCAGGTTCTCGGCGTTGATCACGCTGATCCCCTGGCGGTAGTTGCGGTCGCACACCACGTCTTTGATGTGGATGTTCTTGTTGGGCACGCCCGCCTGGCCGGTGCCGAGGTAGATGCCGTCGCCGCCGCTTTCAGCCAGGGTGAGCCCGTAGACGCGGACGTTACGGCAGCTCAGCAGCGACAGGCAGTGGCGCCACTCCGCCTTCTCATATCCCGGGCCGGCATAGTCGAACCGGCGCATACGCAGGGTGGCGCCATCGCCGCGCAGGGTGAGGTTCTCCTTCTGGTTGGCCCGGAAGAGGGCGTCGTTCGTCCCCCGGAAGCTGCCTTTCTTGGCGAGGACCTCCACGCCCCGCTCGAAGAAGATCTCCTGGTTGCTGGCCAGGGTGATGCGGTCTACCACCCAGGGCTGGCCCAGGTTCTCGACGATCACCTTCCGGGCGCCGGAGTCGATGGCGGCTTGCAGTGCCCGGGTGGAATCTTCCGGGTCGAAGCCCCACCAGGAGGCCTTCGCCACGCGGAGCTTCCCCGCCGCCACGGCGTCGATGGCGGCCTGGTTCACCTCTCCCGGCGCGGCCATCACGGCCACCGGCACAAGCGCGGCGAGCACGACGAGCAGGCAACGAGACATGACGGTCTCCCTCCCTGAGCGATCATCGGGGTTGCGGCGACGGACGCGAGGGGCGGCAGGGGCGAGGCCTCCACGCTGTCGGCCGTGCGCGCGCCAAGCCGCCCAGCCGCGACTACCTCGCCCCTCCGCCAACTCATCGGCGCTTCACGAAGGACCTCTTTACGCACCGCCGCACCGGCTGTGCCCTGGAGCCCGGGCGCCGCGCGGCATCCGGCGAGAGGCCCTGTTTGTTCGTGCTGGCGCCTAATGGAAGAGCGAGTCGATCGATTGCCCGGTGTGCACGCGCCGGATCGCCTCGGCGAAAAGCGGTGCCACCGACAGCACGCGGATCTTGGGGTGGCGCCGCTCCGGGGGCAGGGGCACCGTGTTCGTCACCACCACTTCCTTGATCGGTGACCGGGCGATCCGTTCGATGGCCGGGCCGCACAGCACGCCGTGGGTGCAGCCGACGTAGATGTCGCGCGCTCCCGCCGCCTGCAGCACGTCCACCGCGCCCATCAACGAGCCGGCCGTGCTGATCTCGTCGTCAAAGATGATCACGTGCTTGCCGGTCACGTCGCCCACCACGGCGCGGCTCAACACCTCGTCGTTGTTGCCCACGCGCCGCTTGTCCACGAACGCCAGCGGCGTGTCGAGGCGCTGGGCGTAGCTGCCTGCCCGCTTGGCGCTCCCCGCGTCGGGCGCCACCGCCACGCATTCGCGGATCACCGGTAGTTGCGCGAAGTAGCCGCAAAGCACCGGCGTCGACTGCAGGTGATCCACCGGGATGTCGAAGAAGCCCTGGATCTGGGGCGAGTGCAGGGTCATCGTCAGCACTCGGCCGGCGCCGGCGGCTCGCAGGAGCTGGGCCATCAGCTTCGCGGTGATCGAGATTCGCGGCTGGTCTTTCTTATCCGAGCGCACGTAGGGGTAATACGGCAGCACCGCCGTGATCCGCGATGCCGAGGCGCTGCGCAAGGCATCGATCAGGATCAGCAACTCCATGATCCCCTCGCTCACCGGCGGACAGGAAGACTGCACGACAAAGACGTCGCACTCGCGCACGCTCTCCTTGACCTGGACGAACAGGTTGTCGTTGGAGAAGCGCGAGTAATGCACCTGCCCGAGGGGGATGTCGAGGCAGTCGCAGATCTCTTGCGCCAGTTCGGGGTTTGCACTGCCGGAGAATACTTTGAGAGAGCCCTTCAGAATACCACCTCAGCCTTCGAACAGGAACTCGCACCCGCCGATCTGGATCCGGTCGCCCGGGCGCAGTGCCTGGGTGGAGACGCGCACCCCGTTCACGTAGGTGCCGTTGGAACTGCCTTCATCGGCGAGGGTGTAGCCCCCGCCCTCGGCGCGCAGCACGGCGTGCCGACGCGAGACCATCGCGTCGGCCACCACGAGGTCGCGGCCGGCCTCGCGCCCGATCGTCACTGTCGTCCCGGTCAGCGGCAGCACCTGGCCGGCGAGCACGCCTTTGACGCACACCAGGCGTGCCCCCGCCG
>JAAZEB010000085.1 GCA_012512505.1 Armatimonadota bacterium | reverse complement strand
GACCAGGATCGAGGCCAGCCCATAGCCCTCCGCCAGCCGGCCCAGCTCCTTGCCGGTCTCGGCGTCGCTAAGGAGCAGGTAATACTCCTCGCGCGTGCCGCCATGGGCTGGCCGCACGCACTCCAGGTGGCACAGCCGGCCCTTCCAGATAAAGGGCGACAGCTCGCACAGGTCGTCGCGCAGGCGCTCGCGCGGACCGAGCGCCACCATCGGGGCCGGCGCCGGCGGGGGCGCCATGCTGTCGAACAGATCGGCCGGCCAGCCGGGCAGGCGGTGCATGCCCTTGGGCACCGCCTGCTGAAACTGCACGTAGGCGCGCACGTCGCCCTGGGTGGTGTAGCCAAGCTCGTCGACCGTCTCCTTGTCTACGACGACGCCGAACACCTTGTAGCCCATCAGCGTGCTGTCCTCCAGGTCGACGTGGAGGTAACGGCCGTGCTGCACGCTCTGGATGATGCCGTCGGTGGGGGTGCCCTGCGGCTGGGAGAAGTTGAGGGCGATCAGCTTGCAGCGGGTCAGCTTCACGCGCGTGAAGGTGGTAAACCCGAAGTTGCTCCCCTTCAGCGCGCACTGGGGGCTCACCAGCGTGCAATCCTCGAAGAAGACATCTGGCCGCGTCGGGCGCTCGTGGTTCTCCACGCGCGTGTAGGCGGCCGCCGTGTCGCCCCACCAGTCGAGGGCGCCCAGCCAACAGCGTCGGAAGAGGATCGGCTCGTCGGGGCGCGAGAGGCAGTTGGCCACCCCGCCGCCGAACGCCCGCCCGATGCTGACGCAATCCTCGACCACCACGCTGAACGGCTCCGTGCGGTTGGTGGTGTCGAAGAAGAGGCCGCCGTCGCCCCCGGTGGCGTAGAGGTTGCGCAGGCGCCAGCGATCCCAGACGATGGCCGAGAACGTCTCCTCGGTGTGCTCGGGCGACCACCCCTTAGAGTAGGCGCGGATGTTGCCCCACCAGTCGTAGCTCTTGAAGCCCTGCTGGCCGGGGTCGCTGGCGTCGAGGATCACCCGGCCTCTCCGCCCGCCGCCGAAGTGGCCCTCCACGTCGCCGATCAGTTCGTTGTAGGCACCGGGCGCGCCCGGGTGTGCCGGCGCCAGGTTCGCCTCCAGGTAGGTGTCCGGGCGCACGATGACGCGGTAGCCGCCCGTGGCATCGGGGATGGCGCTCAGCGCCGCCTGCACCGTGGTGAACGCCTTGGCCCACGAGGAGCCGTCGGAGTTGTCTCCCAGCTTGGAAACGTAGAGCGTTTTGTGAGACGTGCCTGCCGCGGCTGTCGGGGTGGCGGCCGCGACGGCAAGGCCACAGCACACCAAACCGATCCCACCGAGCGTAAGTAGATCCATGAACCTGACTCCCGTAGGAACACACTCCGTCTGCCGTAGGGGCGAAGCATTCGCCGCTTTGAGACATGGAACACGCGCCATCCTGTGACCTGGCGAGTGCTTCGCCCTTACAACGGCCTGCCGGGCGGAGTATTCCCGTCGCTGCGCGCCGAGTCCTGCCCCTGGCGGGATGCGGGCAACCAACCGGGTCAACGGGAGCATTGCGGGGCCAGGAATACCCGTCGCGCGGCTGTTCCTGCTCAGTGATTTTTTCGTATTTCTGCTCAGTGACTTCTTCCATACACACAATTTCTTCGTATCGATTGTGTGTTCTAACGTGCGGCTCAGACGGACGCGAAGAGCCACGCGCGTTGTC
>JAAZEB010000010.1 GCA_012512505.1 Armatimonadota bacterium | reverse complement strand
TAGCAGCGCATTGGCCGTTACGGCCCGGCCGAGCTTGCGGCCCACCAGCTCCGGGAGCCGGGTGGCCGGGATGCCGGTGCCAGGCTTTTTCACCGCCAGATCGGCTTCGGCGAGCACCTTCCCCCGGGGCAGGTCGGTGCGGGCCACCACGCTCTTGGTGAAGAGGCTGCGCAGGGGGCCTAGCTCGCCGGCCATCTGGTCTTTGTCCAGCGGGTGGGCGCGCGCCCGCTCGATGAAGCGCACGCCGTCAACGAGTTGGCGCAGTTCGGCAGTGGTCACCGAGGCGGGCACGTCCGGCCCGAATGCCTCCCGGCTGAGGGTGAGGTGGACCTCCAGCACCTCGATTCCGAGAGTGGCCGCGGCCAGCCCGGCATAGATGGTGCCGGAGTGGTCGGACAGCCCCACCTTGCACCGATAGCGCTCCCGGAAGAAGGGGATCAGGTTCAGGCCAACCCGCTCCGGGGGCGTGGGGTACATCGAGGTGCACTGCAGCACGGTGACGTCGACGCCGGCGCGCTGCACCTGGGCCACCGCCCGGTCTAGCTCCGCCAGCGAGCTCATGCCGCTGGAGATCAGCATTGGCAGCTTCGTCTCCAACATCTGGGCGAACATTGGGGCGTTGCCCACCTCGCCGGAGGCAACTTTCCAGGCTGCCACGCCGACCCGGCGGAGGAGCGCCACTGCCTCGGAAGAGAAGGGGGAGCTTAGGAAGAGCAGGCCGCGCTCGTCGGCGTGCGCTTTCAGGCCCCGCCACCCCTCCTCGGTGAACTCCATCCGCTTCCAGTAGTCGTAGCGAGTCTTGTCCTGGAAGCTGAACTGCACGCGCCACGGTTCTCCCGGGGTGCTTTCCGCCGCGGCGATGTGGGTCTGGAACTTGACCGCGTCGGCGCCGGCCCTGGCCGCGGCGTCGATGAAGGCGTGCGCCATGCCCAGACTGCCGTCGTGTGCCTGGGCGACTTCGGCAATCACCAGGCAGCGTGAGGCGCCGTTGTCCACTTGCATCTGCCGAACTCCCTCCACGCGCCGCGGCTGCCGCTACCAGAGCAGCCCGACGACGGGAACGTACTCCGCCCCGCCCTTGCCTCGGAAGGCCGCGATGCCCAGCAGCGACTGGATGAACATCTGGTAGGCCCGGGGGCTAAGGGGACAGCTCCGCAGTGTCTGGCGGGCGGCCAAGCGGGCCGCCGGCCGGTCTCCGGCAAGCAGGTAGTAAGTGACCGCGCGGGTGCCCAGATACAGCATGCGGGTGGTTGGGGTTGGCGCCGGCTGGGGTTTCAGGCGCCGCGCGTTGTTCGGGTCGTACCGCTCGCGCACGCGGAGGTGCATCGCGTGCTGCTGCGCCCCCTTCTGGCGGGATGCACTGCCGAGGAGCCACCGGGCGAAGTAGAGCGGCTCGCCGAGGACGGCGCCCTTGCCGATGCGCAGTAGCTTGTACCAAAGCGGGTTCTCGTTCTCGAAGTCACGGTCGTACAGGCCCACTTGAAGCGCCGCCTCGCGGTGGAAGATCACCGAGGGGTCGGCAAAAATGCGCGGGCCCAACGTGATATGGCTCGGCTCGACGTAGCGCCACGTGAACCCGACGCGGGGTTTCAGGCTGCGGCCGTGCGGGGTCAGCAAGCCATAGGCGGTGCCGAGGAACAGGCATTCTCGGTGTTCCTCCAGGAACGCGAGCTGTCGCTCCAGCCGCTGCGGATGGCAAAGGTCGTCCGAGTCCATGCGGGCGATCCAGGTGCCGCGCGCCGCGTTCACCCCGGCCTCGAGGGCGCGGCAGAAGCCGGCGTGCGGCACGGGGAGCACTCGCAGGCGCGGGTCCTCGATCCCGGCCAGGATCTGCGGGGTGGCGTCGGTCGAGCCATCATCCACCACCAGCAGCTCGAAGTCGCGGTGCGTCTGGGCGAGGATGCTGTCGATAGCGAGGGCGACGTACCGCTCCTGGTTGTAGACCGGCATCACTACAGATACGGGAACCGACATGGCGTGTTGCCTTTCTTGGGCATCAGTCCTGCCCGGCCAGCGAGAGCGAGGCGCCGGCGGCGCCTCCTGGCCGCCAGGTGGAGCGCCGCAGGCGGCGCAGCATCACGCAGGCACGACCCAGCGTGGAGCACCCGGCCTGGAACTCCACGTCCTGCACCCGGGCCGACGCCCAGCGGTGCTTGTAGTCGTTCGCCCGGTAGCCCCCACCGAAGCAGAAGAGGGGGATGCGCTGCTCCACCAGCCACAGCAGCGTCCGGTAATCGACCAGGTTCATCGGTGAGTAGCGGGCGTATTCCGGGTCCCACCCGGACTGATAAGAGGCGAAGTAGCCAGGCGACCGGAAGCCGTAGGCCGAGGCGATCACCTTCCCCTGGTGCAGCAGTTCGTGGAAGCAGAGGCATCCGGGATAGCGCTCCGCCTCGCGGCAGGCCTGCCGGTGGAACTCCTGCAGCCAGGGCACCAGGAAATCCGAATCTTTCCCCAGGCTCTGACGGCGCAGCTTGTGCAGCCGGAACAGGTTCTCCAGGGCCTCCGTCAGGGTGTAGTCGTCGCTGTTGCCGGTTACGGTGCGCAGGACGAGGCCGTCGCGCTCTGCCCGGCGCCAGGCGCTCGGCAGTTGGGCGCGTAGATTCCGACTGGGAAAAGACGGCAGCAGTTTATCCGGCTGGTTCGGCAGTTCCATCACGGGATGTTCCTGCTCTCGTGGCTGCAGCAAGATTACCGAGCGGGTCTTCGCCTGGGAGCCGAGCGCCTGGATCAGATCCGGCGCGGCCCAGGAGCCGCTCCAGAGCCCGACGCCCAGGCGCCGCCCTGTCTGCAGCAGCGCCGCGGTGGCCTGGCGGTCGGGGGAGGCATCCAGCGGCGCCAGGTGACTAAAGCCGGGCAGGCCCCATAGGCGCAGCTCGCGGATGCCGAGTGGGTACGTCACCGCCTGAACCGGCAGACCGAGTACCAGCCGGCCGGCCTCGCGCCCTAAAACAAGGTGTGACGGTTTCTTCTCCGCCGGTAGGCCGGCGGCCGCGGACAGAAACACCGGGTGGTAAACATTACAAGGCCGCGGGCACTGGGCAAACAGACGGCTCCATTCCTCCCCGATGCTGGGCCAACTGTCGTTGTAGTCAACTAGGTGGAAGTGAACCTTTCTCAAAGGCATACCAACAAGTCCCCCGTCGTGACCGCCCGGCGTGCGGGGTTCACCCCCCGGAGCGGTGCGCGGTGTTGGCTCCCGGATCACGCCCCGCCAGCCAGAAGAAGAGGCCCTGGCTGGGCCCTTTCTTGCGGACGGCCAGGCGGAGCCGGGCGAGGGCCACGTAAGCGCGGCCGCGCGGCGAACACCCGGCGGCGAACGTCAGGTTCTGGGAGGTGGCATGGGTCCACCGATCCTTGTGCCGGGATCGGCCATGCCCGCTGCCTAGGTAAAAGCGCGAGATCCCCTGGTCTGCCGCCCACAACAGCGTCTGATACAGCAGCACATTGCCCGGGGCATTGTGGGCGTGCTCCGGGGCCCAGCCACTTTGGTAGCCATAGAGATCGTTTTTGGCGCGGAAGCAGTATTCGGAGGCGCAGACCTGCCCCCGGTGCAGCAACTCGGAGAAGAGGATGCTGCCGGGGAAGCGCGCTGCCGCCGCGCAGGCGCGCCGGTGGAACTCCTGCAGCCACGGCACCAGGAACGCCGAGGTGGCGGCCAGGCTTTCCCAGCGCGCCTGGTGAAGGACGAACAGCCGCTCCAGAGCCTCGCCCAGCGTGGTGTCGGCACTGTCGGCAGTGAGCGCCCGGAAAACGAAGCCGTCTCGCTGCAGCCGCCGCCAATCGCGCTGGACGCGGCTGCGCAGGCTGGGGCTGGCGATGGCGGCGAGCGCCTCGCCATTCCTCAACTCGAACACCGGGCACTCGTACTCCCGCGACCGTTCCAGCCAGATCGACCGCGCGCGTGCCCGGCGCTGCAGCGGCGCGAGCGGCTCCGGGGCGGCGCCGGAACCGCGCCAGATGGTGACGCCGATCTGTCGACTGCCACCCAACAGCAGCGCCGCCGTTGCTTGCTGCCCCGGCGTGGCATCTAGGGGCGCGAGGTGGTCGAAGCCGGGAATGGTGAAGAACCGCAGTTGGCGGCCGCCCAGAGGGTCGGTTTGGGCGCAAACCGGCAGGCCGAGCACCAGCCGGCCGGCCTGTCGCCCGAGCACCAGGTGGGAGGGGCGCAGCGCGGCCGGCAGCTCCACGGCGGCGCTGATGAACACCGGGTGGTAGGCCGCGCAGGGGTTCGCGCAGGCGGCGAACAGCTCGTGCCATTCGTCGGCGACCTGTTCCCAGGCCGCAGGGAAGCCGACCAGGTCGTATTCGACACGAATCGCCATGGCAGTGTTCCTTTGCCGAGGCAGATCAGGGCGATGGGGATTGGACCAGTCCCGGCCGCGTGCACGCGGCGGCGTCTGGCTTCGCCTTGGGCAAGGCCAGGCCGTTTCGGTATTTCCAGGGTGGAATCAGGCGTTGCCGGGTTACTGTGCCAAGGTAGCGCTGTTGGCGCAGGTGCAGCAGCAGCAGGCCCTCCAGGAACGTCCGCAGGCTCAGACTGCCTACCGGCCGGGCGAGGCGCCAGACGCGGCGCGCCTCGGGGTAGTTGGGCAGGCCGGTGAACAGTTCGGCGATCCAGAAGCAGAGGCCGGCCAGCAGATGTTGGCGCCGGGGGGTGAGGATGCCCTCCTGGTGCAGCAGGCGGCGCAGTTTCAGGGGAACCTGTTCCGCCGAGGTCAGGAAGGCGTGGCTGTTGGCGGTTGCCCGCCGAGCTGCCTGGTGGGCGGCATCGCCGTGGCGCACGTAAACATCCACCGGCCCAAAGCGAGCATAGCGCAGGCGCTGGATCAGTGCCCGCGCGTGAAAGTCCAGGTCTTGCCAGCGCAGCAGCGACTCATCCCAGGGCCCCACGGCAGCGACCGCCTCACGCCGCCAGATCACGCTGGGGGTGCCCCAGGGATGTCGCTGCGCCAGGAACAGATCGAGGTCGTCCTCGCCCACGGGGAAGCGCCGGCCGAGGTCTCCCGGCACCAGGGTGAACCCCTCGGCCTCGAAGACGGCGAAGTCAAGCTCCGGGTGGGCGCGCATCACCGCCAGGCGTCTCCGCAGGCAATCGGGGGTTAGCAGGTCATCAGAATCGAGAAAGACGATGTGGTCGGCGCGGGCGGCAGCGGAGCCCAGGTTGCGCGCGGCGTTGGCGTAGCGCTTGCCCTCGGGCAGGGCGAGCAGCCGGAAGCGACCATCTTGCTCGGCGAAGCGCGCGGCGATGGCGGGTGCCCCGTCCTCGGAGTGATCGTCGACGACGATGCACTCCCAACTGGAGAGCGATTGCGTCTGCACCGATTCCAGGGTTTGGGCAAGAATCGGGGCCCGGTTGTGGGTTGGAATCACAACGCTGACGTCGGGCACGATGCCTCCTCATCGGTTGGGGGGAGTGCTCCCCGCGGGTGCGTGCCTGGCATCCGCGACGGCCTCGGGATCGCCATCGGGGCCGGTGAGCCACAGCAAAGCGCCTTGCGCCGGGCCGTTTTGCCGGACCAGGTGACGCAGGCGCGCCAGGCGAGTCACTGCCCGGCCGGCTGGCGAGCAGACAGCAAAGAGTGCCACGTCGTGGGTGTTGGTCTCCGTCCAGCGGTCCTTGTAGGAGTGCGTGGCACTTCCGGACCCGAAGCAGAGGTAAGGGGTGCGTTCAGTCGCCAGCCACGCGATGGTTTGTTGGATGAGCAAGGTCATTGGCGCGCAGTTGGCGTAGACTGGGTCCCAACCGGCCTGGACGCCGCAGAAGCGGACCGGCGAGCGGACGCCATAGGAGGAGGCGATCACGCGCCCCTCGTGCAGCAGCTCCGCGAAGGAGAGGCACCCCGGGTACTGTTGGGCCGCCTCACAGGCGCGGGCGTGGAACGCTTGCACGCTCGGGCTCCAGGTGGAGCTTTTCCCAAGGCTGTCGCGGCGCAGCACGTGCAGGTGGGTCAGGTGATCCAGTGCCTGGCGAAGAGAGTACTCGGTCGAGTCGGTGGTCACGACGCGGGCGGTGATCCCCTGTGCCTCGGCCCGCCGCCAGTGGCGGCGGATCTCCGAGCGCAGGCGCGCGTTGGTGAGAGCGGCGGTGACATCCGTCGCGTCTTCCGGAACGTGCAGCACGGGGCAGTGGCTTTCCAGGAGATGCACGGAGAGGCGCGGCCGCCCCTCGGCCGGCTCGCCCACCGCCGCCAGCAGCCCGGGGGCCGCCTCGGTGACCCGCCAGGTCGCCACGCCGATATGCCGGTGGGCGTGGCGCAGCAGGGCCGCCGTCGCCCGCCGTCCGGGCGTCGCATCGAGCGGCGCCAGGTGGTTCAGATAGGGAGGTGCGTAGAAGCGCAGCTCGCGCACTCCCGGCCAGCGCTCCTCGATCCGCGCCGGCAGGCCGAGCACCAGCCGGCCGGCCTGCCGCCCCAGCACCAGGTGAGACGGCCGCGTCCGGCCGCGCAGCGTCTCGGCCGCGAACAGGAACACCGGGTGGTAGGCGGTGCAGGGATCCTCGCACTCGCCGAACAACTGGAACCACTCGTCACTGACGGCGGGCCAGGCGTCCTCGAACTCTACCAGCGTGAAGTCAAGCTCCTGGGAAGCCATGGCAATCGCGGTGCCCTTCCTATCACTTGAACGGGGAGTGCCGGCGGATCGGGTGCCGGTTCCGGGTCGTTTGCCGGCCATTCACGCGCCCCTCGCTGGCGCGCTGCGGCGGGCGGGAAAGGCAGCAAAGCGGCGGCGCCGGAGCGAGGCGAACATGTCTGTCACTCGCTTCAGGTTGGCGTCTTGATCCCCAAGCTGCTGGGCGATGGTGTAGGCCCCCTCCAGGCGCGGCCGCGCCGCCGCCGGTGCCTCCAGCAGGCAGGCTTTCAGCGCTGCCGCCAGCGCGCTCGGGTCGCCCGGCGGCACGTTCACCAGGGTGTCGCCGAAGACGCCGGCGTAAGCTGGCAGCGCACTGGTGACGATCGGGCGCTGGCAGGCCGCCGCCTCGAAGAGCGAGACCGGGAAGGCATCGCGCTCCGGGTAGTTCACCACCACGTCGGCGAGGGCATACTGCGCCGGCAGCTCCGATTGGGGAGCATCTCCCACCCAGCGGACCGCTTCCTCCACCCCCAGGGCGGTGATCTGCTCGCGCACTTCCTGCTCTGTTTCCGGGTGGCTGTGGTAGTCGCGGAGGATCAAGACGGTTTTTGGCACCGCCGGGTCGCGCGTGAGTTGGGCGAGGGCAGCCACGATGTGCGTTTGCCCCAGGAAAGGGGCCTGACGACGGACGCTGAGCAGCACCCGCGCGTCGTCGGGAATGTGCAACCGCTCGCGGAGCACCCGGGCCTGGGCGGCGTAGCCGGGCCGGAACAGGGAGAAGTCCACCCCGAAATGCCACAGCGTGGTGGCCAGCTCCCGGCCGGCCAACTGCCGGCAGCGCTCCAGGAGGTCGGTGGCATCGGCGGTGACGTGGTCGGCGGCGGCCAGGGCCTGGGCCACCTGGGCGCGGCGCTGCGGCGTTACCCGCCCCGGCGTGAACAGGTCGTTGATGTCGGAGCCCCAGCAGCTCAGCACCAGGGGGCGCACGCGGGCGAGGGCGCAAAGCCAGGCGTTGCGGTCGACCCACTGCACATTGATCACATCTGGCCGATGGCGGACGCAGAGGGCCCGGAGCTGGGCGGCGCGGATCCACGGTTCGAGCGCGTTGCCCACTCCCAGGCGGCGCAGCCGAGCAAGGCCGGGCACCTCGGTTGGGAAGGGGCAGTAGTGGTAGCGCTCCGAGACCCCGGGTTTGGGGTCGTAGGCGCCCACCAGGGTGACGCGATGGCCCGCGTCCAGCAGCAGGCGTGCGACGCGGCGCGGGTGCGCGCCAGGTTGCGCGGTCACCAGAAAAACGTGCAAGGCATCTCCTTACGAGGCGGTAGTGCCGGCCTGCCGGCTCGGAAGTTCCACCGCGCTCGCGAGCTGATGGCACCCCGGGGGCACGCGGACCACCCCCCGGCGGGCGTCCACCACGGTGAGGCCCCGGTCGGTCAGCGCCGCGCTCTCTAGCGGCGCGCTGGTCGGCGGCACGCAAACCAGGCAAGGCTGGCGCGTGTAGTTGCGGAAGACGAGGGATGGCCCCCGTTGCTCCACCGAGGCGCCGGTGACCACCAGTTGGGCGTATTCCCAGTCGGTGAGGTAGACGGCGCCGGGGATCCGGTCGGCGATGCCTTTCAGCAGCAGCGCCAACTGCGCGAGGCTGGCCTCCACCCAGGTGGGGTCGAGGTGCGCGTAGTTGAGCCGGTGGGTGCTGATCGCGGCGGCCCCGCGCCGGGCCACGGCCGCCTCGACCCGCGCCAGCGTCGCCTGCCACACCGGGGTCTCCGTTCCGTGGGGCGATTGCCCGCGCGGCTCGAAGTCGGCGTCTCTGGGGATTCGCGCCAGCCGTCGGTGCCAGGCGTGCTCGGCGCGCAGGCGCAGGGTGTGCAGCGCGGTGCGACGGTCGGGCGGGGGGCCGTTGCGGTTGGCGGCCTGCAGCACGCGCACCCCGCCGCGGCGGAGGCCGCCTGCCAGCCCCGGGCTGGTGATGTAGCAGGATGGCACGAACGACCGTGCCGGGAAGCCGAACAGCCGCTCAAAGAGCTGCAGGCCGCGCGCTAGGTGCCGCGGCTCCACGCCCTGCCAGTACTCTGCTCCGCAGACCTCATCGTGCAGCGGCCAGCACTCTCGCTCGAACAGGTGGTGGGCAAGCGGGTCACGCTGCTGGAGCAGCGTGAGCAAGCGGTGGGTGTTGCCGTGGGTATAGCCGTGGTACTCCGGCTGCCACACGCCTGCCCGGTAGCCCTCGTGGGCGGCGGCGATCAGATCGCCCCGGGCCCACCGCGGCGGCACCGCCGGCAGCTCGATGCCGTGCCAGGCGCGGAAGTTCTCGGCGCGGATGCGCTCGTAGTCGGGTGCGCACAGCACGTAGTTGGCCTGCATCACGGCCGGCAGCCCGTCGGCGCCAGGGTGGGCGGCCAGCAGAGCAAAGAGGCGACGCATCTCCTCCGGGCTTTCCAGGGTCGAGCCACAGTAGTCAGCGGCGGTGGGGGAGGAGACGAGTTGCCGGTTCTCGCGCCAGGCCTCTTCATCCGGGCTCCAGGCACACAGGCCCCAGTCATCACTCTGCAGGAGGATAGCGGGTGGTAGCTGAGCCCCCGTTGGGGCGGGCGGATGACCATCGCGCTGCATGCGTCTCCTCCAGGTGTTGGCGGCAGGCACTACCCCATGTCGCTGACGCGCTCTATCGACCAGGCCAGCCGGGGCCGCACCGGGCCTACCGACTTCCCCAGCCACCCCATGGCTCGCTGCTGGGTATCATCCACGCGGAAGGAGAGTGCGTCTCTCACTTCACACACCTCCCGCGCCGCGTCGTCCACCAGGGCAAACCAAACCGTGTAGTGCCCTTCGTTTAGCAGGCTGCCGGGAATCTCGCAGCGCACCCGGAACGTGCCCTTCGGCAGCGGCTGGCCGGCGAGCGCGGCATCACCAGTGGGCGCCGACTCGAACACCGGGCTGGCATCGCTGCCCATCAGGCACAGGGCGGGGAAGACGCGCACCCCATCCTCGCCGTTGCGGAACGTGGCTTCCACGGAGAGGGGCGTCTCCACGGTGATGGGTTGGGGGGTGCCGTTGCCGCCGGTTACCAGGCGGATGCGGTGCAGGCGCACCCCGGCCCTCCCCGGCGCCGTCTCGTTGTCGTGCCAGACGCGGTCCAGCGCCGCGCCTTCCGCCGAGTGCTGGAGGTACTCGGAGACGACCGAGGCGACATCCCCTTCCGCGGTCACCCGGCCGTTCTCGAGCAGGATGGCGCGCGTGCAGAGGGTGGAGACGGCGGCCATGTTGTGGCTGACGAAGAGCACCGTGCGCCCCCCGTGCGCCACCGAGCCCATCTTGCCGATGCACTTGCGCTGGAAGGCGGCATCGCCAACGGCCAGCACCTCATCGACAATCAGGATCTCTGGCTCCAGGTGGGCGGCCACGGCGAAGGCCAGCCGCACGTACATGCCGGAGGAGTAGCGCTTCACCGGGGTGTCGATGAAGCGGTCCACCTCGGCGAAGGCGATGATCTCATCCAGCTTGCGGGTTACTTCGGCGCGGGTCATGCCGAGGATCGCCCCGTTCAGGTAGGCGTTCTCGCGGCCGGTGAGCTCCGGATGGAAGCCGGTGCCCACCTCCAGCAAGCTAGCGACCCGCCCTTTGATCTTCACCACCCCTTCGGTGGGGGCGGTGACCTGCGATAGGATCTTCAGCAAGGTACTTTTGCCGGCGCCATTGCGCCCGATGATGCCAAGGATATCCCCCTGTCGCACCTTGAAGTCGACGTCGCGGAGCGCCCACAGCAGCTCCCCGTACTGGGGGGTGGTCTGCCCGATCTTGCAGAACGGGTCGGGCCGGCCGCGTTTGCGCGCCCACCAGCGTGCCAGATCGGCGCGCAGGGTGCGGCCACCAATCACGCCGAGGCGGTACTGCTTGCTGAGACCCTCAACGGAGATAACGGTTGGGGTATGCATCTCCCGTGATCGCTTCCTCTGACACAGGCCCCTGTCGGCGCCGGTGCGTGGCCCCGACGCCCGCGGCAACCTCACACAGTGTCCATAAAAGTGCGCTCGACGCGAGTGAAGAGGAGCACGCCGATGGCGAGCACGACGAAGATGAAGACGGTGCTGTAGAGCAGATCCCCCACGATGGGGGTTCCCGCGCCGAGATACGCGTAGCGAAACGTCTCGATCACCGGGGTGATCGGGTTGGCCAGGATCAGCATCTGATACTTTTGCGGCAACGACGACACCGGGTAGATCACCGGCGTGGCGTACATCAGCAACTGCACCCCGAAGGCGACCAGTTGGGCCAGGTCGCGGTAGCGCGTGGTCAGCGCCGAGACGATGATCCCGAACCCGAGCCCCAGCCCGGCCATGAGCAGCAGCAGCAGCGGGGTGAGCAGCGCGCACGCGTTTGGGTGAACGTCGGCTCCTCTTACCCGGAAGTAGACCACGAAGATCAGGAAGAGCGCGAACTGGATCCCGAAGGCGATGAGCTTAGAGATCAGCACCGACACCGGCACCGCCAGCCGGGGAAAGTAGACCTTGCCGAACACGTTGGCGTTGGCGATAAAGGTGCTGGAGGTGCCGGTCAGGCAGCTCGCGAAGTAGCTCCAGATCACCGTGCCTGACATGTAGAAGAGAAACTGCGGCAGCCCATCCGTGGACAGCTTGGCGATCCGGCCGAAGACGACGGTGAAGGTGATCGTCGTCAGCAGCGGCTGAATCAGGTACCACAGCGGCCCCAGGATCGTTTGCTTGTAGACGGCCACGAAGTCGCGGCGCACGAACAACAGTACCAGGTCGCGATAGCGCCAAAGCTGGCGCAGTCTCAGGTCGAACCAGCCCCGGTGCGGTGTCAGCACCAGTGACCACCCCTCATCTTCGGCCTGCGTTCTGGCGAATGCCATACCTCCTCCATCCACTCGCTGCCGATGAGTGCTGCTAATTGGCTGTCGCTTACAGCGGTGTGAGCAGCAGCAAGTAATGAAGACCGCTGAGCACCGTGCCGAGGTTGAAGCCGCTGCCCTTGCTGGGCACGTAGAGAATGTCGCCGTCGTTCATCACCAGGGTGCGGTCTTCACCGCCCTTCTGAAGCGCCGCCTGCAGGTCCACCGTGCGGGGGGCGGGCTTGCCGTCGACCATCCGCACGAGGGTTGCCTTCTTCAGGTTGGCGCGGGCGGCGGCGCCGCCGGCCTGGATGAACGCCTCCACCAGGGTCATCTCCCGGTTGGCGATGAGGAAGCCCTGCCGGGCCACGCCGGGGCCGGTGATGTAGATCTTGGCGCCTTGCGGCACCTGCAGCACGTCGTCATCCTCCAGCACTAGGTTCTGGCCCATCTCGGCACGGTTGAGGATGGCGTCCAGGTCCACCGGAATGCTCTCGCCCCCGCGCCGGAGGGTCGCCTTGCGCAGGTCGCCGGTCTGCCTGCAGCCGCCGGCTAGCGCCACGGCGTCACTGAGCCGATCTCCCGGCTTGAAGGTGTAAGAGCCAGGCCTCTCGAACTCGCCGGCCAGCGTTACCCGGTAGCGGGCCTCCGGCACGAGCAGGCTGTCGCCCTCCTGCAGCACCGGGTCGGCGTCGCGGTTGCCGCGCTGGAACACCGCCTCCAGGTCCACCGGTAGGGTTTTGCCCTCACGGGCGATGGTGGCTTTCCTCAGGGCGGCGCTGGGGGTGGTGCCGCCGGCGGCGGCGACTGCGTCGCTGGCCCGGGCGCCGGCGCTGAGCTGCTGAGGCCCGGCGCGCGAGACCTGGCCAGCCACAAACACGGTGATCGACTGCGGCGACGCCACCTCGCGGTCGGGCACCACCAGCGTATCACCGGCCTGCAGCACCATGTTCTGGGCCATCTCTCCCTGGCTTAGCAGCCGGACCAGATCTACCGGCGTGGTGTCTTCCCCGGGGCGAGTGACGCTGGCCCGGGCGCCGTCGGCGGTGGGCAGCAGCCCGCCCGCCAGCCCCAGGGCCTCCATCACCCGCATCCCCTCGGAGTAGGGGTAGCGCCCGGGCGTCTTGACGGCACCAAGCACGTAGATCTCGCCCTGCTTGGCCGCGCCTGGTTTCACGTTCACGGTGACGCGCGGCTCGCGGTAGCGCTTGGCCTTCAGCCCATCGGTGAAGCGCTGCTCGATCTGCGCGCGGGTGAGACCACTCACCTGGATCGGGTCCAGCGGCGGGTAGGTGGCCCGGCCCTCGGCGTCCACGAGCACTTCCTGGCTGGCGCTGCTGTTGTTCCACAGCGAGATGATCAAGGTGTCGCCGGGCTTCACCCGGTACTCCCCCTCTGCTGCGCGCGCCGCGGGCGCCAGCCCGGCCGCCAGGGCCAGGCAGACGCTCAGCAATACTGGGTTCAGGTTAAATCTGACGGAATGCATCGACGACCCCCTCTCGTGGCGCAGATCCTCAGCACTGCTGGTGAGCCAACGAACCGGGGCGGGGCTAGGCGCCACCCGAACCGGTCAGCAGCTTCTGGTCTTGCTTGCTCGGGCGATAGGAGTAGCTGTAAGAGTAGTACCAGCTCCCGGAGCCGGGGCGCACGCGGTTGAAGACGGCGCCCAGGATCCGCCCGCCGGCGGCATCCACCATCCGGGAGATCTCGGCGATCGCCCGGCCAGGCACCCGGCCCTGCGCCACCACTAGCACCGTCGCGTCGACCTGGGCCGAGAGCACCGCGGCGTCGGCAACCGCCAGGGCGGGGGGAGTATCGAAGATCACCAGGTCCGCGTGCTCGCGCGCGGTCTCGATCAGTTGGGCCATCGCCTCGGAGCCGAGCAGGCCGGCCGGGTTGAGGGGAGGCAGACCGCTAGGCAGCACCTGGAGGTTTGGAATCCCGCTGGGGCGGATCGCGTCGGCCAGGCTGACATCGCCGGCCAGCACCGCGGAGAGGCCGGGCGTGAGCTCCACCGGGAAGGAGTGGTGCTGCGTGGGGCGGCGCAGGTCCGCGTCGATCAAGAGGGTGCGCGTGCCCGACTGGGCGTAGACCACGGCCAGGTTGGTGGCGCAGAAGCTCTTCCCCTCGCGGGCGGTGGCGCTCGTCAGCATCAGCGTGCGGAATGGCGTGCGCCGGGAGGCAAACACCAGGCTGGCATGCACCATCCGAAAGCCTTCGGAAACCCGCGACCAGTGCTCGGTGGTGGTGATCTGCATCCGGTCGCGCGTGTTGCGGGCGGCGGGAATGAACCCCAGCGTCGGCATTCCCACGGCGCCGCTCAGCTCATCGGGGCCGTCGACGCTGGAGCGGGTGTGCTCCTGCACCAGCACCAGGGAGACGGCGGCCATCAAGGCGACCGCCAGCGCTATTGCCAGTGTCTGGAGGGGGCGCGGGCGGATCGGCACCCGCGGCGGGCGCGCCACGTCGATCTTGCGGGCGCCGCCGCGCTTGCCGGCCAGCTTCAGGTCGGCATCGCGCAGGCCCTCCAGCGCCCCGGTGTAGCTCTTGTCGGCAACGTCGCGGACGTTCTCCAGGCGGGCCAGCTCCAGCAGCACCGCCGGCGTTTCCGGGGTGCGCACCTGCAGCCGGGCGGCGCTGGCTTCCAGGGCGGCAACCTGCGGCCGCAGCATCTCCACCTGGGTCTCCTGCTGGCGTATCTGCTCCTTGAGCGACTCGTAGGCCGGGTTCGGCTCTTCAACCTGGACCGGCGGCAGCTCGCTCAGCTTCCGGGCGCGCTCGTCAGCCATGCGGCGCAGCTCCTGGAGCTTGCGGCGGAGGGTGACGATCCGGGGGTGGTCGTCCTCATACATGGTCGACTCGCTGGCGATCTCCACTTCGGTGTCGGCGATCAGCTTGTTGAGGCCCTCGACGGCGGGGTCGGCGCGCGTCTGGGTGGTGCGGATCGTCGGCTTCGTCATCGCCAGCCGGCGCTGGAGCCCGCGGAGGACGGCCCGGGCGGAGTTCAGCTCGGCGCGGACGCGGTCGGCCTCCATCGTGGCGGTCAACAGGTCCTGGGCGCGCCGCACCTCATTAAGGTCGGTGTCGCGGATCCCGTGGCGGGCCTTGAAGCGCACGATTGCCCGGTTGGCCCGGTTCAGCTCCGCCTGCGCTTGCTGCACCTGCTGTTCCAGATAGAGGCGGGTGCCCATCATCTCAGCGCGCGAGAACTCGGCGTTGTGGGCAATGTACGCGTCTTGCACGGCGTTAGCGATGCGCGCCGCGCGCTCGGGGTCGGTATGCTCCACCCGGATCACCAGCACGTCGGGGTCCTCGGTGGTGATGATCAGGCGCGCCATGATCTCGTCGACGGAGATTTTGTCCGTCTCGGCGAGCAGGGCGGCGGCTTTCTCGGCCAGCACCGAGGAGCGGAGCACCTTCAGCTCCGTCTCCAGCGCCATGCTCCGCTCCTCGGCCGTCGGCCGGTTGCCCCCGGAGCCTACGGCGCTTTCCAGCACCTGCACCTTGGCGGTGGCGCGGTAGACGCGCGGCTGCCAGGAGCTGGCCCCCATGATGGCGCCCAGGACGAGCACAAAGGTGACGACGAACGCGCGGCGCCGCTTGGAGAGCGCCCGCAGATACTCCACCGGCGCCACCGCCGGCTCTGGTGAGGCCGGCCCCCACTCGTCCGACGCCTCGGCGTACCGGGTGGGCCGGGCCGCTCCATCCCACGGAACTAGGCTGTTGTTCATAAGCCGGTATACGCCTCTCTGTGCGGCTGTGGTGCCCCTCGGGATGAGCGCAGACACAGCGCTGCCACCCCCTGTGCCCCGGTCTTCCCCGGGGCCGGGCATCTACGCGCGGCCGGATCGTGAACAGACGCTGCCCTCGCGGCCGGGATCGAGCGCCGGGAAAAGCGCCACCCTCGCGCTCTCGGTTCCCCGAAAGCCTGTGGGCGCGCGCCCCGGCCACCGGACGCCGCTCGGACCGCTATCAACCGCCAGCCGGCGGGGATCTCCGCCGGGCGGCCGCCCCGGCTCCGGGCTCCGCCCGGGTCGGTGCACCCCGCCGCTGCCACAGCGCTGACTGCAGCACGAGTATACCACCCGCCCCTTGGGCAATCCAGCCGGAGAAGCGGTGGCATTGGCGGCACGGAACTACGGGGCGCCGGTACAACAGGTGCCTGGCACTCGCCCCTACATCCCGCTCCGCGCGACCACGGAAATGTTGGTGGGGCCGGGGCTGGCGGCCGCGCGCCGGGCCGCCGCGCGTGTCGCTCGGGGGAAGAACCTGGGCCGGCCAGCGGCCGTGCGCCCTGGCGTGGGGCCACATTTCGGCCTTCTGGGGGTGGCCGAACGGGGAGTCAAGCCGGCGGGCGCCCGCGGCGCTGCGGGTGGTGCCGGGTGCCTGGCCGGCAGAGCGGAGCGGGAAACAACCGGACGGCCGGACTGGGGCGCGCTCCGCGCGGAGGTGTTGGCGGCAGGACCATCGGAACGGTGGCCGAAGCGGGCTGGCACTCACCCGGCGGGCTAACCCCATTGACCTGGCGGTAAGACCCATCGCGGCGGGGAAAGTGGTGGCGTCACGGCGGGGGAGACGGTCGACGATCGGCCTGGCAGCCCAGCCACCGACCGCCCCACGAGCGCGCCACCGCACGTCAACCGGGGGCAAGCACATGGTTTGGCCCCTCACAGGCGCCCAGGGCGTGCCTGCCGCGGGAGGAGTCTCCGCCCCGGGGCAACTCATCCATGAGCGTTGACGCCGCCTCCGATCCCGGCGAGGCATTCGCGCGGGGAGGGGATGCCGGCGGCCCCAACCTGGATGCTCACCGGGACCGCGGGCGGGAAGGCGGGGGGGTATTGCTGGCGTCGGTGGCGTCTTTCGTTTCGTACGCGGCTTCGCCGCCGAGGGCACCAGCCGCCAGGGGCTGCCCGGTGGGCAGATCATCGCCCTGATAGCGGCGCACCAACTCGTGGCGGCCCGCGATCCCGAGGATCTTGTAGGCCTCGTGCAGGTAGCCTCGCACCGTGGCCTCGCTGCGGAACACTTTGCGGCCGATCTCCTTGGCGCCGAAGCCACGCGCGGTGTCGATGACTACCTGGCGGATGCGCTCCGGCAGCCGGCCAGCCGGGTCGATCCGGCGGATCGCCTCGGCGTCGCCGTGTTTCTCTTCGTAGGCGGCCATCATCGGCCCGGCGAGCGTCGGCTCCACGAACGACTTCCCGGCGGCCACCGCTTTCAACGCCTCGCGCAGCAGGTCGGGATGAGAGCCATCCAGCAGCAGGCCGCGTCCGGGGCCGACGAAATCGAGCAGCACGTTAGGCGGGGTGTCGGTAGGTGCCAGCACCAACAGGCCCGGCGGCTGCTGCAGCTCGGCGATCGTTCGCATCAGCACCCGCAGCCCGTCGGGTGCGGCGCTCAGGCTGGCGAGGATGACCACGTCGTCCCCATCGAGATAAGCCGGCACCTCCTCCGCGCTAGGCACGCAGGTGATGCGCGCGCCCGGGCAGAGCTGAGCCAACAGGAGCTCGGTGGCCTTGGCACTGAACGATTGGCCGATGCAGATCAGCACATGCATGTCGACGCCCTCTCTAACAGGAGATGCGGTCGGCAGCCGCGACGCAGAGCAGCCCTGGCGCTGGCCCGCCGCGCGGCGCCCTTGGCGCCCCCGCGGTGGGTTCCCCGGTGGCCACTAGCCGTGACCAGGCTCCCGGGGCGACGGCACACCGTCCAGCCCAGGTGCCAGCATACCACGCCTCTGCAATCGGCGCTAGCCCACATTTGGTCGCGATCAATGCATCGAACCATCGGCAGTATCGGCATCATTCAGTTGATAGCACACCGCCGCCGTGGCATTCCCGGCGCCCGGTGCCCGGGGTTCGGCGACGCCCGGGCGTGCTCGTGCTGCCGTTGGGCCAGCGCGGCGATCAGGGCGTCGCCCATCACCGGGTCGGCGAACCACCGCCCGGCGGCAACCGCCTCGATGCCGCGCTGGAGAACCTCCACTGACGAGCCGCAGTGGACGAAGCCCCAGCCGGGTCGAACGTACGCAAGGAGCGTCGCCGCTGGCGTCTGCGCCGAGGTGATCACCAGGACCCCCGGCTGTTCGGCGGCGGCCTCCAGACACTGAGCGACCGCGGCCAGGGCCTCCGGGTGGGCCGACAGGCAGATCACCACCACCCGTCGCTCTGGGCCGGCCAGATGCCGCGCGACCTCGTCAGGCTCTGGCACCTGGCGGACGCTCAGGCTGTAAGGCGCCGTGCCCAGGAGCAGCAACATCCCCCGGCTCGCAAGCGATTCTCCTACTACGTAGACCTGCATTCCCATCCCACTCCCTCGCCCCCATCGTAACATAGGGAGTGGGAGGGAACTAGCCTTCAGTTTATCTGTTTCTGTTGCGATAGACCGGATCGGCGCCTCCTGGAGATCAGATCGGGCAGACCCCTGCTTGGTAGCAACCAGACGCCACCGAAGCGATCCTTCCTGCCCATCGATCAGGAGGCCGACAGACCAGCACTTGCATCAGCGCGCGCGGGCGGCGCTGAGCGGCTTCTGCGGCGGCCGCGCCGGGGGCACCGTCGGCCGATCGCGCCGGGTAGTGTTGCCGCGCAGCCCATCTTGATAGCGCTGGGTCAGCTCCCGGCGGCCGGAGACGCCCATCAGCTCGTAGGCCTCATGCAGGTAGCCGCGCACGGTGGCCTCGCTTAGCCGGAGGCGCCGGGCGATCTCCTTGTCGCTGTAGCCCTGGGCAGCGGGGATCACCGCCCGGCGGATGCGCGCGGGAAGCACGCCGTCGGGATCGATGTAGCTGATGGCCGCCGCCGAGTTGCGCTGGGCTTTCAGCGCGTCGAACAGACTGCAGAAAAGCGTGGGGTCGGCAAACGACTTGCCGCGAGCGATCGCCTCCACCGCCTGCCGCAGCAGGTCCGGGTGGGCGCCATCCATGACGAAGCCTCGTCCGGAACCAACGCAGCGGAGGAGGGTGCTGGCCGGGGTACCGGCCGGTGCGAGCACCAGCACTCGCAGGGCGCTATGGACGAGCAGCCGGTCCACGTCGTCCATGCCCTCCGGGGCGCCCGCCAGGCTGGTGACGACCACCGTGCCATCGCCGCCGCTGCACCGCTCGAGTGCCTCCTCTGGGTTGGCCACCCGCTCGACTTGTGCTCCCGGGCAGAGCTGGTTTAGGAGCAACTCCAACCCCCGAGCCCCGAACGAATCGCCAACGCAAATGAACACGTGCATTCGGGTTCCCTCCACATCTGGCCCCTTCCGCCGCCGGTTAGCAGCCGACTGCCTAGCGCGGTAGCCTCGGGTGCCGCCGCGATGCGGCCCCCGCTCGGAACGCCCGATTGATCCGGCATTCCGCTTTGCCCCTTGCCGAGCGGTCGTTGTCACAGTTGCTGCTAGCCGGAAGCGGAGGAGTTCGCCCCTCGCACCTACCAGTCGTTGCCTCGCGACGCGGCGGCCGGCGCATGGCGCCACCACCGGCGATCGCCTACCGGGCAGCAAAGGGGATGGGTAGCGTGGGCACCGCGCTGGCGCCGGTCAGACCGACCGAACACCGACGGCTGACACCGTGCCTGCTACAAGACGGGGAAAAGAAACCCTGACCCCGCGCAAGCCGGGGCGGGGAGCAGGCAGGTGCCGGGAATCCGGGTCGGGAGACCGCACTCCCAGAGCGTCTGCTGACGCGCCTCACCTGCCCGAGAAAACCGGGGAATCGACCGTGCCACCTTGCCCGATACTGCAGGGCCCCCATCAGCGTGCTTGCTGCTACCATCCCCCACATTTCGATTGGCTTATACCCCATCCGTGGGGTGGCCAAACATGCGGTATGGTGGCAGCCGGTAGAAGTGGGTGTAGGGAGGCGGCCCGAGGCTTCAGCTCTTACGACGCAAAGGCCGGGGGAGGCCAGCCATGGTCGCTCCCCCGGCCTTTGGCGGATGGGTGTTGGGGGCACGCGGCACCCCCGGAGGGGCGCCGCGCGCCGGTGCGCTGACTCAGCGCGTGATGACAATCGGCCGAACGACCCGGACGCTGGCGCCCTCATCGTTCGTTGCCGTGATGCGCAGGAGATAGGTTCCCGGCCTCGCCGGCCCAGACCAGACCACCTGGTTGGTGCCCGGATCCGAGGCGCGGCCGCGGGCGAGAGTGCCTACGGACTGACCCGACGGGCTGACGACTTCCACATCCACCGTGGCGCTGGCCGACAGGCCGAAGCGCACGACGCGGGAGTTGGCGCGGGTCGACACCAGGCTGACCTCGGTGATCATCACCGGGGCGCTGGTGCGCGGCTCGGCCACCACGCGGAGGCGGCGCGGCTGGTCGGTGGCCCGGAACGAGTAGGCCCGCGTGGAGCGCATGTAGCGGCGGGCGCCCGTTGCCGGGTCGATCAGCGTCAGCTTCACGTCCTTCGGCAGGGTAGAGAGATCCGGCCAGGTGAGCGTGACGGTGTCACTGCTGCGTGTCGGATCGGGCTGCACCTCGATCTCCCACTCCTGGCTCGGTGCCCCGGTGCGCAGGTCCGCGGAGAGCGGGCCCTGGCTGCCGAGGAGCACGGCGCGGGTGCCGGCGCTCTCCTTCATCGGCGGCAGCGGCGGCACGCCCAGGGTGACGGCGCGGCCGGAGCCGGCCATGCCCAGCAGCACCTCGGCGCCACCACCGTTGCTCTGAACCTGCAGGCGGACGCCCCAGGCGCCCTTGGCGCTCTGCCGGTTGCGCGAGCGGAACGGCGGCGGGGGAACGATCGAGTCACTGCCAATCGAACCGTTGGGGTTCAGCAGCAGCGTGCAGTTCTCCCGGGCCCGCACCCAGTAGGCGCGCCAGGGCAGCAGTTGCTGCGTGGCCGCCCCCGGGATCGACGGGTCGCCAACCATCACGTACTTGCCGGCCTGGCTATCCCACCCGAAGGCGTACTGTTCTACCCAGCCGGCATCGGTGGCATCGACCAGGCTCTTGGTGACACCATCCTTGGTCACCTGGATGGTGAGCGGGTCCCAAACCACCGGGGTCATGACGGGCGAGCTGATCAGGTTCCAACCCGCGATGAGTTGGATCGGGAACGGCTCCTTCGTCGGCTGCCCCGAGAAGTGGAGCGCGGTCGGTTCCGACGCGAGCACCCAGTAGCCGACGCCCGGCTTCACCTGCTGCACTTCAGCGTTGAGCAGGTACTTCCGGGTGGCGGGATCCCACTGGGCAATCTGCGCGTTGGTGAACCCGAGTTCGGCCGGGCTGATCGGGCCCGTCTGCAGCGACAGGCCGAGCGTGCTGACGCCCGCCGCGCCCATCATCGCCGGCTGAGAGCTGGGCACGCTAGCCGAGCGGCTGGCGCTCCAGGTGCTCTCGGCACCGCTGGCGTTCACCGTCTTCACGCGCCAACTGATCTGGCCCGGCGACAGTGCCTGGTTGATCGGCACCTTGCAGAGGGCCTCGGCGCCGCTGGCAACCAGCGCCGTCTCGTAGGTCCGGGTGGTGGAGCCCTGGGTGACCTCCACCACGTACTTCACCTGGGCGCCGTTCGGATCGGTGCCCTTCACCTTGAAGGCCGGCGTCGGGGATACCGTCGCGCCGTCCGCGGGCGCCAGCGCCGTGGGCACTGACGGCGGCGTGACCTCGTCCTCGCCCTCTACCGTGCCGTTCACGGTCTGGGTCGAGGGCATGCGGTTGTCTTTGAGGTCACGGATGTTGCGGACGGTCAGCCGGTAAGAGTTGCCGGCTTTCAGCGTCAGGCCGCTGATGGTAGTCGTGAACGTCTTCTCGTCGTAAGAGAAGGATGCGTTCGAC
>JAAZEB010000084.1 GCA_012512505.1 Armatimonadota bacterium | reverse complement strand
TAAGAGGTCGTCTGCCGCGCGCTCCGTCAACGCACGGCAGACGGATCCAGTAGACCCGTAGGGGCGAAGCATTCGCCTCGCATCGGCCGGTGTATCCGCCTACCGCGGTACGGTGAATGCTTCGCCCCTACAATCACCTGGCCGGGCTGGTTACTGGCCCCGGGCGGCCTGGTAGATCAGGTCATAGGCGAAGACCAACTCCTCGAGGGTGCAGTGTGCCTGCACGAAGTGGGTGGTGCAGTAGAGTAGGCCGCCGTCGCGGAACATCCCCAGCACGCGGCGGATCTCGTCGCGCAGGAACTCCAGCTTCCCGAAGCCGATCGTCGTCTGCACGTCCAGCCCGCCCATCACGGTAAGCTGCCCGCGGTGGCGCGCGTGGAATTCGCTCAGGCTCATGCCCGCCGATTCCTGCCACGGGTGGACCACGTCGTAGCCCAGCTCCTTCACCCCGTCCAGCACCGACAGGAAGTTGCCGTCGCAGTGCAGGCTGAGGAAGGCGCCACGCGCCTTCACCGCGTCGCAGGTAATCTTGTGGTAGGGATAGATGAGCCGCCACCACGTCTGTGGGCTGAAAAGGAGCGCCCGCTCCGAGCCCCAGTCGTCGGAGACGTGGACCATATCAACGCCCAGGTCGAGGCAGTTCATGGCGAAGGCGCGGTTCCACTCCGCCTGGCGGCGGTAGACCTGGTGCAGCTCTTCCTCGTAGAGGGCCAGGTACATCAGGTGGTTTTCAATGCCGAAGACGCCGTTGAGCGCCTCGAAGATGCCGGGCGTTTGCGCGTAGACGAAGCGCCCGCGCGCCTCCTTGTGGTGGCGAATTCCCTCCACGATGCCGTCGTACTGCTCCAGGGCGTTCGGGTCGGTCATCGGGATGTCGAGGAGATCCTTCGGGGTGACCGGCCGGCCGCCGAGGGAGGCGAAGGCATCGGGGGCGTAGCAGGGCGGCCCGCCAAAGAGGTGGGCGAGGTCGAACTCGTAGTGGTCCTCAAACGCGGGAAAGGAGCCGAAGCGCTCGGCGATCTTGTCGCCCACGTTCCACTCCAGCCACCCGTAGATCGGCACGCGGTCCGGCCGCTCGTGCCGGATCGTCTGGATCACACGCTCTCTTGATAGCATACGTTCCTTGCCCCCAACGGCATCCCGGGGTTCTTCCGGGATGCCGTTGGGCTATTCGCCGCCGCTTGCCTCGCGCGCGAGCCGGCGCTAACCTGGCAGGCCCTGGCGAATGACATAGCGGTGGGTGAGGCGCAGCGACTCGCCGGGCGCCAGGTCCTTCTTCGCCGAGAAGAGCTCCAGGTTGAAGAAGTCCCAGTTCGGCGTGGCGTAGAGGAAGCAGCGGCTCACCTGCGTTGGGTCGAACTCGTTTACCAGCGAGACGTTCAGCGCCCGGTCGCCCAAGCTCCCGGCGCCGGCGGGCAGCTCCTCGCCGGAAAGCCACGCCTCGCCGGTGGCGGCGCGGCCGGCCCAGGTGCCGTCGGGGAGCCGCCACGAGAGGATCGGCTCGCGGGCGCCGGGCGGCACGCGGAACTCCGGGTGCGCGCGCAGCATCACCCCCGGCATCTCCTGCTCCGTCGTGTTGGTGAGCTGCGAGTCGATCTCGATCCCGGGCTGCTCGGCCAGCAGCCGCACGGTGCGGCGCAGCGTTAGCCCGCTGGCCAGCCGGGCGGTGAGCACCACGCTCTGCCGGTCCGCGGCGACCGCCGCCTCATACGGCTCGGCCCACCCAGGCGAGCCAAACTCCTCGCCCACGTACTCCTCATAGCCGCCCAGGTCCACATAGCTGCCCGACTTCGCCCCCGCCACCAGCAGGTGGCGCGGCACCGGGTTGCGCCGCAGCACGTCCTCGCCCCAGGCTTTCGCCCGCAGGCGCCAGATCCGCCCGCCCAGCGACGGGATCACCTGCACCTGAAGGTGCGCGTTCTCCAACACCACCAGGTGCTGGGTGGCGGCATCCCTGGCGCCCTGAACCTCCTCGCGGTAGGCCCCCTGGGGGTCGTTCATCAGCCGCTGGATCCGCGGGCAGTTCCACCAGGGCGTCGTCGTCGGCTCGAAGCCGGTGATTGCCGAGAGGGTGTACTGCCGGCGCGGCTCGAACTCCCAGGGGCGGCCGAAAAGCTGGGTCAGCTTCAGGAACTCGGCGATCCGGGTGTAGTCCGCCTCGGCCGGCACGGAGGTGCGGAAGCCCTGCGTGCTGTCGTCCGGCACCAGGTCGCTGCCGCTGCTGGCGTGCAGGAAGAGGTCGGTAAACAGCAGGCCCCACTTCTCGTAGCCGATCCGCCGGCGCACCACCTCAGAGTTGGCGAGGGCTTCGGCCTCGGCAAAGAGGCGCTCCGCCCGGTCGAGAAACTCGCGTGTCAGCAGCTCGCGGAAGAAGCGCTGCCCCGGGCCGGCGTGGCAGTCCATCACTCCATCGCTGCGCGACTCCAGCGCGCCGCGATGCAGCAGCTCGACATACTCGCGCATCGGCCGCCAGGCGGGGCCATACCAGGCCTGGGTAAACTCGTCCACCAGCTTGCCCAGATCCTGGTTCGGGTTCCACAGCAGGCGCGAGATGACGTAAGAGTAGAGGTGGACCAGGTGCCCCCGGGTGAGCCCGCAGATGTAGACGCCGCGCAGCCCCAGGCGCTGGTAGTAGCGCAGGTTCTCGGCGAAGGCGTAGAGCGCGGGGTAGGGGTAGCCTACGAAGTGGTAGGTGCAGGGATACTCGAAGGTGATGATCCCCTTGGGGCCGAGCGGGTGCAGCTCGATCCAGCGCTCCAGGTCGCGGCTCACGTTCAGGCGCACGTTCACCGGATGCGACCAGGGCCGCGCCTGGCACTCGGTAATGGCGCAGAAGATGATCAGCAGGTTGGCGGCCGGCTTCACCTTTACTGGTGGCTTGCGCGTGCCCCAGTAGGCGAGGATCGTCAGGAACTTCTCCGGATGCTTCTCCTTCGCCTGCGCCGCGATCTGGTTCAAGAACCAGATGACCGCGTCGGAAACGCTTCCCTTCTCGGCGTAGAACGCCTGGCACTGCTCGCACTCGCAGAAGTTGCCCACGTCGCCGTAGTGGATCGGATAGTAGATCGGGTCTGGGTCCTCATCCATCCAGCGCAGTGCCACCTCTGTCATCCGGCGCAGCACCTCCGGGTTGGAGAGGCAGTACTGCTGTACTGCCGGGTCGGTCACCCGCCGCTCGCCGCCGATCTGCGCCAGGTACTCGGTGGGCAGATCCTTGGCCGGCAGCAGGAAGCCCATGGTGTGGTGCCAGAAGCCGCCCTTGGGAACGCCCATCATCTTGGGGCGCGCCACTTCCTGCGCGTTGGCCGGCCACTCGCCCGGCGACAGGCCCACCTGGATCGGTGGGAGGGTGCCCCACATCGCCCGCCACTCGAACGCGGGGGTGTCCTTCAGCGCCAGCGTGGCGGGGATCTCCAGCGCGCCCTCGGCGGGCAGCACCTCCAGCTCGTCGGCGTAGCGGCGCCAACCGAGCTGCTCCAACAGCCGGTAGACGGCATAGGCGGTGCCGCGATACCCCCCGCCGGCCGCCAGCACGTTGCCGCTCCGGGCACGCACGAGGAAGCCATCCGGCCCCAGCGCTGCCAGTTCCCGCTGGTTGTAAAGGCGTTTGTCGCGCGCGGCCGCGCTCTGCCCGACGTAGATCGCCCCTTGCCTGGGCGGCGTCGCCGCGCCCAGCTCGAGGAGCGGCACCTCGCCCGCCCCCAGCTTTGCCAGGTACTGCTGCAGGTCGCGCGCGGCGGCCTTCTCCACCGGATGCGCCGTCTGCTCGACGCAGAGGTCCGTCACCTTGATCCGCCGGTTCTTCTCCACGAGGAACACCTCCCTCCGCGCCGCTCCGGGGGCCGGCGTCTCCGTGGCCGGCCGCGCGGAGAGGCGCGTGCCGAACGTGGCCCGCCGGGCGACAGGGTGGCCTGATACAGCAAGTGGAAGACGCGCTCCGGCTCCGGGTAATCCCGTGAGCGCATGTCAAACAGCGCCGGCCGGGCAGGGGTGAGCGTATCTGCCTGCACCTCCACCCCCTTGCCGCGCAGGGCTACCCCCACCAGGTCGCCCTGAAGGAGTAGGGTGCCCGGCTCGCTGGTGCGCGGCTTCTCCAGCGGCAGGCGCGTTGGCTCGCCATCGCCCAGCAGGCTGGTGGCTCGGTAGGTTTCCCCGGCAAACAGCGCGGGGGGGAACATCGCCGGCACGAACTCCAGCGGGCACGGCTCGTCCTGCTTGCCGATCTCCAGGGTGAGGGAGAGGGTGACGCCGTCGTCGCCAACCTCCGCGGTGTAGGTGAGGCGGCCCTCCAGCTCGGGGAGGGCGTCGGTGATCGTGAGCTGCTGATCGGTCGTGGTCACCTGTGCCGTCGGGGTTGCCAAGTTCGCCTGCCAGTAGTACGAACCGTTCCATCCCGGCCGGAAGAGGGCCACGCGGCTGCCACAAGTAATCTCCTGGCCGCGGAACGTGACCACCAGGCCGTTGGCCGTCATCCGGGCGGCATAGTCGCCCCGACGGATGCTCGGGGCCTCCTGTCCGTAGGCCGGCACGCACAGGCCGGCCACCAATGCTGCCAGCAGCAACCGCTTCGCACGCACCATCTTGCACCTCCCCTGACCTTATAGCACTATACTAACGAGTTGTCAAGCAGCAACCGCTTCGCACGCACCATCTTGCACCTCCCCGGGTCGCGCAAACCTAACCTTGCCCCGGGATTCCCCGTATCCACGCGGTTTCCTGCCGGGCGCGGGAGGGCGAGTGTGGTGTGCCCCGCCAGGTGCGGGCGCCAGGAACGATGCTCTGCGCCGGGTGGCGTTCCGGCAGGGGATCGCCGCGGCCGGGTCTAACCTAGGCGTGAGGAGAGGTGCGACCATGATCCGACATCTGTATCTGACTGCGGCTTTGCTGGTGCTGGCGCTGGCGGGGGCAGCGGCAGCAGAGAAGTGGCATCATCCCCTCTACCTGGGTGGCGACGGGCTGTGGCGACAGCGCGTGCCGATCACCATCCACAATGAGATGGACCGCCCCGCCAAGGGCGAGACTGTCTCCATCCCGGTGGGCCAGGGCGACGGCGAGGCCGACCTGGTCGGCGTGCCTGCCCAACAGATCCGCGTCTGCGACGCCAACGGGGTCGAGATGCTGTTCGCCCTCGTCGCCCCATCGGGCAAGCAGCTCACCACGGGGCCGATCCCGGCCGGCAGCACCCTGGTGATCCCGGCCGAGTGCCCCGCCAACGCCACCGCGACCTACTACGCCTACTTTGATAACCCCTCGGCCTGGGAAGTGCCTGATCACCTCCAGGCTACTGGCGACTTGCGCAACGGTAGCGTGGAGGAGGGGGAGGGCGACACCCCGCACGGCTGGCGGCACGACGAGGGCGATGCGTGGCACCGGGCCTCTTGGGTGACGGAGAATCCCCGCTCCGGCAAGCGCTGCCTGAAGACGGTGGTGGCCGCTGGCGCCGAGCCAAGCTGGATTGCCACGCGCCAGAGTGGCCTGAGCATCATTGGCGGCGCCAAATACACGATGCGGGCCTGGGTCAAGGCGCAGGATGTGCAGGGCTACGCCGGCTGGTACATTCACGTCGGCAACGCCGAGAACCCGATGCTGATCAGCCCGATGCTCTCCGCGGGCGATGGCACCTACGACTGGAAGGAAGTGACCATCGAGTTCACCGCCCCCCCGGAGGCCGACCGCGCCGATCTGGGTACCGTCCTGAGGGGCACCGGCACCGCCTGGTTCGACGATGTAAGCCTGGAGTGCGCCACCGTCTCCCGCCTCAGCGCGCGCGCCGGAAAGCCGGAAACTATCCCCTTGCGCGAGACGGGCAGCCAGGCCGCGTGGTACGACGACAACCCGAACGACTCCCGCGCCTGGGATTACCGCGTGCCGGTACGCGTGGTCAACCTTTCCGACCAGCAGCAGAGCGACGCCCTGGTCTACATTGACCTGGCGCCCCTATACGCCCGCCTGCGCGGGCGCGCCAACCGGGCCTCCCTGCGGGTGACCGACGGCACGCGCGTGCTTCCTCACTACCAGTTGGGCGAGGGCGTCCTCTTCGCGGGGAGCGCACCGGCGCGCACCGCGCACACCTACTACCTCTACCTTTCCACCGACCGCCGGGTGAAGCCGGGGCGCAGCCTGGGGTATGCCAGCCTCCTCGCCAGCACGCACAACCGGGTGCGCAACGCCAGCTTCGAGAGGGGCACGCACCAGCCGGCCGATTGGCCCGGCTCCACGGAGGGCCAGTCTCCGGCCGGCGCCACCCTGCGTCTTGACGCGGCCGGCCGCTTCGGCAAGCAGGCTGCCTACCTCTCCATCCCTCACGACTCCAAGCCGGCCTGGACCGGCTGGCGCCAGAACGTGCCGGTAGAGCCCGGCAAGACCTACCTGTTCAGCGCCTGGGTAAAGACCCGCGACATCCGCAACGGCTCGGTGCAGCTCCATTGCCACTACCGCAACGCCGACGGCGAGCTGTGCGAAGCGAAGCAGATGGACGGCGCCGGCCCCGCGCTCACCGGCACGAACGACTGGACCCTCCTCGCCGGCATGTTCGAGATGCCGGAAGATATCGCCCACTTCCAGCTCCACCTGACGATGTCGGCCACCGGCACCGTGTGGCACGACGGCGTGGTTCTCACGGAAGTGACCCGCGGCGTTGCTGGCTCGCTGGAGGCCCGAGCGCCGCGACAAAGCGAGGACCTGGTCGTGTGGCCGGTGAACGCCGTGATGAAGGTTTTCCAGGACGACGTGCCGCCACGCCAGGTTGGCCCGGCGCGCATCACCGCCGCGCGCAACGAGAAGGAGCCGCTGCAGCTCGCCATTCGCTCCGCCGCCGCCCTCAGCAGGGTGCGCGTGCAGGTGGAGCCGCCGGCCAACCGGCAGGGGCAATCGCTGCCGGCACCGACGGTGAACGTGGTCGGCTACGTGCCGATTGATCACCCGACCAGCTACTACAGCACCAAAACGCCTGCCTGGCACCGCAAGTATCCCACCGCCCCCGGCAGTTGTGATGGCTGGGCTGGCCTGTGGCCTGATCCGCTGCTCCCGCGCGACACCTTCGATCTGGCCGCGAACGCGACGCAGCCGGTCTGGCTGACCGTCAGCGTGCCTAAAGATGCTGCCCCGGGCGACTACACCGGCACGGTGCGCCTGCTGCATGGCAGCCAGGTGATCCGGGAGATCCCCTACACCGTTCACGTGTGGAACTTCACCCTGCCAGATGAGAGCCACGTCAAGGCGATTTACGATTGCCGCCAGTGGGGCGGGGTGTGGCAGGTGGAGGGGCTAAGCCCGGAGGAGTCGCGGCGGCGCTTCTGGCGCTTCATGGCCGAACGCCGTGTTTGCCCCGATACGATCCACCCGGCTCCGATCCTCAGCTACCGCGACGGCCAGGTGACCGCCGACTTCACCGCCTTCGACCAGGCGGCCGAGTACTACTTCAACGAGCTGAAGCTGCCGCACGCCTACACCCCGGGGTACTTCTACCTCTTCGGCTGGGGGCTGCCCCCGGCGGAAAAGTTCGGCCAGCAGCCTTATGAGGGCACCTATCCCTTCGAGGGCGCCGACCGGAGCAAGCTGCGCCCAGAGTTCAAGCAGGCTTACCAGGCGTGCCTCAAGGTCTACTGGGACCATCTCAAGGAGAAGGGCTGGGATAAGAAGGTTGTCCTCTACATCTCCGACGAGCCGTTTGCCGATCGGCCGGAGATCGTGGCGCAGATGAAGGCGCTGTGCGCCATGATCCGCGAGGTGGACCCAGAAATCCCGATCTACTGCAGCACCTGGAACCACGTGCCAGCGTGGGATGGCTCGCTCACCGTATGGGGCCTGGGCCACTACGGCCTCGTCGCGCCGGAAAAGCTGAAGCAGATCCGCGAGGGTGGCGCTCGCCTCTGGTGGACCACCGACGGCCAGATGTGTACCGACACGCCCTACTGCGCCGTGGAGCGCCTGCTGCCACACTACTGCTTCAAGTATGGCGCCGAAGCCTACGAGTTCTGGGGGATCGACTGGCTGACCTACGACCCCTACCGCTGGGGCTGGCACAGCTACATCCACCAGACTGACGCGCCGGGCAACTCCTACTGGGTGCGCTACCCGAACGGTGACGGCTTCCTTGCCTACCCGGGCGGCCCGATTGGGCACGACGGTCCGGTCAGCTCCGTGCGTCTGGAGCAAGCGCGCGAGGGCGTAGAGGACTATGAGTACCTCTACCTGCTGCAGAACCTGGCAGCGAAAGCAACCGGGAGCGAGGCCCGCGTGGCCCGGCAGGCGCTGGCAAAGGCCAGCACGCTGGTGACGATCCCGAACGCCGGCGGCCGCTACTCCACCAAGATCCTGCCGAACCCGGACGCGGTCTTCCAAACCAAGGAGGCACTCGCCCGCGCCATCGAGCGGTTGTCGCGGTAGCCCGCCTGGCCGGCGGTCTGCCGCCTGCCTGGCGCCTGCCAAGCCCCGGGGCTGTAGACCACCGGCTGGACAAACTGTCATGCTGAGCGTAGCGAAGCATCTCTGCCGCCCGTCTGGCAAGCGCCAGGCTCAGGGGCTGCAGCCCGCCCGCCGGGCGCTCTGTCATGCTGAGCGTAGCGAAGCATCTCTGAGTGGCAAGCGTGTGGTGAGCACGCGGAAGAGATCCTTCGCTTCGCTCAGGATGACAGATCCTGGCCTTGGGAGGACAGGCTCCGGCCTTGGGAGGACAGGCTCCGGCCTCGGGAGGACGGCCCTGGCCTCAGGATGACAGCTTGTGGCTTCCGGAGGGCAGTTCTGGCGGCGTGTCAGGAGACAAGCGGGCGCTCTGTCATGCTGAGCGTAGCGAAGCATCTCTGCCGCCTGCCTAGCACCCTCCCGGGCCCTGGGGCGGTAGACTGCCGCTGTGCGATTGGAGTACCGCATCATGGCACCTCGTGCCCTCAGAGGGTGTGTCGCCGCCGTGCTGCTCCTGGCGGTGGGACCAGCGCGGGCGGCGGTCACCCTGGGCGACCGCCAGTTCACCATCACCACGCCGCGCCTGGAGGCTACCGTGCGTGACGGCATGGTGGTCCGGCTGAAAAACCGGTGCACCGGTGAGGTGCATGCCAACCCGGCCCTGGCCGACTACATCCTCCCGCGCGGCCTGGGCCACATGGGCACGGATCCCAAACCGATGATGGCCCTGCATAGCCCCTGGGGCAACCAGCAGATGAACCAGGACCTGCCCGCTGCCCAGCCTTATCCGACGATGCACCGCCCCGGCCCCAACAGTCGCTATCGCGCCGCACGCATCCCCGGGGGTGTCCGCGCCACCTGGAGTGGTCTGACCAACGGCACGGCTGAGTTCCCCCGCGAGACCCTCACCCTCGAAGCCTGGGTGGACCAGAAGACCGGGCAGCTCTTGCTGAAAGCGGTTGGCACCAGCCCCAACGGCGGCGTCTACGGCGTGCAGGTGCCCCTGGCCAACCTGCACCGCGACCACACTTTCACCGTGCCCTCCTTCGGTGGAGTGCGCTATGGCAACACGGAGCGCCCCGCCCTGATCACCCTCGGTGGAGCCCCCTTCTGGGAGGCCCCCGTCGTCGGCATCGAGGGGCGCCGCGGCAGCCTTGGGCTATGGGTCGAGGACGATACCTTCCGCCCCAACTTCTTCTTCCTCACCTGGAGTGGCAAGAGCTTCGGGGTGGCCATCGAGGCGCTCAACCTGATGCCGTTCGAGCGGAAGACCACGATCCGCTCCTGCACCTGGCACCTGGACGCCTTCACCGGCGGCTGGGTGGAGGCGATGACGCCCTACAAGGAGTGGTATGCCCGGGCGTTCGCCCCGGAGAGGAAGCTGCGCGCTGGCCCCCGCTGGGCCGACAAGATCCAGGTGATCTGCGACCACCTGGATCCCACCGATGAGGTGCTGCGCCTGCTGGCGACCACCTTCGACCCAGAGACGGTGCTGATCCACGAGTGGAACGCTCGTGCCCCCGAGTTTGACCATGAGCTGCCGGACTGGACTCCCCGCGCCGGCTACGTGGAGCGCGTGCGGCGCCTCCAGCGCTACGGCTTCCGCACCATGGCCTACGTGAATACCTACTGTGTCAACGTCGGCTCGCCCGTGTACGTGCGTGACAAGGTGGCCGAGTTCGCCCTCCCACGCAAGAAGAGCGGCATCTGGGCCTACGCCGACCCGCCCCAGAGCCTGACCACTGCCCAGGAGGGCCAGCTTCTTTACCTCGACCCGCTCTCGCCTCGCTGGCGCCGCTACCACACCGACATGATGATCCGCTGGCGCCGCGAGACCGGCACTGATGCCAACTACGAGGACGTGGGCGGCACCGCCGGCGACTTCGGCAATGGCGTGGTGGCCGGCAAGGCTGGCGCCCAGGGCGGCACCGAGCAGTTCCGCGAGCTGCTGCGCCGCAACCCCACCGTGCCGATGGCCGCCGAATACGCGCCAGACAACATTGCGTTCGCGGTGCGCTGGCCGCTGCGCTACCAGCAGGTGTGGGGGAACGAGGAGACCCGCATCTGGTGGATGGAGCATCAGCGCCCGGTCTCCGCCTACATCCACGGTCCCCAGGCGCGCGCCTGGGTGCCAGTGATCAATGCCGGCAGCGACTTTGGGCGCAACGTGGTGGTGGCCTGCTCCGACGCGCTTGGTGGCCTGGGCCAGGTGGCCGCCACTGCCGCGGAGCTGCGCGCCACCACCGGCATGTCCTACCACATGAAGCGGCGCGCCCAGCTCTTTGCCCACCGGCAGCTTCGGCCGGCCTTCCCGAAGCAGCGCTGGGAACCCAGCCTGGCCTGCTGCTATCGGGATCGCGACGGCCGGCTCTACCGCTACTACGCGACCGCCACTGTCCAGCAGATGGTCGGTCCTGATGGCCGGCCGCTCTACCAGCGTGTCACCGGCCTCAACCAGATCGACACGCCCCTGACGCTGCCGGGCTGGCCGGCCGCGCGCGAGGGCAAGATCATCGGCCTCAACCCGGCCGTCCGCTATGCCCTCCACCGCGGCGCGCACGACCGCACGCAGGTGCAGGTGACCGACCTGCCCGCCGGCATTCGGGTGGCCCGCTACGAGTCGACGCCGCAGCGCACCGTGCTCGTCCTGAGCGCCATCACTGAGAACGGACCGAGCAGCGGCCGCGTGGTGCTTCGGGTCCATGCGCCGTTCACCGGCGCGATGCTGAACGACCAGCCGGTAGCACTGCCCCCCTGGAATGAGCAGCAGCAGGCCTCCGGAGGCGCGCGAAGCTACACGGTCACCTTCCCCGCGCACTTCGTTTTCCTGGCGGGAGAGCCGGCCCAGCCGCAGATTGGCGAATACTTCGGCGACGGGCGTGAGAACGGCCGCTACATCAACGTGGCGACCGGTCTGGAGCGCGGCGGCGAGTTCGCCATCCCCTACCGCCCCCTCTTCACCGTGCCCGGGGAGGCCCAGCCGGTGCCGTTCCTGTTCCTCAACTACGGCTCGGAGTGCGAGGTGGCGGTGGACTACCTGGTGCGCGTGCCCAGTCCGGACGCGGCGCTGCGCGTCTACGTGCAGAACCGCGAGACCCGCTATGGCAACGGTGGCATTGTCCGCCTCTACCTAAACGGGCGGGTGGCGCACGCGCTCGACCTGGGGCCACAGCCCAACCCTGACTGGAAAGAGGGGGATGACCCCGCCACGCGCAACCGTTGGGACACCGACATCCATGCCTGGACGGTGCCGCTCGGGAAGCTGGCCGGGCAGCCGCTGCTCGTCACTCTCGCCACCGATGCCAAGGGAGACAACAACGCCGACCACATCTGGTGGGCACGCCCCAAGTTCATCGCCGATCCAGCCCAGCAGGCGCGCTTCGAGCGGCTGAGTGAGAGTGGGGAGGTCAGGAACGAATAGGCGCGACGCCTGCCAGGCCCAGGGGCTGCAGACTGCCGGCCGGGCGTTCTGTCATGCTGAGCGCAGCGAAGCATCTCTGAGTGACAAGCGTGTGGTGAGCACGCGGGAGAGATCCTTCGCTTCGCTCAGGATTGGAGTTTAGAGCCTAACACAATGCTTGCCTGTCAGCAGAGCGAAATGGCGCGCGATTTGAACCTCGCTTGGTATG
>JAAZEB010000083.1 GCA_012512505.1 Armatimonadota bacterium | reverse complement strand
GTGCGCAGCACCGGCAACTACGTGCTGACGTTCATCATTGTGCTCGTCGCGCTCAAGAAATTCGGGGTCGACACGACCCCGGTACTGGCCAGCGCCAGTGTCGTCGGCCTGGCCGTCGGCTTCGGCTCGCAGAAGCTGGTGCGCGACGTGACGACCGGCTTCTTCCTGCTGGCGGAAAGCCAGTTCGACGTGGGCGACTACGTCACGATCAGTGGGATCACCGGCACCGTAGAAGAGGTGGGGATGCGCACCACGCGGCTGCGCGATGACGCGGGGAAGCTGTACATCCTCTCCAACGGCGACATCTCCACCGTGTGCAACCACTCCGCCGGTTTGGTCAACCTCTTCCTCGATTTCGCCGTGCCGGCGACCGAGGATCTGGATCGGGTGCGCGCCGTGGTAGAGACCACGGCCGAACGGCTCAGCAATGAGTATGGCGAGAGCCTGCTGGAGCGCCCGCGCGTCGAGGGGATCACCGCAATGACGGCGGCGCAGGTGACCCTTCGCGTTTGCTACCGGGCAACGGCCCGCCTGCAGGAGCGCATCCAGATGCGCCTGCGGGAAGTGCTGCGCGAGGAGCTTGCCCGGGCGGGCATCTCCCTCGCCTGAACGCGATGGGGGTGCGCCATGATCTGCCGGCACTGCGGGAAGGAAAGCCCCCCGAGCGCCCGCTTCTGCGCCTATTGCGGCAGCATGCCAGACGCAGCGGCCGCGCCCCCGCCGCCGCGCCCCCCGCGCTCCCCCCGCCGTCGGCTACAGCTCCTGGTTGCCCTCGCACTGTTGCTGGCCTTCGGCGGGCTGCTTGCCGCCCGGCAGTTGCGCTTCGGCGCTCGCCTGCATACCGAAGAGGCGACCAGCCCCCTGGCCGGCATGGTGACGCCCGGCCGGGTGTCTGGCCCATCGCCGACGCTGCCGCCGTCCGGGATCTATCACGCCGAGGGCACCGAGGGCGCGGCTGGCCCCCGGGTGGACGCGGCCTCCCCCGCTGCTGCCCCGGCCCCCAGGGTTACCGAGGCCTTGCCGGGCAACCTGCCGGCCGAGAGTCCCGTCACCGCCGCGCCGCCGGGTGACGCGGCAGCCGGTGGCCCCGTCACGGCCACGCCCCCCGGCGCCTTCCCGGAGGGGAATCGGGTGACCGCCGCGGACGCCGGCAACCTGGGTGCCGGGGCGCCGGTGACCGAGACGCCGCCGGCAGGCCACCCGGAAGCGGCCCCGGTGACGGCCGCGCCACCAGCGGCGCCCTCCGACCCGCCGGTGACAACCACCCCGCCGGGCAACGCCGTGGCGGCCGCGCCGGTGACCGAGACGCCAGCGGCAGCGCCGCCCCCGCCGCCGGCTCGCCCGTCCCGCCCACCGGAGACCGATCTGGTGCGCGAGTACCTGCGCCGGCTGGCCGTCATCCAGACCCGCGACAACCAGCTCAACGAGGCGATTGGCCAGGTGGCCGGTGGCTCGCTGTTTCCCTGGGCGCAGGGGCTGGACGCGATGGGGGACGGCGACTTCTTCGGCCAGTACGCCCGGATCCTCCAGAGCTACTCCCGCATTGCCGCCGCTAAGGAGAGCCTGGCCAACGACTTCGTGCGCTCCTGCGAGCCAATCGCTCGTGTCTGCGCCCCGGTGCAGACGCTGCACCGATGGTACGTCCGCTACTTCGAGGAGTGGATCCGGGTCACGCGCACGCTGGAGGCCGCCCTGCGGCAGCAAGACCTGGGGCTGGCGCTGCAGCTCCAGGGCCTGGTGCAGCGTGCTCAGAACACCGAACGACAGGCGCAGCGCGAGGAGGATCGCCTGCGCGATCGCTACGACCTCCCGCCAGACCCCGCCGGGCCGCGGTAGCAGCGGACAGCGACCCGACGACGCGCGCCCCGACCGCGACGGCACCGGGGCCGTGAATCGGTAGGTGCCTCCCGGCGGCCTGCCGGCTTGCTTACCAACCGGGGGCCGGCGCGCGATAGAGGGCGTGAGAGGGATGCCATGGATTTCACTGAGTACTGGTCCATCGTCGAGCGTAACCACACCATTCAGAACCCGTCGTCGCCGGAAAAGCTCCGCCTGCTGGCCGACTACTGCGGGATGCGCGACGGGCTGCGAGTCCGCGATGTGGGCAGCGGCAAGGGCTACCTGCTCCGCACGTGGGCGCGGGAGTGGCGGATTGAGGGCACGGGGCTGGAGATCAACCCCTGGTTTGTCGCCGCGGCACGGGCCGGCGCCGCGGAAGCAGGCGTGGCCGACCGCGTCACGTTCATCGAGGGGCCGGCGCTTAGCTTCGCGCCGGAACCGGGGGCCTATGACGTTGTCCTCTGCATCGGCGCGTCGTTCGCGCTGGGGGGCTTCGACGACGCGGTGCCCTGGATGCTCTCGGCGCTCCAGCCGGATGGGGTGCTCGCCCTCGGCGAGGTCTTCCTCAACCGCTGTCCGCTGCCCCCGGAGGTTGCCGCCATCGCCGAACCGGAGCTAGCCGCGCTGCCCGACCTCGGCGGCACCGTCGCCCGGTTCGAGGGTTACGGGCTCGAACTGAACGGGTTCATCGAGGCATCGCGCGACGACTGGGACCGCTACGAAAGCCTCCACTGGCCGGCCGCGCGCGAGTGGGCGCGCGCCAACCCGGACCATCCCGAGCGCGACGAGCTACTGCGCCAGGTGCGCGAATCCCGCGCCGCCTACTTCGGCTGGCAGCGCGAGCACCTCGGGTGGGGGATCTTCGTGGGCCGCCGGGCGTGACGGGCCGGGCCCGCGCGCTGGCAGATGGCCGGACCGTGGACGAAAGGAGCCACCTATCAAACCATCGGATGCGTTTTTCGCGGGGGATCGCTACGCCATCTTCGGGGTTCGGGCGCGGGGCAGGGCGCAAGGCCCCGTTCTGATTGCCGCATTGCGACGAGCCGGCAAGCGGGCGGTCGCCATCGAGCCGGACGGCGCCACGGTGAAGGGGGCTGAGGTCTGCCGGTCGCTGGCGGAGGCCGGGCCGGTGGACGGCGTGGTACTCCTGCCGCCCGCGCCGTGGAATGACGCGGCGGCGGCGTTCACGGCCGATGCTCTCCACCAGGCCCGCGAGCAAGGGGTGACCGCCTTGTGGATCTACACCGCGGGCGACGTAGCCCCGGCGGTTGCCCTCGCCACGCGGGCCGGTTTCGATCCGACGGCGGGGCAGTGCCCGTGCCTCTACATCCCCGCCGCGGGGTTCCCCCACAACCTGCACCGCTGGATCGCCCAGCGCCTGGGGCAGTGGTGACCGCTCAGCCCTTAACCACCGCCAGGGGCACCAGCCGCGCTACCGGCCGCGCCAGGCCAGTGGTATCCACCACGCGGATGACGGCATCCACATCCTTGTAGGCGAAGGGGGCTTCCTCCGCCAGGCCGGCGTAGCTCTTGGTGCGGGCCAGGATGCCCTGTGCCTCAAGCTGCTCGCGCAGGGCGTGCCCCTCCACCTGCTTCTTGGCCTGCGAGCGGCTCATTACCCGGCCGGCGCCGTGGGCGCAGGTGCCGAACGCCTCGCGCTCTGCCTTCTCGGTGCCTACCAGCAGGTACGACGCCGTGCCCATGCTCCCGGGGATGATCAGCGGTTTGCCCGCCTCGGTGCGCGCGGCCCCCTTACGGTGGACCAGGAGCTGCTCGCCCTCGTGCTCGAACAGGGTCGCCACGTTGTGGCCTACCTCGTAGACCACGCGCACGTCGCGGTCTTTGACCAGGCCGACCGCCGCCTGGTCCCACGCCTCGCGGATCGCGTGGGTCAACACCTGGCGGTTGGCGAAGGCGTAGTTGGTTGCCGCGCGCATCGCGTGGTAATAATCCTGCCCCTCAGCGGAGTGGAACGGGGCGCACGCCAACTCCTGGTCGGGCACGCGGATACCGTGGCGTGGCATCGCGCGCCGACAGAGGTTGACGTAGTCGCTGCACGTCTGGTGTCCCAGGCCGCGCGAGCCGCTGTGGATCATGAAGCAGAGCTGCCCGGGGAAGAGGCCCAGCCGTTCCGCCTCGTCCGGGTTCAGGATTCGCTCTACCCGCTGCACCTCGACGAAGTGGTTGCCCGACCCAAGGGTGCCCAGCTCGTCGCGCCCCCGCTGCTTCGCCCTGGGGGTGACGGCATCCGCCCGCGCGTCGCGGGCCACACCGCCCTCCTCGATCCGCGCCAGGTCCTCCTTGCGGCCATAGCCCCGCTTTACCGCCCATTCGGCACCGCGCTCCAGGACGGCGTTCATGTCGCCCTCACTCAGGTGGATCGGGCCGCGCCCGCCCACCCCGGAGGGGATCTGCGTGAAGAGCAGATCCACCAGCGTTTGCTGGCGCTCGCGAATGGCCTCGGCCTCGACCTGGGTAGCCAGCAGGCGCACGCCGCAGTTGATGTCGTAGCCGGTGACCCCTGGCGAGATGACGCCGTCGGCGGTGCGGGTGGCGACCACCCCACCGACCGGGCAGCCATAGCCCTGGTGGATATCCGGCATAGCGATCACCGGCTCCACCACCCCAGGCAGCATCGCCGTGTTCACGAGCTGATCGAGCGACTTGTCGCTGAAGATCTGCTCCATCAGCTCCGGGCTGGCGTAGACGCGCGCCGAGACGCGCATTCCCTCCCGGAAGCTCTTCGGGATCTCGTAAACGTAGCGCGCTCTCTCCTTGAGGTCGTTTCGGGTTACCATGGTCTCTTTCTCCCAAGACCATTATACCGGTGCCCGCCCGAACCATCAATGGCGGCAAGCATCGACACGCGCGCCATCGAGCGCCGTGGCCCGTAGTTGGCGATTGGCCGGTGACGGTCACACGTCGAAGACGACGGTGGCCTCCAGGCCATCCGGGCCGCGGGTGATGTGCAGGTCATAGTAGGTCGCCGCCTTGATGGAGCGCGTCGGCGTCAGTGTCGGGTCTGGATAGGCTTCGGCGCGCACGCCCTCGGCGAGGGAGTAGGCTTGCACTTCCAGGTCGGTGTAGACCTCGCCGTTCGTCTCGCCCTGGAAGAGGAGCTCGTTCAGGAAGGTGACCAGCAGGCCCTCCTCATCCGGGGCGCCCTCGGCCACGATCCGGCGCGGTGCCACGCCCGGGGCACGGCGGGGTGCCAGCGTCTCCTGGTCGGTGGCGGCGGCGGCAATGCCCAGGGCGCCAGCGCGCAGCAGGTCGGCGAACTCTGCTCCCCGCAGGCGAATGGCGATGTCCGCGGTGTGCGGCACGAACGCGAACTGGGTCATGACGCGGCTCCCTTCTCCCAAGCCCATTATAGCGGTCGACTGGGTAAGGTGCAATAGGAGGCGCTAGCCGCCGAGACGAACGTTGAGGCACCCAAACCGCCGCTGAAGACGCGCCTGATCCCTAACCCGCCACTCGCCACCGCGCGGGGAAGAGGCGTGTTGTCCCTTCCCGGGTGAACACCACTGGTTTGGGAAGGAACCACCGGCTCCGTCGCGAATACCGTTCGCACACGGTTCGCGTCTCATCGTCTCCCGGGGGTGACCAGATGCGCATCAACCGAGAGGGAGCCTCGACAAACAGCGAGTCCGGGCCCCGCCATCACAAGGAGATCCACGCGCCGGACCCGCTGCAGCTTCCCGGCAAGCTGCCGGTGCCGGCCTCGACCAGCCGCCGCGACTCGTTGGCACTGCGCCACGCGGCGCAAGCGTTGGTCTACTGCTGCCTGGCCGCGCTCTTCCTCGTCTACGTCTTCCAGATCTGGTCGCGCGGAACGGAGACGGCGCGGCGCAAGGTGTGCCGCAGCCAACTGCACCATCTGGGCCTTGCCCTACAGATGTACGCGGACGACTACGACGGCATGCTTCCCCCGGGAGACGGGTTCCTCCCGCGCGACCTGCGCGCCTACGTGGAAGACCCGGCCTGGTTCTTCTGCCCATCCGACGATGTCTCCCGCCCCTTCCTGCGCCGATCGCGCGGCGAGCTGCTCACCGCTACCTCCTACACCTACCGGTCGCCGCAGGGCAGCGTGGACGCGCAGCCGGAGGTGGCGAGCTTCGCGCTGATGTGGGATACCAACGGTGGCATCGCCACCGGTGCGCACCGTAAGGGCGGGAACGTGCTTTACCTGGATGGGCACCTGCAGTGGCTGCCCTCCCGTTTCTGGAGTGCCGCCGACTGGCCGTGGTACTGAGAGGGTGGGGGAGCGCATGGAGATCCGGGTGGTGGCCGCGTCGCTCACCGAGGTGCCGGCAGACGCGGTGGTGGTCAACCTGTTCGAGGGGGTCCGCACGCCGGGGGGCGCTACCGGCGCCGTGGACCGGGTGCTGGGCGGCACCCTCAGCGATCTGATCGCCGCGGGCGAGATCCAGGGGAAACTGCACGAGACGACGCTGCTGCACGTCTCCGGACAGCCGTTCCGCCGGGTGTTGGTGGTAGGCCTGGGCAAGCCGGAGGAGTTCTCGCTGCTGCGTGCCGGGCAGGTTGCCGGCACCGCCGCGCGCTTCCTCCAGGGCAAGGGGTGCCGCCACGTTGCCACCATCCTGCACGGCGCCGGCGCGGGCGGCCTCGACCTCACCCCGGCGGCGATTGCCCTGGTGAAAGGCACGCTCACCGGCGTCTACCAGGGAGACCTCCACAAGACAACGGATCGCCAAGAGCCGCGCCTGGAGCGGCTGACCGTGGTGGAGCACGACGCGGCAAAGGTGCCACTGCTGGAGGCGGCCGTCCGGCAGGGCCAGGCGGTCGCGGAGGCGGTCAACTGGGCGCGCGACCAGGTGAACGAGCCGTCGAACGTGCTGACGCCACAGGAGTTCGCCCGGCGGATCCAGGCATTGGCCGACGAGAGCGGCCTGGAGGCGGCGACCTACGATGAGGATGGCCTGCAGGCGCTGGGGGCCCGGGCGATCCTGGCCGTTGCTCGCGGCAGCGAGGAGCCGCCGCGGATGGTGGTCGTGCGCCACCGCGGCCGCGGTCCTCTGCTGGCCTTTGTCGGCAAGGGGGTCACCTTCGATTCGGGCGGCATCTCTCTCAAGCCGAGGGAGAAGATGCACGAGATGAAGCGCGACATGGCCGGCGCCGCCGCCGTGGTCGGGGCGCTGCGAGCGCTTGCCACCGCCGGGGTAGACCTCAACGTGGTGGCGATCACCGCGCTGGCGGAGAACTTGCCGGGCGGGCGGGCGCTGAAGCCGGGAGACGTGATCACCGCCCTCAACGGCAAGACGATTGAGGTGCAGAACACCGACGCGGAGGGCCGCCTGCTGCTGGCGGACGCGCTGGCACACGCCAGCGACCTGGGCGCCGACTACGTGGTGGACCTGGCGACGCTGACCGGCGCCTGCGTGGTCGCCCTGGGCCACCAGGCCAGCGGGTTGATGGGCTCCGACCAGGCGCTGCTGGCGGCGCTTCAGGCGGCCGGGGAGGAGGCCGGCGAGCGCCTCTGGCCGCTGCCGCTTTACCCGGAGTACCGCGAGCAGGTGAAGAGCGACGTGGCCGACCTCCGCAACACCGGGGGGCGGCCGGCCGGCGCCATCACCGGCGCCATCTTCCTCCAGGAGTTCGCCGGCAACCGGCCCTGGGCGCACCTCGACATCGCCGGCACCGCCTGGCGGGAGGAGGAGGCCCCCTACGCGGCAAAGGGGGCGACCGGCGTCGGCGTGCATACGCTCTACAACCTGGCCTTGCGCCTGAGCGGCGAAGCTACCCCATCGTAGGGTCGTCCGGCCACCCATCGGGGTTGTAGGAGGGGCCTCCTACGGCGGCCGGCGGGACGCCGGCGATCCGGCCTGTCGGCGTTGGAAATGCCTCCTACGGTGGGGTGCGTTGCCCGTAGGTGGGGCGGGCTGGCCGGCCCGGGGCACCTGGAGGGATGACATGGAAAAAGTTGGGGTTGGGATCATCGGCTCGCAGTTTGTGAGCAGCATTCACGCGGAGGCGTTCGCCCAGGTGCCGCACGCGCGCCTCGTGGCCGTCGCCTCGCCCAACGAGGCGCATGTCCGCGAGTTCGCCGGCAAGCATCAGATCCCGCGCTGGTTCACCGACTATCGGGCGCTGCTCGACCTGTCGGAGGTGGACCTGGTCGTCCTCGGCGTCCCCAACTGGCTGCACTGCCAGGTGACGGTGGACGCGGCGCGCGCCGGCAAGCACGTGATCTGCGAGAAGCCGCTCTGCCTGAACCTGCGGGAAGCCGACACGATGATCGCCACCTGCAAGGAGCAGGGCGTCAAGCTGATGTACGCCGAGGAGCTCTGCTTTGCCCCCAAGTACGTCCGCCTGAAGCAGCTCGTGGACGAGGGCGCCTTGGGGAAGGTCTACCTGCTCAAGCAGGCGGAGAAGCACGATGGCCCCCACTCGCCCTGGTTCTGGGACGTGACGCAAAGCGGGGGCGGCGTGACGATGGACATGGGCTGCCACGCCTTCGAGTTTTTCCGCTGGATACTCGGCCGCCCGCGCGCCCTGGACGTGTACGCTCAGATGGACACCTACGTCTGGAAGGAGCGCACCCGCGGCGACGACGACGCCACCATCATCGTCAACTTCGAGGGGCAGGCCACCGGCGTGGCCGAGGAGTCGTGGGCGAAGAAAGGCGGCATGGACGACCGCGCCGAGGTCTACGGCTCCGCCGGCGTCTCGTATGCCGACCTGCTGCGCGGCAACTCGCTGCACACCTATTCTGAGACCGGCTACGGCTACGCGGTGGAGAAGGCAGGCAGCACCCGGGGGTGGAGCTTCACCATGTTCGAGGAGTCCTGGAACTACGGCTTCCCCCAGGAGATGGCGGCGTTCGCCGCCTGCGTGCTGAATGATACGCCCCCGCCGGTCTCCGGCGAGGATGGCCGCGCGGTGCTGGAGATCATCTTCGCGGCCTATGCCTCCGCGGCCTTAGGCAAGAAGATCGCGCTTCCTTATACTCCGCCGCCCGAGTACGCCCAGCGCCCGATTGACATCTGGCTGGCCAGCCGCGATTAGGCAGACGGTTGGCGGATGGCCGGCCCCCGGTTTCCCCGTGCTCGCCGGGTCGGGGGACCGCCATCCTGGCGCCTCTTGGCAGCCGGTCGGATCCTCCTCCGTGGCGCGGGCGGGGCTTGCTACGGAACGCGGACGCGCACGCTGGTGCGGGCGAGTGGCACCTGCGTGCCGCCGTACACCTCGGCCACCAGGGTGTGCTCGCCTGCTCGCAGCAGCTCGTCGGGCACTTCGTAGCGGAAGGGGCGGGCGTTCATCGCCGCGACCCGGGTGCCGTCGATCAGTAGCACCACGAACGCCGCCTCGCTCTCCTCAGGCACCATAACGCGCAGCGTGCATTTCCCGGGCACCACGGCGCCGTGCTTCGGCTCGATGATCGCGACCGGCTTCGCGGCGCTCCCGCCGCTGGTGGCCGCCGCCGGCCGGGCGGTCAGGCTGGCCGCGGCCGTCTTGCTGCCGGTCGTGGTGGGTCGGGATACCTGCCGGCTTGTCGGGGGAGCCGCCGCGACTGCCGTTCCTGCCGTGCCGGACCACTGCCGGGCGAGGAGCTGCTCCCGTTGGGTCGCCGCCACTTGCCGCAGGCGGATGCCGATCTCGGCGGCGATCCGGGCCTGCTTGCCACCCGGCCCGCGGAACGTCATCGCCAGCCCTACTGTACCGCTCGCGCGTCGGGGCATGCCGGTTGCCAGCGAGCAAAGTTGGGTGCCATTTACGGTGAGCGTGGCGGAGCCGGACAGGCCGGACTCCTTCAGCACCAGCCGCGGCATCGTGGCGCGCACCGCCACCCGGGCGCAGGGGTCTCCCTCCACCACCTCCTGGCCCACATAGCGGCAGATCACCGACAGCGTCAGCGGCGAGCCGTCGGGCATCCGGCTGCGGAGTTGCTGCCGCCAGGTATCGCCGGGGCGAAGCGCCTGCTCCGGCAGGGCATCCATCAGCGACGAGTGTTCGCCCAGCAGCGCGAGGCCAGATAGCCCCGCGGTCGCCGACGTCTCCTGCAGGCTGCGGAACTCCCGAGCCGTGATCAGATAGGGCAGGGGGCCGACCTCCGGCAGATCAACGGCACGGTCCTTCGCCGCCAACTGCAGGCGGATGCTCTGCAACGCCTCGTGGCTGCCATCCGCGCGCTGCCGGATCACCGCCGTCACGATGCGGGCGCGGAGTGTCTGGTTCAAGCCATCACTCAGTGCCGGGGGCGGCGTCAGGCCCGGCGACGCCTGAACACGGGCGCGCACCTGCAGCGCGAGGTCGTGCACGAAGAGTTGACCCGGACGCACGCGGTAACGCAGCCGCAGCGCCTGGTCGCGCGGCGCCGGCCAGGCTGCCGCCGGAAGCAGGATCAGGAGCGAGATGAGCAAGCGCGTTGATCGGGCAAGATGCATCGGTTGGTCCCCCTGGCCCCTCGTTCTTTCACAGTACTCTGGTACATATCGGCAGAATCGCGCTTCAGGCTAACCGGTGAAGTGAGCACGCCCGGGCAGGACTTCACGAACCGGGTGTTCCAGGAACGGGCGAAGGAGAAACGGCAGCGCAGGATTCGTGAATGGCCTATCGAATCGCTTTACCGGAGGAACCGACCGATGCCAAAGCAGGATCTGGAATTCACCGCGGCGTGGCCGCGCACGCTGGCGGCGCTGGAGCAGGAAGGCGCGCTGCTGGTAGCAGCGGGCAAAGACGGCAAGGCGAACCCGATGACGATCGGCTGGGGCACCGTGGGGAACATCTGGGGCCGGCGCGTCTTCATCGCCCTGGTGCGCCCCTCGCGCTATACCTACGGGCTGCTGGAGGAGACGACCGACTTCACCGTGAACGTGCTGCCGGCCGGGCGCGAGCGCGACGCCTTGCTGTGCGGCACCCGCAGCGGACGCGATTGCGACAAGCTGGCGGAGTGTGGCCTCACCGCCGTGCCGGCACGCCACGTGCAGGCCCCGGTGCTGGCGGAGTGCATCCTCCACTACGAATGCCGCGTGGTTCATCGGAACGACGTGGTGCCCGCCGCGCTGGCACCGGAGATCCGGGAGAGTTGCTACCCGGAGGGGGATTACCACCGCCTCTTCTTCGGCGAGGTGCTGGCCACCTATGGAGACCCGGACGCGCTGTGAACCGAAACCGGGGAAGTGGGCTACTTTGGAGCAGGGAGCCGGATGCCACGGATCGTGGGTGACATTGAGATCGCCGCGCCGGTCGAGGTGGTGTACACCTTTTGCACGAACCCATTGAACATGGCGCGCATCTTCCCGCCGGAGATCGGCGTGGAGGTGGTGCGGCCCCCGGAGCAGCCGCTGCAGGCTGGTGCCCGCATCTCGCTGTGCTTCAAGCGCGCTGGGCTCTCGTACCTCTGGGAGAGCCTGGTTACCGTGTGTGAGCCGGGCTTCCACTTCGAGGATGTGCAGCTCAAAGGGCCGATGAAGCGCTGGGTTAGCAAGCACTTCTTCGAGCCTACGCAACTAGGCACCCGCGTGCTGCACGTCATCGACTACCAGGTCCACTTCGGCGCGCTGGGCCGCCTGTGCGGCCTGCTGGCGGTGGACCCCTACCTGCGCCGCATCTTCCACTACGCGCACGAGGCCACCAAAACGGTCTGTGAAGCCGATTGGCAGGCGGCCGGGCGTTGACTTTGCCCGGCGGCAGCCGCTATAATGGGGCCGCGATGCCCAACCATACCCACGACACCCGCTTGCCCGCGCCTGCCCGGCGCACCGAAGGCTTCACTGAATCGGTCATCCGCGAGATGACGCGCCTGGCGCACCAGTTCGACGCGATCAACCTCGCCCAGGGCTTCCCCGACTTCCCGGCGCCCGATGCCCTGAAGGAGGCGGCCGCGCGCGCCATCCTGGCGGACATCAACCAGTACGCCATCACCTGGGGCGCGCCGGCCCTGCGCGCCGCCATCGCCGACAAGTACGCCGCTTTCCAGAGGATGGCGGTTGACCCCGAGCGGGAGATCACCGTCTGCTGTGGGGCCACCGAGGCGATGATTGCCGCGCTCCTGGCGGTGGTAAACCCCGGCGAAGAGGTGGTCGTTTTCGAGCCGTTCTACGAGAACTACGGCCCGGATACGATCCTCTCCGGCGCCACGCCGCGCTTCGTGCCGCTGCGCCCGCCCCATTGGGAGTTCGACCCGGAGGAGTTGGCCCGGGCGTTTGGCCCCCACACCAAGGCAATCGTCCTGAACACCCCCAACAACCCCACCGGCAAGGTCTTCTCCCGCGCGGAGCTGGAGTGCATCGCCGCGCTGTGCCAGCGCTGGAACGCCCTGGCCGTCACCGACGAGATCTACGAGCACATCCTCTACGACGGCGCCCAACACATTAGCATCGCCACCCTGCCCGGCATGCGCGAGCGGACGATCACCATCTCCGGCGCCTCGAAGACCTACGCCGCCACCGGCTGGCGGATTGGCTACTGCGTTGCGCCGCCGGCGCTCGCCAGCGCCATCCGCAAGGTGCATGACTTCCTCACCGTCGGCGCGCCCGCGCCGTTGCAGGAGGCCGTCGCCACGGCGATGCGCTTCGAGGCCGACTACTACACCGAGTTGGCGCGCGCCTATCAGGACCGCCGCGACCTACTGATCGGCTGCCTGGAGGCGGCCGGGTTCCGCTGCAGCGTTCCTCGCGGCGCCTACTACGTGATGGCCGACATCTCCGCGCTGGGGTTTGCCGATGACCGGGAGTGCGCGCGGTGGCTGGTGGAACATGCGCGCGTCGCCGCCGTGCCCGGCAGCAGCTTCTACCACCAGGCCGACAGCGGGCGGCACCTGGTCCGCTTCGCTTTCCCCAAGCGGCCGGCCACCCTGGCCGAGGCGGGCCGGCGGCTGGCCTCAGCCGCTGCGGCCCGGAGCTGAGCGGAGGCGCGGGTGGGGCGCGGGCTACGATGCTGGGCCTGGCTGCCCCTCCTCTTGCTGCTGGCCGGCCAGCCCGGCCTCCACGTCGTGCGCCACGGCCTGCCCAGCCTGGATGATCCGGACACGCCGCGACTGCTGCAAGCCATCGACCGCCACGGGGGCCTGGCCGGCAGCGGCCACTGGCTCACCCACGATTGGCCGCTGGAAACGCACCTCTACCGCCCGGTCACGGTCGTCTCGCTGGCGGCGGACCGCGCCCTCTGGGGCGACTGGCTGCCGGGCTATCGCCTCACCGCCTGGGTTCTGATCCTGGGGGTGGCCGGCTTGGCAGCCTGGCTGACGGTGGCGCTCACCGGCAGCCAGTTGGCCGGCGCCGTGGCCGTCGTGCTGCTGACGGCGCAGTGTTGGGCCGGCCTGCCCACCCCCTTCCTCAAGGCGCCGCAACTGGCGCTGCCAGCGCTCTTCATCGGCGGCATCGCCTGGTGGGAGTCCAGCTACTGGCGCCGGCAGGGGAAGCCGCGTGCCGCTGCCCTCTGGCGGGCGCCCGTTTACCTGGCCGCCGCCGCCTTCGTGGCCTTCCATGCCGACCGCTACCCCTTGGAGACGCTGCCCGGGTGGATCGCGGCGCGCACGGCGGTGCTGGGCACGCTGTTCGGCACGCTCACACTGGTGTGTCTCTACGGCTATGGCAGGCGCCCGCGCCGCCGCTCGCTCAGCCTGGCGCTGCTTTGCTGCGCCCTGGCCCTGGGCGCCTACGAGCAGGCGGTGGTGCTGCCGGCGATCGGCACGCTCTGGCTGGTGCTGCTGCATCGCGCCGGCTGGCGGACCGGCCTGCGCGCCGCCGTGGGGCTATGGGGTGTGCTGGCGGCTTATCTCGTGGTGCGCTGGCAGGTGTTCGGCTTGGCCCCCAGCCCCTACCACGAGATGCAGGTGAGCGTGACCTGGAAGGAGCCTTTCGAGTGGGCCGCCTACTGCCTGCGGCCGGTGCAAGAGGCCATCCTCTGGCGCTCGCTGCAGGGCCACTGGTATGACCTCGCCTACCCCCAGTTGCACCTTTCGCTGGTCGTGATCCTGGCCTACGCCCTGGTGCTCGGCCTCCTGCGGGAGAGCTGGCGGCCGGCGCTTCTGCTTTTCGGCTGGAAGGCGATCGCCTTCGCGCCGATGGCGTTCCTGCCGCCGTACCCCCACTACTACTTCTTCTCCGAGGTCGGAAGCTGTATGCTGGGCGGGTTGGTGGTTGCCCGCGCAGTGGCCCAGGCCGGCCTCGCGCCGGTACGGCCCCCCGGCCAGGCCCGCTAGCCGCCGTGCTACCGGCTCCCTCGGCGGGCTCAGAAGACCTGGGTGCCGGTGGCGGCGAGGGCATCACCCATCTCGGCGGCGGCGATGTAGCGGCCGCGCACCACCACTGCCTCGATGGTCAGCGCGCACGCCTCCGCGTTCCAGCGGAAGAGGCAGAGGTTGGCCTCACGGCCCGGGGCCACCGTGCCAAGGCGCTCTTGCAGGCCGAGCAGCCGCGCCGGATTGACCGTTGCCATCTGCACCGCCTCGGCCAGCGTGACGCCGGCAAAGCGGACGACGTTCTCGATGCCGCGCGGCAGGATCAAGCCGGAGCCCGCCAGATACGGGGTATCCTTCAACTGGACGCGCCCGTTGGCCAGCACCTCGATCTGCTTGCCGTCGCCCTCGTAGACGCCGGGCGGGAGGCCGGCCGCCGCCACCGCGTCGCTGATTAGAATCGTGCGGTCAACGCCCTTGGCGCGGACGAACGACTGCACCACCGACGGTGGGAGGTGGTGCCCATCCACGATGATGCTGGCGCACAGATCGTCGGCGGCAAGCTGCTCCCAGATGTAGTTCGGGTGGCGGTCGATGCGCGCGTGCGAGCCGTTCCCCAGGTGCGTGGACAGGCGGGCCCCGGCCCGCACCGCGTCGTGGATCTGCTCGGGAGTGGCCCCGGTGTGGCCGAGCGCGGCCACGACTCCGGCCTCCACCAGCCGCTCGATGAAGGCGGTGGAGCCCGGCTGCTCGGGGGCCAGGGTCACGATGCCGATAGCTCCTTCGGCGGCATCCTGCAGGCGGCGGAACTCATCCCAGTCGGGCGGCCGAACGTGCTGCAGCGCGTGGGCGCCGCGTGGGCCATCCTCGGGCGAGATGTACGGGCCTTCCATGTGGATGCAGGGCGAGGCGTGGGCGATCTCAGGGTCACGCCGGGCCTGCGCCAAAGCCCGCAGCGCGTGCAACAGGTGCTCGTGGGAGGCAGTGACCAGCGTTGGGCAGATGAACAGCACGCCGGCCTGACGCTGGGCGCGCACGACGTAGGCGAGTGTGTCCGGTGTGGCTTGCGGGCCGCCGAAAGCGCGGCCGCCATAACCATTGATCTGAATATCCATGAAGGCCGGCGCGATCACGAGGTCCGAGGGGGGAGTGCCCGCCGCGGCCGGCGAGAGGGAGACAATGCGTTCGCCTTCGACGACGACCTCCTGCAGGCCGGTCGTCCCTGGCACGTTGCCGTAAAGCCTCACGGGATAGTACCTCCGTCCGCGGCCAGTATAACATAGGGCCTTCCCCAAGTCAACGCGCGGACACGCGGCGGCGGTGCGGCGCCCAGCCCCGTCGTAGGAGTCCTCCATGCTCGGCAGGCGGCCACCTAGAAGGATGAAAATGGGGTTCTGTCGCCAATCCATGCGTTAGGCGGGTGGCAAGCCAGTTGCCTGGGAGAGTAGCGGAGCGCCACAGCAATGCGGCTTCCTAACAGTGCGAAGCCCGATGGCTCGGGCACTCCGGCCATCTCCTGGAGGAGTAACATCTCCCCAGCGTCGGATGCCTCCTACGCCGGGGGGCCGGCGATCCGACCGCCATCGGCCGGTACGATGACCGGCGTCCCGCCGGCCGCCTCCGGAAGCGCCAGGGCTAACTATGGCTGGGTGGTGCCGACCAGCGGCCAGTGCTCCGACCGCTCCATCGGCTTGACAGGGCCAGAGCGCGTGTGTTACACTGACGCCGGTGCAGCCCCACTGGGCTTACCCGCATTCGCACCACCCGCAACCTCGCGCATCTGCTGCTGGAAGGGACCACTGCCTTGGCAGAGGTGGAGAACCCGGTCCTGCCCCCGCCGGACCAAGTGGCCCACTGGGCCGGTCTGATCGTGCAGACCGTGGAGACTGTCATCGTTGGCAAGCCGGATGCGGTGCGCCTGGCCGTCACTTGCCTGCTGAGCAACGGACACCTCCTCATCGAGGACATCCCCGGCGTCGGCAAAACGATGCTGGCCCGGGCCTTAGCCCGCGCCTTTGGTGGCCTCTTCAAGCGGGCGCAGTTCACGCCCGACCTGCTCCCCGCCGACATTACCGGCACCAGCATCTTCAACCAGCGCACCGCCGACTTCGAGTTCCGTGAAGGCCCGGTCTTCGCCAACGTGCTGTTGGCCGACGAGATCAACCGCGCCACGCCGAAGACGCAGTCGGCCTTGCTGGAGTGCATGGAGGAAGGGCAGGTGAGCCGCGACGGGGCTACCTACTCGCTGCCCCGCCCCTTCCTGGTGATCGCCACCGAGAACGTGATCGAGTATCAAGGCACCTTCCCCCTGCCGGAAGCACAGCTCGACCGCTTCCTGATGCGCATCGCCCTGGGTTACCCCGCCAACAGCGACGAGGTGACGATCCTCACCCAACAGATGCAGCAGCACCCGATCCACGCCGTGGAACCGGTGGTCACCCCGGAGCAGGTGCTGGCGATCCAGGCGGCGGTAGCCGGTGTTTACGTTGAGGATTCGGTGAAAGAGTACATCGTGCGCGTGGTGGACGCAACGCGCCGCCACCCCGCCATCCGGCTCGGAGCCAGCCCCCGCGGCTCGCTGGGGTTGATGCGCAGCGCGCAGGCGCTGGCCGCGATTGAGGGCCGCAGCTTCGTGACCCCCGACGAGGTAAAGCGCGTGGCGCAGCCGGTGCTCGGCCATCGGTTGGTAGTGCGGCCAGACGCGCGTGCCCGGGGCGCTACCGCCGCCGGCGTGCTCGACGAGGTGCTGCGTGCCGTGCCCGTGCCCCTGGCGCCCGGGCGCACGTAGGGTTCACCATGTTTCCGCAGACACCGCTGTGGCCGCTCGCCGTCGCCGCCGTGTTCTGCCTGGCGGTGCTGTTCTACATCCTCTCCCTGCGCAACCCCAAGATCACCACGGTGGTGGTGGGCCCCCTCTTCCTCTACCTGGTGTCTGGCATCATCGGCGCGGCGCAGCTCTACTTCATGGGCACGATGGTGCTCTGCGTCTGCATCGTCAGCTATTTCTTCTCCCGCCGGTCGCTGCACGGCGTCGAGGTGGCCTGCACCGCCACCACCCCCGTTGGCCAGGGGGATCTGGTGGTGATCGACGTGACGCTGGAGAACCGGGACCGCTTCCCCAAGCTCTTCCTGCGGGCGCGCTGCCCCCTGCCGGAGTGGCTGCGGGCGGATCAAGACACCTTTGTAGTGCCGGGCCTATGGCCGGGCAAGCGGGCCACCCTGCGGCTGAGCGCCCGGGCGGTGAAACGCGGCTGCCACACCCTCGCCCCGGTCGAGGTGATCGGCGCCGATCCTCTCGACCTGTTCCAGACGCGCGCGCGGCGCACCAAGCCGCTGGAAGTTGTTGTCCACCCGGTGCCGGACGGCACGCCCAGCCTGGAACTGCTGGGGGATGACTTCCTTGGCACCGTCGCCGCCCGCCGCGTGGTGCGCCCGGGGCAAGGCCTCGACTTCCACAGCCTGCGCGACTACCACCCCGGTGATGACATGCGCACCATCGAGTGGAAGGCAACCGCCCGCCTCGCCCGCCTGATTGCCGTCGAGTTTGAGCCAATGCAGGTGGGCGACCTGGTGGTGCTGCTGGACAACCGGGCGCAGGTGCAGGTGGGCCGCGACGAACACTCCACCCTCGAACGGGCCGTCAGCGTTGCCGCTGGCGCGCTGGTCGCCATCCTGGAGGCGCGGGGCACCGCGCACCTGCGCTTCCTCGAGGATGGCGGCGCCGTGGAGTTCGCCGGGCAAAGCGGCGAGGAGGTCCGCTTCCTCAACGCGCTGGCGCGGGTGGAACCAAGCAGTGGGCCGCTGTCCGCCCTGGCGCTGGAGGACCTGCGCGGGCGCACGGTGCTCCTGATCACCCCGGGAACCGACGGGGAGGTGCTGGGGCTGACGCAGCAGATCGCGCAGGCAGGCGGCCGGGCGGTGGTGCTGCTGCTCGATGCTCCCGCCTTCGCGCGCTCGCTGGCCGGGGCAACCCCAGCGACCGGCTTTCCCCGCTGGCAGCGGCGCTTGCTGGAGTTCCTCGGCTTTGGCCCGGATGGGGAGGACGCGAAGGGAGGGGGAGCGGCCGGGGGAAACGGGGCGGTGCCGGCCGGCTCGCCACCGCCAACGCTCCAGGCGCTGCCTGAGGTGGATCCGCGCGTGGAGGCGGCGGCCGGGGCACTGCGTGACCTCGGCGCGGAAGTGGCGCTGGTTGGCCCGCGGGGCCTGGTGCGCCAGCGCCTGGTGAGGGAAGTATGAGCACGGCCCGGGCAGGGTTGGAGCATTCAGCCTCCGACAAACGCGCCGACGGCTCCGGTAGCGCGAACGGCGCCATCACCCCGATGGCGTCTGACTGGCGCCCGCGCCTGCGCGCCTTGCTCCCCCTCTACGTGGCGATGTGGGCCGCCGCCACCTGCGCAGTGCTCGGCATGGGCTCGGTGGTCGATGACCCGCGCTTCACCACGACCGTCCTCACGCTGCTGTCGGCCGGCTTCGCGGTCAGTCTCCTGCTGCGGATCGCCGGCATCCGCCGCAGCGCCACCCCGGTGCTCCTGGCGCTAGTGGGGCTTGGCCTGGCCGGGCTGCTGAGGCTGCACCAGTACGGCTTCGTGGTGCCCGGCGCCCAGTCGATCGTCATCTCGGTGCTGCCGGCGCTCTTGCTCACCTGGTTTCTGGCTATCTACAGCTTCTGCCTCATCGCCGATGACCTGCTCCTGTTCGTGATCCCGCCCAGCCTGGCGGTGTTGGGCCTCACCGGCACGGAGAACCCCAACGCCGACATGACCGCCTACTTCCTGGTCTTCATGGTGGCGGCGATCTTCGGCATCTCCTACCAGAACCACCTGCGCTACCTGTCTCCGGAGCAGGCCGGCCGGTCGCCACGGCGCCTGCGACAGTTGCTCACCTGGCAGATGGTCACCACCGCAGTGCTGTTCACCGCGGTGGCGGTGCTCACCGGGCTGGTGGCCGTGCCGCTGCGCGACTCAGGCAGTGTGGGCCTCTACCGCTTCCGCATTCGGGCCAACTCGCTGCTGGGCGCCTTTGGCGACATGGGCCTCGCCGGCATGGGCCGCGAGCTACAGATGGGCCTGGGTGGCGCTGCCCTCAGCGACCGCGTCCTCTTTCGGGTGCAGGCCCCGACGGGGCTCTCCTGGCGCGCGCGCACTTACGACCAGTACACCGGCCGTGGGTGGGTCGACGGCTCGGGGAGAATGCCGCTGAACCGCGAGTCACAGCCCGGGGGCTGGAGGGAGGCGGTGCTGCTGCCGCCCGGCGCGCTCAGCCCGACGGAACGGGCGCAGCGCCGGAGTGTGACGCAACGGTTCACCCTGGTGGCAAGCACGCAATCGCGAACGCTGGTGGCCGCGGCCGATCCGGCACTCGTCCGCTTTGACGACGACCCGGGCCCGCTGCAGCTCTCCTCCACCGGCGTGGTGCGCCTGGTATCGCTGCCCTACCTGCCGGCGGGGATGTCGTACGAGGGTGTCTCCTACGTCCTCACCACCCCGCCGCGGCGGCTGCGCCGGGTGAAGGACCCCGATCCCGACGAGCTCGCCCTGAAGCCTTACCTGAGCGTGCCCACGAGCGTATCGGTGCTGCGGCCGGAGGTGGAGCGCCTGGTGCAGGGGCTGGAGAACAACTACGACCGCGCCCGCGCCATCGAGCGGTGGTTGGGCACGCACTGCACCTACAACCTGAACGTGCCGCCGGTGCCTACCGATCAAGACGTGGTGGTCCACTTCCTGCACACCGCCCGCGAGGGGTACTGCGACCTGTTTGCCAGCGCGATGGTGGTGATGTGCCGCCTGGCCGGGATCCCCGCCAGGCTGGCGGCGGGTTTCGCTCCCTCCGAGGAACGCGACCCGAACACCGGCGAACTGCTGATCCGCGAGCGCGACGCGCATGCCTGGG
>JAAZEB010000082.1 GCA_012512505.1 Armatimonadota bacterium | reverse complement strand
GTATTTGCCCGGGCGCGTGAAAACGCCCGCAAAGCGAACTGCCTCTCGAACCTGAAGCAGATCGGCAGTGCCGCGATGATGTACGCCCAGGACTATGACGAGGTCACGGTGCCGGCGTACTTCTACGAGAACGGGTCGGCCTGCCCGGCCAACCTGACCGGTTGGTGGAAGCTGCTCGAATCCTATACCAAGAACGAGCAGGTCAAGGTATGCCCCTCTGGGCACCACACCTGCGTTTGGGGTGTGCCGATCAGCTACGGGGTGAACGCGCTGGTGATGTACCGTTCGCTCGCCCTGTTCCAGAACCCCGCCGATCTGATCCAGTTCTTCGATAACGGCGTCTACATGGAGATCTACGACCCGGACAACTATGCCGACTACGGTGTGGTGGACGGCGGCTACGTTGCCCGGCGCCATGGCGACGGGTTCAACGCCGCGTTCTGTGACGGCCACGTCAAGTGGATCCGGCGCAGCAACCGCGCGATGTGGGTCCCGCAATAGGAAGCATCGCCGCTTCTGACCAGCCCTGCCCCGGTCGCTACGGCCCCTGGGCAGGGCTGGCGCGTGTACGGGCGGCAGGTGCGCGCCGGGTCTGGCGCGAACCCCGAGTGGAATACCACGACAGGCGGCGCCGCGCCCTGCCCGCCGCCGGCCGAGATGGGGGCGGCCCGGCCCTCCCCGGAGCCGCCAGGGCCAGTGAACGATGCGCGTGATCACCAACCAGCCATACCTCCTGGAGGGGGTGCCGGCCGTGTGGCCCGGCGTTCGCCGCCCGCCCGTGGAGCGCGTCCGGCTTTATCAGCCGGTGGCAGAGTGGACCTATTCGCACCACCCCCACCTTGCCCACTTCCAGGGCCGCTTCTACGCCATCTGGTCGAACGGCCGCGTCGATGAGGATGCGCCTGGGCAGCGGGTCCTCCTCTGTAGCGCGCGAGACTTCCGCCGCTGGTCGGCGCCGCGGGTGCTGGCCGCGCCGGCCGTTGGCCCGGACGGGCAGGAGCGGGTGCTCACCGCCGGTGGCTTCCACCAACATAAGGGCACGCTGGTCGCCTATTTCTGCGACTACGGCCCGCGCAAGGAGGGCACCCGGCTGCTGGCGGTGACGACCACCGATGGCGAGCAGTGGGCGCCGCCGCGCGACCTGGGCCTGGCGGTGTGCCCCAACCATGGCCCCCAGCGCACTCGATCCGGGCGCCTGATCCTCACCGGCCACACCACCTTCCCCTATACCGACGACCCCTCGGGATTGACCGGCTGGAAGCTCTCCGGCATCTACCCGGCCCAGTTTGCCGGCCGCGCCGATGACCCGGCGACGTTCCGGACGGTGGCGGAGCAGCAGGGTTGGCCAGTGGCTCTCTGCGAGGGATCCTTCTACCAGACGGCGGAGGGCGTGCTGCGCCTGCTGCTGCGCAGCACCGGCCCGGGCTTCCGCTACCGCCTGTGGGTGACTGAGAGCCACGACGACGGCGTTACCTGGTCCAGCCCGGTCGAGACCGCCTTCAGCGACGCGGACGCCAAGTTCCACTTTGGCCGGCTGCCGGACGGGCGCTTCTACTACGTGGGATGCCCGGTCGCTGGCGACCGCACCCCCCTGGTGCTTTCCCTCTCGCACGATGGCGTTTGCTTTGACCGCCACTTCATCCTGGGCGAGGGGCACTACCCGATGCAGCGCCCGGGCCGGTACAAGGGGGGCGAGTATGGCTATCCCCACACGGTGATTCACGACGGCTTCCTGTACGTCATCATCTCGCGCCAGAAGGAAGGGGTGGAGGTGCTGCGCACCCCGCTGGCGGAGCTGTAGAGAGAGAGAGTAATCTGTGATGCGCATTGGTTTTGCCGCCGCGATGCTCTGTGCTGCCTTCCTTCCGGCGGCCTCTGCCGAGGTGCTCTTGGTGCGCGAGGGCAAACCCGCGGCTGCCATCTACGTCGCCGCCGATGCCTCGCTCCCGGAGCGCTTCGCCGCCCGAGAGCTGCAGCGCTACCTGCAGAAGTCCAGCGGTGCCCGGCTGCCGATCCGCACCGAGGCGCCCCGCTCTGGCCGCCGTGCCCTGGTGGTGGGCCAGGTGAGCCGGCTCGCGCGCCTGGGGGTGCGGGCCACGGCCGCCGAGCGTGCCCTGGGGCTGGAGGGGATCGCCCTCCGCACCTCCGGCAGCACCTTGATCGTTGCCGGCGGTGGACCCCGCGGCGTCGTCTACGCGGCCTATGCTTTCCTCGAGCGCCTCGGCTATCGCTGGTACTGGCCGGGGGAGACCGGGGAGGTGACGCCGGCGCTGTCAACCATCACCGTGCCTAGCCTGGCGGTGACGTACGAGCCCTCCTTCCGGCGCCGCCACGCCATGGGCGGCCCAGAAGACGGCTGGAAAGATGTCCAGTGGGGCAAGGACGTGGTCGATTGGCTGGTGAAGAACCACCAGAACTTCTGGCTGCAGTCGCCCCCGGGAGATCGGCAGCGGCGCTTCGTAGCGGAGCGCGGCGGCACTGATACCAAGGTTGGCTCCGGGCACAACTGGCAGCATATCCTGCCGCCGGCGCGCTACTTCCAGGAGCATCCCGACTGGTACCCCGAGATCAACGGGCAGCGCCAGCCGGAGGGCCAGCTTTGCCTCACCAACCCCGAAGTGATCGACAAGCTGACCGAGTATGCCCTGGCCGGCGCCGCCAAAATGGCGAAGGATCCGAGCATCCTCTTCGTGGATATGAGCCAGAACGATGGCGAGGGATGGTGCGAGTGCGCGCGCTGCCGCGCCCTGGATGACCGGGATCCATCCACCCGTGCCGACATCGTGCTGTATGCCCTGAACCAGGTGGCCGAGCGGGTAGCGGCCCGCTATCCGGACGCCGTGCTGATGTTCTTTGTTTACGCCAGCGCGGCCAACCCGCCGAGCTGGATCAAGCCGGCGCCCAACCTGATGATCGAGCAGACCAACTACTGCTACAACTACGGCGCCAGCTTCCTCAACCCGCGCTCCGAACAAGGCGCGCGCTTCCGGGAGAACCTCGATGCCTGGAGCGCGCTGGCTACCAAGCGCGGGGTCTATGACTACTACGGCTTCTACAACTGGCTGGAGGCGCTGCCGGTAACCCTCTACCGCCTCGCCGACGAGATCGGCTACTACAAGCGGATCGGCGTGGACGGCCTCTATTCCGAGACGCAGCAGCGCTGGTCAACCAACCACCTCCTCTACTACGCCTTCAGTCGCCTCTGGTGGGATCACACCACCGACGTGAAGGCGATGCTGGAGGAGTTTTTCCGCCTCTTCTATGGGCCGGCGGCCGAGCCGATGCGCCGCTTCTACCTCGCCCTGGAAGAGTCGGGCGGGCCGGACCGCTACTGGAGTGGCGACGAGTTCAACCTGCCCCAGATCTACCCGCCGGCGCTGCGCCGGCAGTGCCGCGGCTGGCTGGATGAGGCGCGCGCCCTGGCCAAGGAGGAGCCGAAAGTGTTGGCCCGCCTCGACTTCGTGGAGCTGGGCTGGCGCTACACCGAGCTGCACCTGGCGGCGATGGAAGCGCACGCCGCGTTCCGGCAGGCGCCCGGGCCGGAGGCGAAGGCGGCCGCCCGCACCGCCTGGCAGGAGTACGCCGCCTACTTCGAGCGCCTGAAGGGCACGCATGCCTTCGCCGAGAACGAGCTCCCCCGCTGGCAGGCCCGGGCGCAGAAGCAGGTGGATGCCTACATCCTCGACCTCTCCCGGCTGCCGACCGGCCGCTTTGAGTACCGCGATACCCTTGCGACCGGCGGCAACGCCCGCCTGCACGCGCAGGTCGACGGCTTCTTGGATGGCCTGTGGGGCCTGGATGTCTCCGCCAACGGCAGCGCCAGCCTGGTCTACGAGTTGGGCGCGCAGCCGGGCCACCGCTGGACCGAAGCGAAGGTGGCGTTCGACGGCTTCTGGGACGACCAGACGGCGAACGCGATTGAGATCTCGCTGGATGGCCAGACGTGGACGCCGGTGAAGGAGAACGCCGTCTTCCGCCTGGCGGATGAGCACGACGTGACGGCGACGGTGCGTGGCGCCGAGCGCTTCTGGGTGCGCTGCCGCTACCAGAACCGCGCCCCGCGTGATCGGTGCGTCCTCTACTTCGTTCGCCTGAGCGGCACGATTGAGTGAGCGGTGGTGGGCGCGGTGGTTTGCCCGGTGACGAGCCACTGCGCCCGCTCTGTTCCTGAACGGGCTGCCGGCAGACTGGATGCCTGGCCGGCAGGGAACCGGGTGAGGCGGCGCGAAACGGGTACTGTCGCAGCAACGTTTGGTCTGGAATCTTGACCGTGGGAGGACTGGCAATGCGCACGATCTGGCCGGCGCCCGGTGGCTGGCGCCGGGGGGACTGGCGAGAGCGCGGAGCGGCCCACTACGACGCCGCGACGGCGATCATCCTCGGCCTGGCGGCGGTGCTGGCCCTGGTGCAGTCAGGGCGCTCGATCACCCGGGGCGCAGGCACCGACGGGGCGATCCTGTTTGGCGTGGCGGTTTTCCTCTGCATCGCCGTGATCCGCAAGGTGGCCCGGCTGCGCCGCCCCTCGGCGCACGACTGAGGCGCTATCACTCGGGCCGTGGGCGGCGGCAGGCAGAGGTAGCTGCCGGTGTCTCGCGCGCCCGGCGGGCAAGGCGTTCCGCCTGCCGCTGCCGCCCCTGCTCCCAACGCTCGCGCTCCTCGGTTGTCTCCAGCAGCAGCGGAGGCACCTCTGCCGGCCGGCCCGCCGCGTCCAACGCCACATAGACCACGTAGGCCCGGTTCGTCAGCCGCCGCTCCCCGGTAGTGATCTCCTCGGCCTCGACGCACACCTCGACCTCCATCGCGCTGCGGCCGACATAGGTGAGGCGCGCGCAGAAGGTGACCAGGTCGCCGATCTGCACCGGCTCCAGGAAGGTGAGGGAGTCGACGGCGACGGTGACGGTGGGCCGCCGGGCGTGCCGGGCGGAGCAGAGGGCGCCGGCCTCGTCAATCAGCCGCATCAGCACGCCCCCGTGAACGTTGCCCAGGTTGTTGGCGTGCTCCGGGTGCATCAACTGACTGAGGATCACCCGCGACTCCTCAATCCGCTTCGGCTGCATACACTGGCTCCTTTCCACGCCACGCCTTCGCCATCGGTGGCCGCTCTGGCCACGTCAGCGAGACGTTGCTCGTACCGTCAGCGCCGCCGTGGCCTTCTGGCCGCTGCACAGGTCACGGGCGACCACGCGCCACTTGCCCGGCGGGTCGTTCAGCGCCAGGCGGAAGCTGCCCGAAAACGCCTTGCTGCCCAGCAGGAGGTTGCGGGCGTAGTCGCCATACTCGCTCCCATCTGGCCGCAGCACCGTTAGCCGCACGAGCTGCTTGCGGGCATCGCTGCCGCCCGGAAGGGCGACGGTGTAGGCCACGGCGCCGCCCGGCTTCACGCCCCCGCCAGCCAGGGCCAGGCGCGGCGCCAGCAGTGGCTTCGGCGAGAGACAGTAGACGCGTGCCTGCCCGCCCACGAGCGTGGCGCGCACTTCCCGATGCTTGCCCAGCGCCTCTCCCTTGCGGCAGTCGTAGACGTAACGCGCCTGCGGGAAGGTGACCCGCGCCATCTCCTCCCGGTCCACGCCGCTCAACAGGCCGATGTACCGCAGTTCCCCGGCCGCGTAGCGCACGACCTCGACGTGCGGCGCCCGCCCGGATGCCAGCGTGATGCTGACCTGTGGCTTCACGCCCGCGCCGGCCAGGATCGCCTTCATGGCGGAGCGCAGCCCCTTCTCGGTCGGTGTGTGGAACACGCGCTCGTTGTCGAAGGGCGTCAGGTCGAGGTTGAGGTACCAGGCCGACCCCTTGCCGAAGGTGTTGCAGGTGACTACCGGCGCCTTCGCGGCCTTGAGCGAGCCGTAGGCCCGCGCGGTGGTGACCTGCACGGCCTCCGCCGCCGGGAGCTTCAGGTCGATGGCCGGCGTGCGCGGCAGCCGCACCGACGCGCCGATGGCCGCAGGCACCGACCCTTGGGTGCGCCGGATGCCGAAGAGGGAGTCGAGCATTCCCGCCGGCCGGCGGCGGCACTTGCCGTCCATCAGGCCGGCGTCGCGGTCGGCGATCACCGTTCCGCCGGCTCGCACGAACGCCTCAATCTGCGCCTTCTCCTTGTCGGAAATCGCCAGCGACTGCGGCAGGATCAGCATCCGGTACCGCCCCAGCCCGGCTTGCCCCGTCGCCCCATTCCCCCGTTTCGCGGTCGCTGGGGTGACGAGGGCGCCCGCCTCGATCTGCGGCGTCGCCACGAAGTCGTACTGTAGGCCGAGGTCCTCGATCAGCTTCACCCACGCGTCGCGAACGACCACGATCTGCTCTTCCTTGCCGAGGAGCTGAGCGGCGTTGATGCTGCTGTGGCTGTAGTGGATGGCGATGCCGTCGTGCAGGCGGCGGGCGCTCCGGATCAGGTCCCAAATGCCGCGCTTCATCTCGTGGCACAGCGCCCGCGTATCGCGGCCCGATTCGCTGTAGGTGAAGTCGTTGTAGAAGAGAATGGGTGTTGCCCAGGCGCTGACGCCGTTGGTGTCGTGCAGGAGGCACCAGAACAGGTTGTTCTCGGCGGCGCGCCCGGCCTGCCAGTAGCCCGCGTAGTAGGGCGACTGCGCCACGCCCGTCTCCCGGGCGAAGGAGCGCCGCATCTCGTTGGACCAGCCGGTGTTGTAGGCGTGGTAGTAGTTGAACGCCTTCGAGTTCTTCCACCAATCCATGCCGTTGCCGGCGCGAGGCTCCTGGGTGCCGGAAAGGCCGACCCGCGCTTTCGGATCGACCTTTTTCAGGTTTGCCTGCACCATCGCGTAGAAGTCGGCGATCACGTCGTTCATGAAGTCGCGAAACTCGCACCAGGGCGCCGCGTTGGCCCGGCCCTGCGCTTCCTGGAGGGTCATCGGCACGACGGCGTCCCAGGTCGCGAAGCTCGTTTCCCAGGCACGGTTGAGGGCCTCCAGGCTGGGATAGCGCGCCTGCAGCCACTTGCGAAAATCGCGCAGCGAGTGGGGCGACCAGTCGAAGTCGAAGTACTGTGTGTAGTAGGTGAGGCTCATCTCGTCGCCCATGCAGTAGTCGTAGGCGCCGCCGAACGGCATCGCCAGCTTCGCCTGGGCCTGCATGTGCGCCGCCACCTTCGCGCGCCACTCCGCGTCGGAGAGACTGGGGGTGCGCACCAGCCACTGCTTGTCGTGTGTCTCGCTGTACTTCGCCGCCTTCTCCGCGAACTGCTTGTCCATGAAGTCTGGTATCCCCTGGCCCATGTAGCTCAGCAGGCCGAGGAAGCCCCACTCCATGTTGTGCCAGTAGTGGCGCCACACGTGCCCGGTGCTCAGCTCCGTGGCGCCGTGGATCGCCACCTCCTGCAGGTCCTCGACCAGCGGAGCCAGGTAGCGGAAGAGGTACTCGGAGCGCCACAGGTAGATGCCGCTCCAGCTCGAGAGGCGGAAGCGGTTCCAGTCGCGTGGCCACGGGCAAATGACCTTCGCGGTCGCGATGTCCGCCTGCCCGGCGCGGCCGAGTACGGTGATCTCCCACTCCAGGCCCATGGAGCGCAGCTCAGCCGGCCGAGCCTCAAAGCGCATTTCTGACGTGCCTGCCTGAACCGGGCGCGTCTCCTCGAACAGAAGCCGGTGATGGGTGTCGTATAGCCGCGCGCGCACGCGGAACTGGTCCACACGTGGGTCGTCCGCTGCCAGCGCCAGCGCCACATCCACGCGGAAGGGCTCCCGGGCCCGGAAGGCGCGGTCGTAGGGCTGGCCGGCTCGGGGGGCGCGCTCGCCCAGGACGATCTCCTTCTCTGGCCGAACGCTCTTGATGGCCACCGGCGCCCAGGCCCGGATCCAGGTCTGCGCCCAGGCGACGCTGGCTCCCGCCGCGTCGCGCACGATGATGCTCACCAGGTTGATGCCCGCGCCTAGGTTGGCCGGTCTCGGGATCAGCACCTGTTCCTGGCCGGGGGTGTAGACCGCCTGGGTGCGCCCAATGGGACGGCCGCAGCGGTTCTCGAAGTCAGCCGTTACCTGGTAGCGCCCCTGGCCGCCCTCCAGCGCTAGCGCGAGCTGGCCCGGCGTGCCGTGGGGCGCGCCGTCTACCGGGGCCAGGTGGGCAATGCGCACCCCGGTGTCACGCCCGGCGGCCCAGACGGAGAGCCGCGCCAGCAGGGCATACCACGCCTCCCAGTAGCGCCAGGTCATCTCTCGGAACTCGTTGCGCATGAAGGCGCCCCGGTAAGAGAGGATCGGCGTGAGCGCCGAGTAGCCCCGATAGGGCATGTCGTGGGTCAGCACGTCGTAGGTGAGGGTGACCGTGCGGCCCTTCCCGAGAGTGTTGGTGAGGAGCAGCGGCTTGCCGTTCCCCAGCCGGGCCAGCACGTCTCCCTCGGGCCAGCGCTCGTAGTCCATGAAGCGTGTTTGCGGGAAGAGCTCCCAGGGCAGGCCGTTGGTCAGGGGCGAGTCGCCGGCTGCTTGCCAGCCGGTCCACGTGTGGTAGTCACGGCCCTTCGCCAGGCCCATCATCGGCGCGAGCGGATCGGCCTCTTTGAAGCCATCCGGCTCGATGAAGAGGAGGCCGGCGCCCTCGCGCACCTGCTGGGTGATCGCCTCGCGCACCTCGGGCGAGAAGTGCTCGTTCCAGTGGAAGCCGGCCAGCACGAAGAGTTCGTAGCGTTGGGCGTTCAGGGCTTCCAGGAGGCGCTTGTTCGCCTGCTCGGGCGTGGCGATCGAGCGGTCGCCGCAGTAAAGGTCCTCCTCCTTCCAGGAGTAGGTTCGGAACTTCACGTAGGTCAGGTCGAGGTCGAGGCGCTGCTTCAGCTCGATCACCTCGCGGGCGTTCATATCGTCGCAGAGGACCACCGCCTTGATCGGCCCACCGGGCAGCGGTCGCGCCCAGGGGATGTGCGGGGTCACCACGGCATCCGACAGATCGTGCCGGGGCAGGGCGGGCGCCTCTTCCGGACCCAGCCCGACGCGCTTCTCCCTTGGCGCCCGCCGGTAGGCCAGCCGCGCTCCGCCACGCGTGAAGGGCCGCTCGAAGTCATCCAGCACGGCCCCGTCACGCTGCACCCGGCAATTCACGACGTAGCCTCCGGGTGGCAGGTCGGCCAGCGAGAGGGTGGCCTCGCCCGGCGTGCCGGGCCGCGCCTCCACCCGGGTCACCTCGCGCCACGCTCCGTCCGGCAGCGCGCGCAGGCGCACGATCCCGGTGGCCGGCTTCGAGAGGGGAGAAGCAAGCTGGAGCCGTACGGCGGCGCTCGTGGGATCGCCCTCGGCCGGTGCCAGCGAGATGGCGCCCAGCACGTCATCGACCACGCCGTCTACCCGGCTCAGGCCCTGGAACGGCATCAGGGCCAGGTCGGTCTCCAGCGCCTGGCCGCTCTTCAGCGGGATGCGGTTGAAGCGCCACTCGTGCGTGGCCACCGGCACCCCCACGCCGCCCCAGTGGTAGAAGCACTGCAAGTAGCGGTAGTCGACCGCCATCGCCAGGCCGGCGCCGTTCGCCCCGCAGACGGCGGTCCACCCCCGGGCCGGGTTGTGATGCCACGCCTCCGAGCCCTCGTCGCCCGCCTGCGGAGCGAACCGGAACTCCCGCACGCCTTCCTCGGTCGGGTCGTAGTAGCGGTTCTCGCCGCCTGGTACCCCCGTGAAGTGGTGGAACCAGAGGCCGTAGGCGTACTCCGTCTGCGACGAGGGATCGTTCAGCAGCCGGTAGTGCACCTGGGCGACCGGGCTCCCTTCGATGAGGCGGATTCGCTTGGAGAGGCGCGTGAAGCTGAGCATGCCTCCCGCGCCCGACGTAGAGAGCTCGACCCAGGCGCTCCGCTCGTCACCCCCGGTGCGCCACTCGTAGGGCCGGCCGGCGAAGGAGTAGTTGGGCGACCAGAGCTGATCGCGCAGGAGGCCATACTGCGCGCTGGCCGAGCCGACAAGCTCGCAGTTGGCCGGCTTGTAGAGGAAGCTGCGACAGACACCCCCGTCGGCCGGCCAGAACACCAGGCGCACCAGGCTGTTCTCCAGCACGACCTCCGTCTTGCCGTCGCCGTCCACGTCGAGGGCACGCGCCGACGGTTTCGCCGTCGCCAAGGGGGGCACGCGGACGGCCGCGGCACTGGCGCTGGATGCCGGCGTGCCGAACACCTCGACCTCGGCCAGGTAGAGGATCGAGGCGGCATCGAAGACGAGCCGGAGGCTGTCGGTGGTGACGTCGAAGCCCTTTGCCTCCAACCGGAAGTTGCGCTGCTCGGTGTGGCCCCAGAACCCCTCCACACTGGCGACCGGCTGGTAGTGGCCCAGCAACTTCGCTTGCACGGTGAACGTGCGGAGCTTGTAGTTATCGTTCGGGCGCGAGACGTGCGCCGCCACCGAGGAGACGCGCGCGGGCTTCCCAAGGTTGATGTCGACCACGATGGTGCCGCCGGTGTAGATGACCACGCCCTGGCGGGACAGGTCGCCGTCGTTGAGTGCCCTTCCCGTTTTGTCGGCCCACTCGTCGCTGAGGAAGTGGTTATCGCAGCGGTAGGTCCAGCCTTCCAGCCGCGAGGGGTTCTGCGCCCATGCCGCCGACAGAATCAGACCGATGAGCACCCCAGCACGAACCAGCATCGAGCGCGACATGCGATCACTCCTTTGGGTGTCTGGTTTAGCAGGTAGCAGAAAGCCTTCGCCGCCTCCGCCCTTGCCCCGTCGCGTCGGACGCGGCGCACTCCTTGCCACGCCTTCGCCGTCGGTGGTCAAGGCCCCTGCATCGCATAGTGGCAGGATGCCGGGCCCGTGGCGCCGAATCGGCCAGTGAGAGCGTTCCTGACCGGGGAGCACGGAGGAGCCGATGCACAGCATGCCGCGGGTGGCGTTGGGTCGCCTCGAAGTGAGTCGCCTAATCGTCGGCGGCAACCCGTTCAGCGTGCCGGCGCAGGTGGGCGGGGTGCAGGTGTGGGCAGGGGAGTCGCCTAATCGTCGGCGGCAACCCGTTCAGCGGGATCTCTCACCAAAGTGGGGAGAGAGACCGTGAGATGCTTGCCTACTACACCTGCGCGCGGATCAAGGAGACGCTGCGCGAGTGTGAGCGGCTCGGGATCAACGCCCTGGTGGCCCGGGCCGACCAGCACATCATGCGCCTGCTGCACGAGTACTGGAACGAAGGCGGCACGATCCAGTGGCTGGCGCAAACCGCTCCCGAGATGGGCTCGCTGGAGGACAACATCCGCCGCGCGAAACATTTCGGCGCGCACGCGTGTTACATCCAGGGGGGCGTGGTAGACCAGCACTTCGAGCGGGGCCAACTGGAGAAGCTGCGCGCGCCGCTGGCGCTGATCCGGGAGTTGGGGATGGTACCTGGCATCGCGGCCCACCAGCCAGCCGCCCACCTGGAAGCCCAGCGCCTGAACCTGGGGCAAGAGTTCCACCTGGTCTGCTTCTACAACCTGACCGGGCGCCGCGGCCGCATCGAAGTCGCGGACCAGGAAGAGCAGTACTTGGCGGAAGACCGGGAGGCGGCGGTGGCCGCGCTGCAGGAGCTGGAGCGCCCTTGCCTGGCCTATAAGGTCTTCGCCGCCGGCCGGAACGACCCGGTGGATGCCCTGCGCTTCGCCTACGCCCACATTCGCTCCACCGACGCGGTGGTGATGGGGGTCTACACGAAGCACCAGCCGGATCAGGTGGCGGAGAACGTGCGCGTCGCCCTTGCCTGCATGGGGTGACGGGCGATTGCGGATTGAGGCACGAACCGGGCGGCGCGGCGCCGGTGAGGAGTGAGATTGAACGCGGATTGGCTCTTCCGGGATGCCCTGGTGGTCGATGGCACGGGGGCGGCGGTGTTCCGCGCCGACGTGGCGGTGACGGGGGGCTCCATCGCCGCGGTGGGCCACCTGGCGGGCGTCCAGGCCCGGCACACGGTGGCAGGTGCCGGGCGGGTGCTGGCACCCGGGTTCATCGACATCCACACCCACGCCGACGTTGCCCTCCTGGCGGACGGGTGCCACGCGCCGAAGGTGATGCAGGGCGTCACCACCGAGGTTTTCTGCAACTGCGGGATCGGCTTCGCGCCACTTACCGATCACTCTGCCCCGCTGCTGCGCAATCTCTACGGGCCGATCTTCGGGCCGGATCCGGGCGTTGAGTGGGACTGGCGCTCGGTGGCGGAGTACCTGGAGCGCCTGGATGGCCGCGCCGCCGTCAACGTCGCCTTCCTGGTACCGCACGCGGCGCTGCGCGCGGCCGTCATGGGGCTGGAGGCCCGGCCAGCGAGTGAGGACGAGCTGGCGCGCATGGGCGCCCTCCTGCGCCAGGGGATGGAAGCGGGGGCGTTCGGGTTCACCACCAGCCCCTGGTACGCGCCGATGAACAGCGCCCAGGCGCACGAGGTCCGGACGCTGATGCGCGTGGCCGGGGATTACGGCGGCCTCTATGCCACCCACATGCGCAGCTACACCGACCGGCTGGTCGAGTCGCTGGCCGAGGAGATCGGCCACGCCGAGGCAACCGGGGTGAAGCTGCAGGTGGCGCACCTGGCCTGCGTGGGCAAGCCCAACTGGGGCCGCTCGGCACAGTTGCTGGAGATGATCGCCGCCGCGCACGCGCGGGGGGTAGACGTGTGGTGCGACACCTATCCCTATCTGGCTGGCTGCACGCTGCTTTACGCGATGCTGCCGGAGTGGGTGACCCAGGACGGCCCGCAAGGGGTGCTGCCGCGCCTACGCGATCCGGAGCTGCGTGCCCGCGCCGTGGCCGACCTGGCCGCCGGGCACGTCGATTGGTCGCGCGGCCAGGTGTGCGGTGTCGCCTCGGCGGCCAACAAGGCGCTGGAGGGGCGCAGCTTCGCCGAGGTGGCCCGCGAGCGAGGCGTCACTCCCGACGAGCTGGTGTGTGACCTGGTGGTGGAAGAGGAGCTGCGCGTCTCGTTCCTGGCACACACCGGCAGCGAGGAGGACCTGCGCGCCATCCTCGCCTCGCCTTACCAAGTGGTGGGCAGCGACGGCCTGCACCTGGAGGGGAAGACGCACCCGCGCCTCTATGGCACCTTCCCCCGAGTCCTCGGGCGCTACGTGCGCGAGAGCCGGGTGCTCACCCTGGAGCAGGCAGTCTACAAGATGACCGGCGCGCCCGCCGGCCGCCTGGGGTTGAGCGACCGCGGTGTGCTACGCCCGGGCGCCGCGGCGGATCTGGTGTTGTTCGATCCGGCTACGGTGCAGGACACGGCAACGTACGAAGATCCCTGCCGTTATCCGGACGGCATCGAGTTGGTGATGGTGAACGGCGTGCCGGTGAAGGAGGGAGACCGGCATACGGGTGCCCTCCCGGGCCGGGTGTTGCGCAAGGGGATGGGGTAGGGGCAAAGCATTGGCGGCTCGAACATGATCGTGTGGCCGCGCTACGCAGAGCGGCTGGCGGCAACCGCGCCATGGTGAAGCATTGGCGGATCGAGCGCAATCGTGTGCCCACTGAGCCTGTGCTGCTAATGTTTCGCCCCTACGCGATTGCGTATTGCGTATCAGAAAGGCAGACGGATGAAAGACAACGGACGGATCCTCGCCGTCGGGGCTCATCCCGATGACATCGAGTTCAACTGCGTGGGTGTGCTGGCTCGCCTGAAGGCCAAGGGCTACCACATCGTCATGGCAACCTTGACCCCGGGTGACTGCGGTTCCCTGGAGTACTCGTCGCAAGAGATCATGACGATCCGCCGCAATGAGGCACGGGCCGCGGCCGAACTGCTGGGCGCTGAGTACTACTGCCTCGAAGAGCGCGACCTTGCCATTGACTACAACACCGCCACCCGCCGCAAGGTGACCGGCCTGCTGCGCACCGCCGACCCGTTCCTGGTGCTCACCCACCCGCTGAACGACTACATGATGGACCACGAGATCACCGGGCGCCTGGTGCGCGATGCCTGCTTCGGCATCACCATGCCCAACTTTGGCGTGCCGGGCGGCGAAAAGCCGACCACCGGTGGGGTGCCCTACCTCTACTACTGGGACTACTTCGGCCAGCAGGACATGTACGGCGATCCGGTGCCGGTTGATATCCTCATTGACATCACCGATACGATCGAGATGAAGGAGAAGATGCTGGCCTGCCACGAGAGCCAGCGCAACTGGCTACGCGACCAGCACGGGATGGACGAGTACCTCGAGTCGATGCGGCGCGCGGCTGCCGCTCGCGGCGCGCAGCTCGGCGTGCAGTACGCCGAGGGGTTCCGCCAGCACCGCGGCCATCCTTACCCGGCGGATAACATCCTGGTGAAGATCCTGGAGCAGTGATGCTGAGGCAGATTCCCGGGGGCGTGACGGCCCCGCGCGGCTACCGCGCCTCTGGCGTGCGCTGCGGCCTGAAGAGCAGCGGCAACCTGGACCTGGCGCTGGTCGTCTCCGATGCGCCGGCATCGGTGGCGGGGGTCTTTACCACCAACCAGGTGCAGGCGGCGCCGGTGCTGCTGAGCCGGGAAGTGGCGGCCAGGGGCGCGGCGCGAGCCGTGATCTTCAACGCCGGCAATGCCAACTGCTGCGCGCCGAACGACATGGCTCACGCCCGGCGGATGCAAACGGATACGGCGGCCGCCCTCGGGCTGTCGGCCGAGGAGGTGCTCGTCTGCTCCACCGGGGTGATCGGTCACGAGCTGCCGGTGGAAAAGATCACTGTGGCGCTCCCCGAGGCGGTGCGGCAGCTTCGCGTTGAGGGGGCCGCCGACGCGGCGCGCGCGATCATGACCACCGACACGCGCCCGAAAGAGATCGCCGTTGAGCTGACGCTGCCGGAGGGACCGGTGCGCGTGGGCGGTATGTGCAAGGGAAGCGGCATGATCGCCCCCAACATGGCGACCATGCTCGCCTGCCTCACTACCGATGCCGCCCTGGAGCCGCCGGCGCTGCGGGAGATGCTCGCCACCGTCGCTCAGCACACCTTCAACTGCGTGACGGTGGACGGCGACACGAGCACCAACGACACCTTGCTCCTCTTTGCCAACGGACAGGCCGGCCCGGCGGCGACGGCGTTTGCCAACGACCGGCCCGACGGGCGTGAGAATCGCCGCGCCCTCTACGAGGCGGTGGAGCACGTCTGCACCTTCCTGGCGCGCGAGATCGCTCGCGATGGCGAGGGCGCCACCCGGTTGGTGGAGGTCACGGTGACTGGTGCCGCCGACGCCGCGGCGGCGGATGCCGTGGCGCGCACCATCGCCAACTCGCCCCTGGTGAAGACGGCCATCTTCGGCCAGGACCCGAACTGGGGTCGCATCCTGGCCGCCGCCGGGCGCGCCGGGGTGACGCTGGACCCGGGTCAGGTGACCGTGCGCATCGGGGAGGTGACCGTCTTCCGCCATGGGCTGGCGGTGCCGTTCGCGCCAGAGGCGGCGCAGGCGGCGTTCGCCGCCCCGGAGGTGGCGATCACCGTAGACCTGGGGGCCGGCAGCGCCTCCCAGCGCATCTGGACGTGCGACTTTACTTACGACTACGTGCGCATCAACGCCGAGTATCACACCTAGGCGAGCGTATCGGAGCGCGGGCGCGAGCGGGTAGGGGAGGAAGGACACCCCTCCTCGCCTCGCCGCTCGCGCCCGCGCTCTGCCAACCTCACGGAATCAGGCGGGTATGGAGATCACGGTTCAAGAGCGGGCACAGACGCTGATCGAGGCGCTTCCTTACATCCGGCGCTACCACGGCAAGACGGTCCTGATCAAGTACGGCGGGAACGCCATGATCGACGAGGCGCTGAAGGAGGCGGTGATCACGGATGTCGTCTTGATGCACTACGTCGGCATGCGGCCGATCCTGGTGCATGGCGGCGGCCCGGAGATCACCGACGCGATGAAGCGCATGGGCAAGGAGGCGACCTTCGTCAACGGCCTGCGCGTCACCGACGCGGAGACGATGGAGATCGTCGAGATGGTCCTGGCAGGCAAGACCAACAAGGGGATCGTCTCGCTGATCAACCGCAAGGGGGGCCAGGCGGTCGGCCTCTCCGGCAAGGACGCCAGCCTGATGGTGGCGCGCAAGCGCCCCGGGCCCGACCTCGGCTTCGTGGGTGACGTGACTACGGTGAACCCGGGGATCATTGAGGTGCTGGTGGAGCAGGGGTTCATCCCGGTGATCTGCTCGGTGGCGATTGGTGAGAAGGGCGAGTCGTACAACGTCAACGCCGACCATGCCGCCGGCCAGCTTGCCGCCGCGCTGGGCGCCGTGAAGCTGATCATGTTGACCGACGTGGAGGGGATCTACCGCGACTTCAATGACAAGAGCAGCCTCCTTTCTCGCGTGACGCCTGAGGAGGCGCGGGAGATGATCGCGTCTGGCGCCATCGAGAAGGGGATGATCCCCAAAGTGGAGGCATGCCTCATTGCCCTGGAAGGGGGCGTGGAGCGCACGCACGTCATTGACGGTCGGCTGCCCCACGCCACGCTGATTGAGCTGTTCACCGACCGGGGCATCGGCACGATGATCGCCTGACGGGGCCTCCCCGTGCCGATGCCCCGCGTCGGCCGGGCGCGCTCGTGCGGAAAGGTAGGCGCTTCATGGAGGATCCCGAGGAGGACCCGGGGATCAGCCCCATCGCGGTTACCGCCGTCGCCATCGTCTTTCTGTTGGCGGTGTTGCTGCTCTACCGTTACCTTACTGCCCCCTGACGCGCAACTCGTTGCGGACGCTGGAGGCTCCGGCGGAGCTGGCGACGGCCTCCGCCTGCTTGCGCTGGGACTCCGTGTTCACCATTCCCTGGAGAACCACGTCACCCCCCACCACCGACACCACAATATCGACGCTGTCCAGCAGCTCCTCGGCCGCCAGGTCGTCGACGACCCGCCGGCGCAGCAGCTCGTCGTGCGTCTCGCCAAGGGCCGAATCTTGTGCCCACTCGTCCTGGATTCCTCGCTCCATCGCGTTCCCTCGCCTTCCACTACAGCGGATACCCGTCTCCAGGGGCCGCCAAACGGCGCGCGGTCTGCCGGTTCTGCCGGCGCCTGGTGGCGCCCGGGGCGGGGGCGCACGCCATTGGTTGGGGCCGGCCGTGAGCCCGGGGGTGCCTTCCGGGAGGAACGCGCGCCCCGGCGCTTCTGTCCTGGGGAGTACCGCCCTGGCGTGGCACGCTCGCGCCAACAGCGGCGTGCCCGCGTTCACCACGCCCTTCCTGCCGCGGATGCCGCCTTCAGCCAGCGCGCCACCGGGCTGGCGCTCGGCCCGACGCACGGGAGGGCTGGCCGGGCAGCGCGTGAAGGAGATGCAACCGTGAGAGTGCTTTATTCGGGGGAGGAGATCCAACGGCGGGTGGAGGAGTTGGCCGCCGAACTGCGACCGCTCTATGCCGACCGAAACCCGCTGCTTCTGGGGGTGCTGAAGGGATCGTTCATATTCTTGGCCGACCTGGCGCGCGCCCTGGCGATCCCCCTGGAAGTGGATTTCGTGCAGCTTGCCAGCTATGGCGACGGCACGGAGAGCGCCGGCTTCGTGCGCTTCGAGCGCGACGTGGAGCGCCCCCTGCAGGGCCGGCACGTGCTCGTCGTCGAGGACATCGTCGATACCGGCCACACGCTGCGCTTCCTCCTCAGCACCCTGGCCAGCCGCCAAACCGCCTCGGTGCGTGTCGTCAGCCTCCTGGAGAAGCCTTCGCGGCGCTGCCTCGCGGTGCGCCCTGACTACGTCGGCTTCACGATTCCCGACCTGTTCGTCGTCGGCTATGGCATGGACCTGGCCGAGGGCTTTCGCCACCTGCCGGATATCTGCGTGCTGGAGGCGGACGACAAGTAGCCCGCCCCCATCACCGGATCGGCCCTTGGGGCAGGAGGTTGCCCGGCGTGAGACGAAGCGCCAGGTGAGGGCGCCAGAGGGGCACCTCGGCCAAACGCTGGCACCCACTGGAGGCGCCGTTTGGGCGCGCGTGAGGAGGTCAACCGCGTGGAACTAAAGGATACCGGCATCATCTACCGCAACCCCAAGCCCCACGTCTGGAGCCGCCAGGCCTACTTCCCGTCACTGGTCAACCTTGGCGGTGGCGAACTGCTCTGCAGTATGGTGATCGGCCAGGCGTTCGAGAGCGCCGACTGCCGTGCCTTCCTGGCGCGCTCGAGCGACTACGGGCGCACCTGGAACCTGGAGGGACGGATGCTGCCGGAGCCGACCCCCGGCTCCTTCTCGGAGTCGTGCCGCCTCACGCGCTGCGCCGACGGCAGCCTGGTGGCCATCGTCTTCCGGCACGACCGGCACCGCGCGGAGGAGGGCCTGGCTAACCCCGAGACGCTCGGCTTCGTGGAGACCAGCCTCTTCCTGTGCCGCTCCCGCGATGGCGGGCGGAGCTGGGGGGCGCTCGAGCCGCTCCCGCCGCCCCTGGTGGGGCCGGAGTTCGAGAACTGCTCGCCCATCGTCGAGTTGGCGGATGGCACCTGGCTGCTGCCCACCTCCACCTGGCGCGCCTGGGATGGCTCCGACCCGACCGGCATGAAGGCGGTCGCCTTGATCTCCACCGACCGCGGGCGAAGCTGGCCGGAGTACGCCTTGGTGATGGATGGCACCGCCGACGGCATCATCTACTGGGAGCAGAAGATCATCGAGCTTTCTCCCGGCCGGCTGCTCTCTGTGGCCTGGAGCTACGACGAGGCAGCCGGACGCGACCGCCCCAACGCCTACACCGTCTCCTACGATGGCGGGCGCACCTTCGCCGCGCCGCGCTCCACCGGCCTGCAGGGGCAGACGCCGGCGCTCCTCTCCCTCAGCCCGGAGCACGTGCTGTGCTTCTACCGCCGCGTCGATGTGCCCGGCCTGTGGCTGGCGGAGGCGTCGGTGGCCGGCGACGTGTGGGAGACGGAGCACCAGTTGCCGCTGTGGGGCGCGCCGTCGCTCTTCACCGGCAGCCCCGGCGACGATATGGTCAGCCAGTTCAACGTGCTGCGCTTCGGCGCGCCCTGCGCCGTGCCCCTGGAGACGGGCGAGATCCTCGTTGCCTTCTGGTGCGTGGAAGACTGCGTCGCCAACATCCGCTGGATCATTCTCGGCTAGCGGCCAGCCGCACGCGCGCGTAGCGCAGGGTGCCACCGATATCGCCCAGCAGATCGAGGGTGTGCGATGGGGCGCAGCCGGCGCGCGGCGTGGCCGTGTAGAAGGAGCTCAGCGGCTTCTGCAGCGGCACCTTCACCGGGGCGCTAAAGCCGTCGGGGAGCACCTCCACCAGGCGGTTCTCCGAGACGCTGCCTCCCACGTAGTAGAAGACGAAGAGGCGGCCGTCTGGCGTTACCTGGAAGCGGCCGTTGCCGGCACGCGCGCCGGAGGCTTCTCCTTCCTTCCACTCCTGCACCGGCCGGCGCACGGTCACCTTGCCGTCGCGCACGATGGCGTAGTTGAGGGCGATGCTCTGCTTCGCCTCGGGGAAGAACTTCTCCCGCAGGCGCTCGTCCAGGGCGCGCTCCGACCAGAGGATGTGGACCGCCCCGTCGTCGGCCACGTACAGGTCGTTCGGGAAGATCCAGCCGCAAGTCTTGTCGCGGCTGGCGACCTCCACCCAGGGGCGGAAGCGGCCGGTGGTGATGTCGTCGCTCCAGGTGAAGAAGAGGCGCCGGAAGTCGTAGTCCCAGTCGCGGCCGGTCAGCTCCTTCTTGTAGTCGCGCCAGGCCTTGTAGGGCTCGATGATGTCGGAGACGCCGCAGAAGTAGACCTTGCGGTCCTTCAGCGCGACGTTGGGGTAGCAGACGCGGATCGGCTGCGGCTCGTCGTACTCGGCGCCGAAGGGGAACTCGAGTGCGCCCTGCTTGGCCCAGCGGCCCCGCGCGTCGCGGAAGCTCCAGTAGGCCATGTCGTAGGCGGTGTTGTAGAAGAGGATCAGTTCGCCGCGGCGGCCATCGGCGGCGAAGCTGCGGTAGGTGTGCCCGTGGAACCGGATCTCCCGGTCCCACTGTGGCAGCAGCGTCTCAAGCGGCTGCTTGGGGTTCCGGGCGCTGAACTGCAGGATCTGCGGCGTGGCCTTGCCGTCGTATTCGTCCGGCTTGGAGTCGTTGGGATTGGTAGAGAGGAGCACGCGCCCGTCGGGAAACGCCACCAAGGGGCAAGGCTCGCGCTCGTGGGTGCCGTCGCCGCGCGCCTGCAGGCTCCAGCCCTCGTCGCCGCGCTTGAACAGCGTCCAGCGCACGTTGTTCAGTGGCTTGTAGTCCGGCAGCGTCTCCAGGCCGCTGGCCAGAACCTGGTCACCGACGCGCACGATGCAGGTGTTGCCGGCGGTCCACATCGGGCCAGCGCCGTTGTCGGCCGGCTGATAGCGGTAGACATCCTCCTCCACCTCCACCACCGGTTCTATCGGTGCGGGTGCCGCGGCCAGCGACCCAACCACGCCGAGCGTGAGCGCCATCACGGCTGCGCCTGTCTGCCACATGGTGACCTCTCATCCCCCCGGGCTTCCGACCCGGATCATTCCAGATAGTGAATGCGGTCGCGGTTTTCGGCCAGGAGGCGCGCGTTGAACTCATCGCCGCCGTCCAGGTTCGCGCTCACGAAGACTGGCGGGGTAACGCCCTGCTTCACCAGGCGCTCCACTACCGCCACCGCCAGGGCGTTGACGATGGCGCAGCCGGTCACCGAGGAGAGCGGCCCGATGCGCTGGGGGAAGCCCTCGATGGCCACGGCCGCGTCGCCATAGGGTGCCCCGTTGTCGATGACCACGTCGCACAGGTCCAGAAGCTTCTTGCCGGAGGGGTGGCGGCTGGAAACCCCCTCGCTGTAGGCGCGGGAGGTGATGCCGATGGTCTGGATCCCTTGCTCGCGCGCCGCCATCGCCATATCAATCACCACCGCGTTGCGGCCGGAGGTGGAGGCGATGATCAGCACGTCGCCCGCCTTGGCGGTGGAGGAGGCCAGGATCTCTTTGCCCAGGCCGAGAATGCGCTCCCAGCGGGAGGTTGCCGTCAGCGGCCGCACGAAGAGGTTCATCCCATGGGGGTAGATCGGGTTGACGAGCATCAGGCCGCCGGTGCGGTAAACCATCTCCTCCGCCAGAATGAAGGAGTGGCTGGCGCCGAACGCGTACAGGCTCTGCCCGCCGACTATGGCGTCGGCCATCAGTTGCGCCGCCCGGGTGATGTTCTCACGCTCCTGCTCTGCCACCCGCTGCAGCGCGGCCGCGGCCGTCTCGAAATACTCCTGGTAAGACATCCCGTTCCTCTCTCTACGTCGCTCGCGGGCCAGGGCGCCCGGGGAGCCGCGCCACCATGGCCCCTAGTACCGACCCGGAAGCAAGGCGGATTGCCCGAGCCATCGGGCTTCAGCGGTTGGGATGCCGCATTGCTGCGGCACTCCGCTGCTTTCCCGGGCGATCATCGGAGTGCCCGAGCCATCGGGCTTCGCACTGTGGGAAGCCGCATTGCTGCGGCACTCCGGTGCTTTCCCAGGGCGACTATCGGAGTGCCCGAGCCATCGGGCTTCAGCGGTTGGGATGCCGCATTGCTGCGGCACTCCGCTGCTCTCCGCCATGCTCCGGGTTGGTTCTTAGTAGCCCCGGCGCTGGTACTCGGCCACCGCCTGGTCGTAGTACTCCTTGCCACCCGGGCGGTTGACGCTCATGAAGACGGTGGGTGGGTTGCCCGCGGCGGCCATCTGCTCCATCACCCGGCCCCAGATCATCCAGCCGATCACCGTCATCGAAACGCCAGAGACCGGCAGGAGCTTGAAGTCGAAGCCCGGAATATCGACGGCGCCATCGCCGAAGGGAGCGCCGTTGTCGATGGCCACGTCCACCACCTCGCGCAGCTTCTTGCCGGAGGGGTGCAGCGACTCCACCTGCGCGGTATACTCAAAGGAGGTGAAGCCGATCGTCTTCACTCCCATCTCCCGGCAGGCCAGCGCCAGCTCAATCGGCGCCCGGTTCTTCCCCGAGACCGAGCCAACCACCATCACGTCGCCCGCCCGGATGTTGCTGGCGCGCAGCGCGTAGCGGATGTTCTCCAGGTCGGCCTCAAACGGCTCCGGCCGGGGTCGGTTCTGCAGGCACTTCGGCACTGGGGCGTTGGCCTGAATGCTGTAGGTGAAGTGCTGCACAGCGGCCAGACCGCCGGCGCGGTTCAGGAAGTCGCCCTCGTTGCCGTGCCCAATGCCATGCACATACACCACCCCACCGTTGGAGAGGCTCTCAGTGACGATCGTCGCCGCCTGCTCGATGGCCTCCAACTGCGTCTGCTCTAGGTGGTCGAGGATGCCCCGAACCGCCTCCAGGTATCGGATAGGAACCATGATTCAACCTTTCGCTTTTCCGGTGCGCGCTCAGATCGGCCCGATGACGCCGGGCGCCGTCTCCAGCAGGCGCTGGCGCACCGTCTCATAGCGCTGTGGCTGGATTTGCTGCAGCGCCGTCAGCGCCATGCCCACGACGGGCGGCAGCGGCGAGCGGAACGGCTGCAGCCGCGGCGCAAACTCATGCGCCAGCCGGCAGAAGTGCTCCCAGTAAACATCGGAACGCGTGGCGATGCTGCCGGTGCCGATCAGCAGGTACTCCTCGTCGCGGATGCCCAGGCGCTCCACCACGTCATAGAGAGTATCCGCCAGGCTCGTCGCCGCTTCCTGCAGGATCTCGCGCGCGATGCGGTCACCGCGCAGGGCCTCCTCGCCGACGATGCGGGCCAGCGAGGCGATCTCGGCACGGTCGTGATGGGCCAGCGAGTAGGCCACCAGCCCGTGGCCGTGGCCATAGTGGTCCTCCTCGGCGTTGACGCAGGCCCGGTAGACCCGCTCGGCGAGCGAGGTGTGGTGCCGGGGATGCCACCCCGAGCGCGCGGCGGCGCGCAAGGCGAGCACCCCGATCTGGAAGCCACTGCCGTAGTCGCCCAGGTTGGGGCCCAGGCCGTCGAGGTGACAGGTGCGCCCATCGCGCGTGCGCCCCCAAACAAACGCCCCGGTGCCGGCAAGGGCTACGACCCCCTCCGTGGCACCGGCCAGCGCCATCGGGCCATCATACTCCGTCGTGCCATAGGGGATCACCCGGCCTGGGTCGTTCAGGCACCCTTCCGCCTGCAGCCAGCGAAACCCGGGCACCAGGTGCAGCACGTCGCAGCGCTGCTCGCCCAGCGCCAATGTCACGGCGCGCACCACCGTTTCGCGGGCGCGGCCGCTGCCGCTCAGCCCCCTGCCGCTGCCCGGGTCGGCGAACGCGCAGCGTCCCCAACCGAGCGCAACCCCCTCCTCATCCACCAGCAGCGCGTCGCACTTCGTGCCACCGCTATCGATGGCCAGCACTCTTTGCATCGTCGTCCGTGTGTACCCCCTGATCCTCCACTGGCGCAGGCCGTGAATGGCAACCGGCCAAGGGGTCCACCCGGCACCCTGGCTCCTTGCGCGCAGCGCGGCCATTGCCAGCCGTCCGGTGCCGGATGCATCCCCTCCTCGGATGGACTTCCCGGTTGGGTGCTCTGTTGCCGACGGATAAGTGCTACGCGTCTGGGCGGAACTCCTCCTGACAAAGCCGTCGGGCAGGAGGTGCGCTCCTGGCTGTCGTAACCCCGGGGCAATATCTGCTCACCTGGGGGTGCCGTATGGTGCGAAGCGTGGTTGCCATCGTGTGCGTCGCGGCGGCCGGCCTGCCTGCCGCGGGCGAGAGTGAGCCGGCGATCTCTCGCTCGGCCGATCACATCCTGCGCTGCCAACTGCCGGACGGGGGCATCGCTATGACCCCCGATCCGCAGGTGTGGCTGGTGCCCTACTTTGCCGACCTGGCCGCCCTCGGCCTCTTGCGTGCCTATCAGGAGACGAACGATTCCCGCTACCGCCGCGCCGTGTTGCGCTACATCGACTGGCACGCCGCCCACTTGAACCCGGATGGCACGATCTACGACTTCCGCGGCAGCCGCGACCAGCCGGAGCCGACCGGCGACTACGATTCGTCGGATGCCTACCCGGCGCTGTTCCTCTCGCTGTGCTGGGAGACGTTCCAGGTGACCGGCGACCGCGCCTGGCTGCGGCGGCTGTGGCCGGCGCTGCAACGCTGCGTGGCTGGCATTCAGCTCACCTGGCAGCCGGACGGCCTCACCTTCGCCAAGCCTACCTACCGGGTGAAGTACCTGATGGATAACCTCGAAGTACGCGTTGGCCTGCGGGCTGCCGTGCGGATTGCCCGGACGCTGGGCGACCGCGAGCGGCAGCGCCAGTGGGAGGACCTCCTGGAGCAGAACCGCCGCGGCCTGGCTCAGCTCTGGCTGGCGGCGGAGGGGCGTTTCGCGATGGCGATGTTCGAGGACGGGAAGCAACACACCGAGTTTGCCCGGTGGTACCCTGATGGGATGGCCAACGCGTTTGCCCTCGCTTACATCCTGAGCCCGGAAGACCCCACGGCGCGTGCCCTTGGCGAGAAGCTGGAGCGTGCCTTCCCGGCGGATGCCGACTACTGGCGCTTCATGGCGCTGTGGAAGATGGGCCAGCACGAGGCGGCAGCCCGCGTGCGCGAGAAGCTGGCCGGCGCCCTGCGCTACTCGGTGGACCACGGCCTTTACCTGCGTGCCCTGGCCCCCGCGCGCGAACGCTTCTTCTACCAGGAAGACCTCCTCCGCCTGCCGGACCTGGCGGTGTTGCCTCCCCGCCCACGCCGGGCGCCATGAACGGCGCCCCCCGCCCTCCGCTCTACCCGGAGGGCAGGATTCGCCGGGCGTCGGGCGAACGTGGGAGTGTGGCACCGGGGGGCAGCAGGCTGCCGGTTCGTCGCCTGGCCCCCGGGTGCGTGAGGTAAACGATGGGCCGACGGCGCGGAGGTCGGCGGTTCCCACCGGGGATGGAAGGAGTGGCCGTTGATGGCGAAGCTTGGAGCCGCGGTGATCGGTGCCAATATGGGCGCGGGGCACGCGGTGGGCTATGTGAACAACCCGCACACGGAACTGCGTGCTGTCTGTGATCTCAACCTGGAGTCGGCACAGCGCCTGGCTGCGGCGCACGGCGCCGCCGTGGCTACCGCGAACTGGGAAGAGCTACTGCGCCGCGACGACATCCAGATCGTCTCGGTGGCAACGCCAGACCCGCTACACGCGCCGATGACGGTCGCCTGCCTGGAAGCCGGAAAGCACGTTCTGTGCGAGAAGCCGATGGCCCTCACCCTGCCGGAGTGCGAGGAGATGATTGCTGCCGCCGACCGCACCGGCAAACTGCTGATGGTGGGCCAGGTGTGCCGCTTCGCCCCCGGCTTCCGGCTTACCAAGCACCTGATCGAGCGCGGCGAGATCGGCGAGCTCTTCTTCGTCGAGTCGGAGTACGCCCATGACTACACCCACGCGGTGGGCGCGGGCAACTGGCGCAAGGACCCGAAGATAAAGCGCGAGCCGTTTGTCGGTGGGGCCTGCCACGCCGTCGACCTGGTGCGCTGGATCGCCGGCAACATGGTGGAGTGCTTCGCCTACAGCAACCACAAGGTGCTCACCGACTGGCCGGTGGATGATTGCACCATCGCCACCTACAAGTTCGAGAATGGCGTCATCGGCAAGGTGATGTGCTCGATCGGCTGCAAGCGGCCCTACACGATGCGCTCGGTCTTCTATGGCAGCAAGGGCACGATCATCAGTGACAACACCTCGCCGTCGATCCAGCTCTACACGCAAGACCTGCCGACGACCCTCGATTGGATCACGCTGCCGGTAAACCTGGCCTCGCACAACGTGGCCGCGGAGATCGACGAGCTGGTTGCCTGCATCGTGGAGGGCAGGCCGCTGGCGACCGATGGCCGCGAGGGGGCGCGTACGGTGGCTGCCTGCCGTGCCGCCGTGGAGTCTGCTGCCACCGGCAAGCCGGTAGCCGTGCGCACGGAGTTCTAAACGCGCGCGGGCCGGAACAGGGGACGCCCGTTCCGGCCCGCGTCGTGCCTGGGTTTAGGCTTCGCCGGCGCTCTCGCCACCCACGGCCAGGTCGGGCTCGGTGATTGCCTCGGGCTCGACCGGCACCTCCTCGACCGCCTTCGGCGCGTGGACCGCCGCCACAACCTCCTCTGGCGAGGTGATGACTTCGATCCCCTCTGGCGCCTGGATGTCGCTGACGAGCAGGTTTTCATCCAGGCCGAGGTGCGAGACATCCACCTGAATGGACGGAGGCAGCTCTGCCGCCACGCCGCGAATCTCAACCTCGGCGAGGGGCTGCATCAGCGTGCCGCCCAACGCCACGCCTGCCGGCTCGCCGACGAGCTCTACCGGCACCCGGTTGGTGATCACGTCGGTCACCGACACCTTGTGGAAGTCGATGTTCAGCAGCTCCATGGAGAGGGCGCTGCGCTGAATCTTCTTCACCATCGCCGTGGTGGTGGTGCCCTCGATTACCAGATCCAGCAGCACGTTCGATCCCACCTCTTTGACCATCTGCCGGAAGTCGTCGGTGCGCACCTGCAGCGGCGTTGGCTCAATCCCCTTGCCGTAGATGACGGCGGGCAGGAACCCCTGCGCCCTCAGCTTCTTCACCTTCTGCTTGCCGAGCTGGGCGCGCGGCGTGGCCTCCAAACGGTAACGTTCCATGGGTAACCGGTCTCCTCTTTCCGCACGCTGATGGCGGAACCCCACCCCTACTGGGCGGCCCACCGCCGGTGGCCGGCGTGGCCGCTGCCCCGGAGGCAGGCGCCGCGATCAGAACCACGCAGTTGCAGGCTCCCACGGGGCGGGCGGAGACGCCAACGCGCGTCTCGCGGTGACAACGGGGTTTGCCGACGCCGGGAAGGAGGAGGCGCCGTGCGGAGCAGGAGGGCCTCTCCCCCGGAGTCGCCAGGCGCCGCCGCGGGAGCACAAGTCACCTGGGGAGTATAGCACACGCGGCGGCGCCTGTCAAATCAGTAGATGTAGAGATCGGTTGTCCACGTCCGCTTCGGGTTCACCGTCTTGGCGTGCCCATCGCAGAAGATAGCGTTGTACAGCCCGTCTTCCAGGGTGCCGGTGGTGCCGCCGGAGGTGCCGCCGTGGTTTGTTCCCCAGTGAGACAGAACGCTGTTGTAGGGAAGCCCGCCGGCACAGCCCGCGTCGGCGGCGTTCTTGCACGGCCGCGCGTAGGCGTTCGGTTCACAGGCGGACCATTCGACGAGAAAGACGGCCCGGGCCGGCTCCTGAATCCGCGCCAGTGCCTTGCCGAACGACATTCCATTGGCGACGTAGTTCGTGGCCAGTGGGTAGTCCCCAGTACCGGTTCCGGTTCCGGCAGTCCAGGCCCCGATCGCGCTGGGGCAGCGCCACACCCCCGCGTTCTTGATGTAGGGGGCGACGCGGAGGATCCAGGCGATCTTTCCGGCGGCAATCACCGCCGGGTCGGCGTAGTTTGGCAGGCAGCACCCGCCACTGTCGGAGGGCCCATTGCCGTTCGGGGGGAAGATCTCGTCGTAGTCCTGCACGTACATCATCACCCCCAGGGCGATCTGCTTCTCGTTGGAGAGGCAATTGGCCTTGCGCGCGTTCTCCCGTGCCCGCGCGAACACGGGGAAGAGGATCGCCGCGAGGATCGCGATGATCGCGATCACCACAAGCAGTTCGATGAGCGTGAAACCGTCTCTTCGCCTCATGGGTAGCCAACTCCCTTCGCGGCCGTGGCGACCCCGGGCCTCGGGGGGGCCGGAGCCTGGCCCACGGCCGTCGCACGCCAACCATACCTGGACGAACCCGGGCGGAGACGAAGCGGCTACGCGGCACTGGCAGCAGGTGGGCGAGTGGCGCGTGTGCTTGCTTCATCCTGGCCCACGACCGGGTCTCGCCAAACATGCGTGCTGCTACCCTCCCATTGTACCAGGGCAACATTAGGAAACGATTAGAAACGCATTAGAACCCTCTAATGAAGAGGCTTGCCGGGGGCAGGGGACGATGTGGACCGACCTGCAGCGGCGCCGGCTTTGCCTTGCCCCTCTTCGTGACTTCCAGGGCACCGGGGTTCCCGGCAGGAGCGGCCCGGCCCCCGGGCGAAGGCAGAGGGTATGGAACGTCCGCGCACTCTCCACACCTGCTGGGCTTCTCCCACCGGCAGGGCCGCCCGCTGATGAGCGAGCACGCCAATGCCGCCGGGAAGGGCTATTCAGCGCTGTTCGTCGCCATCGCGGCGCTGTTCGTCACCTCGTTGGTGACGGCCAACATCATCGGCGTGAAGTTGGTGAGCCTCTTCGGGTTCATCTTGCCGGCCGGCACGGTGGTCTTCCCGGTGAGTTACATCTTCGGCGACGTGCTGACGGAAGTTTACGGTTTTCGTCAGGCGCGCCGGGTGATCTGGTTGGGGTTTGCCTGCAACGCCCTGGCCGTGCTGGCGATCGTCGTTGGCCAGCTTCTGCCCCCGGCCCCGTTCTGGGAGGCCCAGGCCGCCTACGAGCGCATCCTCGGGTTCACCCCGCGGCTGCTGGGCGCCTCGTTCGTGGCCTACCTGGTGGGCGAGTTTGCCAACGCCTTCGTGCTGGCAAAGATGAAGGTTGCCACCCGCGGCCGCTGGCTCTGGATGCGCACCATCGGTTCCACCCTGGTCGGCCAGGGCCTCGACTCCCTCCTCTTCATGACGGTGGCGTTTGCTGGCACCATCCCCGCCGGCGGGCTCCTCGCCGCCGTTGTCGCCCAGTGGCTGGCGAAGTCGGCCTACGAGGCGCTGGCCACCCCGCTCACCTACGTCATCGTGGGGGCCCTGAAGCGCCGCGAGGGCCTCGATGTTTACGATACCGACACTCACTTCAACCCGCTCTCGCTGGGCGAGTAGTTGCCGCCGGCTGGTGAACACCGCTTCGCGTGGAGGCGTCCCCAACCGTAACAGAACCTGGGCGTGCGAGTAACCCCGCGCGGTAGAGGCGACGGTGGCCCAGGGTGTGGTATAATGAAGCGCCAGGCCATCTGAGCGCGCCCAGAGGCGAGCCATGGGGTGGGGGAGTCGCCGTCCGTCGGGGCGGTGGCGGAGCAGCGGAACGGATGGCCTCGCCGTGGGTCTAAAGGGGTAGGGAGCCGCGACGGCGCGGGTATCCCCGGCGAAAGGAACGATGCCCCGGCATTGGTGCAAATAGTGGCCGGGCTTGAGCAGAGCGAAGGGGAGGTTGTGCATGGTGAGGAGCGTCCGACAACGCAGCAGAGGAGTGGCGCTGCTGGTGAGCTTGCTGGCGCTGGCGATCTCGCTGGCGAATGTGGCGTTCGACCGGCATCCCGCCTACACGCAGGAGCGCGCCGGAATCACGGACGAGCACGTTCGCAGCCTGGAGGCGCTCGAAGGGGCCTTCAGCGCCATTGCAGACACGGTGGAACCGGTCGTGGTGCAGATCAAGACGGGTCGGGAGCGCTCCCGGCCGGGCACTGGTGACAAGGACGGCGATGAGGAGAACCCGTTTGACGATCTGTTCCGCCAGTTCCCCTTCGGCCAGGTGCCGCCCCAGATGCCCCCGCGGGGTGGTGGGGGCACCGGCTCTGGCGTGATCGTGAAGGTGGACGGCAACCAGGCCTACATCCTCACCAATGCCCACGTGGTGGATGGGGAGCGGGTGACGATCAGCGTCGTGCTCCAGGATGGCACCGAGATCAGCGGCAAAGACAAGGTGACCGTGCGCGGCGTAGACCAGAAGACCGACCTGGCGGTGCTGAAAGTCACCACCGAGAAGCCGTTGGACGCGGCGCGCTATCAGGCCCGGCTGGGTGACTCGGACAAGGTGCGCGTCGGCCAGTGGGCGATTGCCATCGGCTCGCCCTTCGGCCTCGCCTCCACCTTTACCGTCGGCGTGGTGAGCGCTTTGGGCCGCTCGCAGCGCATTCAGTCGACCGACTACACCAACTTCATCCAGACCGACGCGGCGATCAACCCCGGCAACAGCGGTGGGGCGCTGGTGAACATCCGCGGTGAGGTGATCGGCATCAACACCGCGATTGCGACCGGCGGCCTGCGCGCCAACGCCGGCGTCGGCTTCGCCATCCCGATCAACAAGGCGAAGCGCATCATGGAGCAGTTGATCGCCACCGGGAAGGTCTCCCATGGCTTCATCGGCGTGAAGGTGTCGGATCTTACCCCCGACTTCCAGCAGTTGACCAAGGTGAAGCAGGGCGTCTTCGTCCAGGAGGTAACACCAGACACGCCGGCGGCGAAGGCCGGGATTCAGGCGGAAGATGTCATTATCGCCTTCGATGGCAAGCCGTTGCGCAGCTCCAGCGATCTCGTCGAGATGGCGAGCGCGACGCCTCCGGGCACCAAGGTGCAGCTCAAGCTAATCCGCAGCGGCAAGGAGATGACGGTGCCGATCACCCTGGCGGAGTTCCCCCAGGATGGCCAGGTGGCGTCGAACACCGGCGGCAGCGACTCGCAGCCGAGCGCGCGCCTGGGCATCCGCGTCGGCGAGATCACCCCGGCGGTGCGGCAGGGGATGCGGCTGCCAGCAGAGGTGAAGGGCGTCATCATCGTCCAGGTGATGCCGGGCGGCCCGGCGGAGGAAGCCGGCCTGGCCCGCGGTGACATCATCCAGCGGGTGAACGGCCGCGCGGTGACCGATCGCGCCTCCTTCGAGCGGGCGCTCAACGCCGTCAAAGCCGGTGAGATTGTGGGCCTGCGCATCTACCGGATGGGCCCCGGTGGCCAGGGTGAAGGCCAGACTGTGCCGGTGAAGCCGTTCGACGACTAACGGTCGGTCGGCGAGCGCCGTGCCTCGCATACCGGGCGCCCCTGCCCAGACCGTGAATGGGCGGGGCGCCCGGCGGTGTATCGGCGCCCCGCCGCGCCATCGGGCTTCAGCGGTTGGGAAGCCGCATTGCTGCGGCCTCTCTTGGGCGATTGACGGAGTGCCCGAGCAATCGGGCCTTCCGGCCGCATTGCTGCGGCGCTCCAGCGGCGCTGGTCTGCTTTCCAGGAGGTTCACAATGAAGAGTGGCTGCGGCCGACTGCTACTCTGCCTGCTGTGTGGCGTGGGGGCGGCGCAGATGGCGCCGGGCGCTGCACAGGCGGCATCGGGCGCCGCGCCGGCAATGCTCACCAACGCGCAAGGCACGGTGGAGGTGCGGCGCGCCGGCCAGGCACGCTGGCAGGCCGCCAGCCTGATGGCGCTGCTGCGGGCGGGAGACCAGGTGCGCACCGGCAGCGCCGCCACCGCCTCCCTCGTCTTCTTCGCCGACGGCCACCGCGAGCAGCTCCTGGCGGCAAGCGCGGGCACCGTCACCGCGTCAACGCTGAAGCCGCTGCCCGGGTCACGACGGGTGACCGTGGCCTCGGGCGGGCGGGCGCCCACCGGCAGCGGTCGAATCCTGGCCTTCCGCGGCGGGCCAAAGCTGGCCGCCGGATACTCGTCGGCGGCGGGCCGGGCGGGGGCCATTGCGCTGCGGGCGGAGGTGACGCTTCTCTCGCCGCTGGGCCCTACTATCCGCGAGCGCCGGCCGGCCCTGCGGTGGTCCGGGCGTGACGATGCCGATCTCTACCGGGTGCGCCTCTTTGCCCGGGGGCAGGAGCCGCCGCGAGAGGTGTTCGCCCTGGAGACCCCGCAGACGCAGGCCGCCTACCCGGAGGGCGCACCTGACCTAGAGCCGGGAACGGAGTACGCCTGGGAGATCGAGCCGTGCTCCCAGGGGATCCCTTTGCCGAAGAGCTCTGGTACCTTCCGACTCCTCGATGCCCGGTCGTGCCAACAGCTCGAACGCGACGAGGCGCCGCTGCGGGCGCTGGCGCGGACCGCGCCCCGCGATGCCACGGCGCCCCTCCTCCTGGCCTCGCTCTGCACGAAGCACGACCTCCTGGGCGAGGCGATCGCCCACTACCGCCGGGCGCTGGCGCTTCGGCCCGACGATCCGGGGATCCACTTCGAGTTGGGGTGGCTCTGCCGGCACGTCGGCCTGGATGCCACCGCGCACTTCACCGCTGCTGGTGTTGATCCGGTCAACCCGCCGCTGCGGCGGGAGTAGCTCACCCGCGCGGCAGCATCGGAGCAGCAGAAGGCCCGCCGAGCGGCAGTAGATCGGCGGGCCTAATCATGGGGGAAACCGGGCTTGGCTCACCCAACAGTGCGGACGCAGTTCAGCGTGCCGAAGGCGTTGGGCGCGCGCTGGTCACACTGCGGGTCATCAACCCAGTTGCCATCAATGAAGTAGCGGTACTGGTACACGCCGGCAGGCAGAGTGAGGGTTGCCTTCCATTCCCCGCTCTCGTCCCGCTTCAGCGGTCTGGGGGCCCAGTCGCTGAAATCACCAGCAATAGCCACATCCTGGGCGTCCGGCGCGTAGATGCTAAACGAGACGCGCTTGCGGGGGGGCGCTGCCTTTTCGGTAGATGGCATCAGTGGTTGCCTCCCTTCATCAACAGTCGCACGGCTTGCCGCCAGCCAGTCGTTCGGGCCGGCATGTAGGCGCTCTCGCGTCCCCACAGCGGCCGTCTACTTCCTTTCCCATCCTGGGGGGGCTGGTAAACATGGGAAAGCTGCTTCGCGGGGTTGCACTGCTCGAAAGTGATCACGGCGGCGGGGGTACCATTCGTCGGCCGGGGTAGCCCTCGGCAGCCGCCCGCCTTCCCGGCATGGGATCATCCGGATACTCCGCTTAACCAGCGGGACCAAGGTGCCGAATGGTCTGATAGCGGAGCCGCGTGCCGCCGCGCCGTCGCGCCGTCGGAGCCGAGCGTGGCGCAGGATGCCGCGGGGAAGGATGGACGACATGCTGCGGCCCGGAAGGTGTCGCGCCTTTACCCTGATCGAGCTGCTCGTCGTGATCGCCATCATCGCCGTACTGGCCAGCGTGGCAATCCGCCCGTTGCTGCGTGCCCGCCAGGCCAGTTGCGAGAGCGCGGCGATGCAGGTACTGCGCAGCCTCCAGAAAGCGGAGGTGCAGCGCAAGACCCAGTTGGGCAGCTACGGAAATCTCGACGCATTAGCGGCAGCCGGCGCCAGCCCGGTGGCTGAAGGGGAGAGTGATCCCAACAGCGACTACGTCTTCCGCTCCACCGTCGACACGGATACCTACACCATCGTGGCGGAGCCGCCGAAGTCACATATGCGGACCTACACCCTGGTGGAAACGGGCGTGATCACCGGCGAGTAGGAGTGCCGCTGCCGTCACTCTCCCAGCGCCGTGACCAATACCTGATCGATGCGCCGCCCGTCCATGTCGATCACCTCCAGGCGGTAGCCTTGCCACTCCACCGCCTCGCCGCGACGAGGGATGTGGCCCAGGCGCGCCAGCAGGAAGCCGGCAAGGGTGGTGTAGCCGAGACGGTCGCGCTCCGGCCATTCGGTGATCGGCAGCGTATCGCGCAGGTCCTCCAGACTGGCGGCGCCATCCACCAGCCAGGAGTTGGGCGAGCGCTGCACGACGGGCGTCTCCTCAGGCCGGTGCTCCTCTTCGATCTCGCCCACCAACTGCTCCAGCACATCTTCCAGGGTGATGATGCCGGAGGTAAGCCCGAACTCGTCCAGGACGACGGCCAGGTGGGCGCGCTCCTGGCGGAAGCGGGAGAGCAGCGCGGCAATGGTGATCGATTCCGGCACGTAAAGCGGCTCGCGCAGCAGGTCGGCCAGTGGCGGCGTCTCCTCCCCAAGGCACAGGCCCAGCAGGTCGCGGGCGTGGATGAAGCCCACCACCTGATCCGGGGTGTCGTGGTAGATCGGGATGCGCGAGCAGCCACTGGTCAAGCTGAGGCGGAGCACCTGCTCGGGGGTGGCATCATCGGGGAGGGCCACCATGTCGGGCCGCGGCGTCATCGCGTCACGAGCGCGCGTCTCGGTGAAGCGGAAGACCTCCTCCACCAGCTCCGCCTCCACCGGCTCGATCTCGCCGCGGCGAATGCCGGTTTCCAGCAGATAGCCGATCTCCTCAGTGGTCTCCGGCTCGGCGCGCGGCGTACGGTAGCCCAGAAGGTGCAGCAGCGCGTCGGTGGAAGCGCCGAGCAGGCGGACCAGCGGCCGCGTCAGGCGGGCCAACCGCCGCATCGGCCGGGCCAGGCGGAGCGCCAGTCGGTCAGGATCGCGCAGGGCGATCCGCTTCGGCACCAACTCGCCTACCACGAGCGTGAGGTAGGTGATCAGGAGCACCACCAGCGCCAGGGCCACGGAGTGGGCGTAGGAGCTAATCAGGGGCAGGCCCAGGTTGCGCAGCCAGGGGGCCAGCGCGCGCACGGCACTGGCGCCGCCAAAAGCGCCGGCAAACGTGCCCACGAAAGTGATCCCGATCTGCACCGTGGCGAGGAAGTCGTTGGGCGCATCGACCAGCGCCAGCGCCGCCCGGGCGCCGGCGTCGCCCTCCTCCGCGCGGCGCTGCAGCACGCTGCGGCGAGCCGAGACCAGGGCCATCTCCGCCGCGGCGAAGATGCCGTTGGCCAGAATGAGCGCCAGAACGATCGTGAGCTCTAGCGCGACCCCCTCAGGCACGTTCCATTCCTCCGCGAACGCCTCTTCCCAGGAGTCGTTCCCCGACCGGAGGCGCTCTAACACCGCTCCCCAAGCCCCCAGGCGGTGCCCCGGAGCGGCACTCGCCGGCCCCTCGCTTTCATTAGAGAACTCTAATGTGTCTCTAATCCTATTCTAATGTTCACACGCTACAATAAAAAGGGCTGCCAGGGGGAACATCTGCGCAGCCCACTGCTGTTCTACGCTCCTGAGTGCCCACCGCGTCGGAGGGCCGCTCCAGGAGCGTGTTGGCGTGTTAGGAGGCCAGTTATGAGAAGAAGAGATGGTTTCACCCTCATCGAGTTGCTGGTCGTCATTGCGATTATCGCCATCTTGGCGGCCATCCTCTTTCCTGTTTTCGCCCGCGCGCGTGAGAACGCTCGCAAAGCGACCTGCCAGAGCAACCTGAAGCAGCTCGGCTCAGCGATGATGATGTACTCGCAGGACTACGACGAGATGATCTGCCCCTGCTACATGTACCAGGGCGTCTGGGGCGATGTCAGCCAGCTCGACTGGTTCGACGATCTCCTGCTGCCGTATACGAAGAACCGCGAGGTGGTGATTTGCCCCTCCGGCTTCTACGACGAGACTGGGTTCTCGGCGCCACGTAACCACTGGCGCAACGGCACCAAGCCGATGAGCTACGGCTACAACCACGTTGACCCGGGCTACTGGACCATGACTCCCAGCTTCGCCGGCAAGTACGGCTTGCGCATGGTTTCCACCGCAGCCATCCAGGACCCCAGCGGCACCATCTGGCTCTTCGACGCCCATGGCCCCGAGCTGTGGAACGAGGCCAACACCGACTACGGCCCCTGGTCGCTGCCGGCGAACCGTCACAACGACAGCTTCAACGTCCTTTATGCCGACGGGCACGTCAAGACCGTCCGCATTGGCAGCACCAAGCCGAGTATGTGGTCGGTTCAGCCGGACTAAGATTAGCCCCCTGGCCCCCTGAATCCGGGGGGAAGCGGTTTGGCCCCCCTGGCCCCCCAATGCTGGGGGGAAGCGGTTTGGCCCCCCTGGCCCCCCAATGCTGGGGGGAAGCGGTGTAGCCCCCCTACCCCCCAAGGCTGGGGGGCACTTCCTGACCACTGAGACAGTTCCCCCCGATTTCGGGGGGCTAGGGGGGCCTCCCCCCGCACCCCTAGATGCCTCGCTCGAGCAGGTCTACCGCCACGAACCGCCGCGTCTGCACCTCGACCTTCAGCGTCTTGATCTCGAAGGGGGAGAGGGATACCTCCGTCTCCATGCCTAGCGCGGGGAGGGAAAGGGTGGTGACGCGTGCTTGCCCGGTTGGCTCGAAGAGGCGCACGATCAGGTCATTGCTCTCTTCCGCCTGTTTCAGGGCGGTGAGTAGCACGCTGTCGTCGCTAAGGAGGGCGCCCGGCTGTGCCGGCTGCCCGGCGCCAGAGGGGAAGAAGGAGAG
>JAAZEB010000081.1 GCA_012512505.1 Armatimonadota bacterium | reverse complement strand
GTTGCCGCGGCTGGGGGGCGACACCAAGTACGAGGTCAACACGGCCACCTGGCGCTGCCTGCTGGCGGCCTACCGTCCAAGCGTTGAGCTGCCTGCACTGACGGTGGCATCTTATGCGGGTGGCGTGCCACCCAGGGGCGCGTGCGGCCTGTCGCTCTTGAGGTCTGCCGCGGTCGTGGAATTTATACCCGGCGGGCAGCATACGCTCACGCTAGACCTCGGCGTCGATTCCTGGACACCTACTGCCTGGGAGCGTATGCTTGGCCTGGTCTACATCGTCTGTCACATGGTTCTCAACGAACACAAAGACTGGCCAGACCCGGATGCGTATGCTTCGGTGGATAGCGTGGACGAGGACGGTTTGGTCGTCGCAATCGAGGGTGGCGCCTCCGCTAGCTGTAAGTACGTTATGGATGTGGTATCTGTTAAGAGGGCGACGCACCTGCAGATCCTGACCGAGCCATTCGAGACGCCCGGAGCTCACGACCACGCGATTACGATGACCGGCACTACCCTGGAGGTCAATCCATCCCGGAGAACACGCCTGACCATGCTGGCGGCTGCGATCGCGGTGTTCCAGCCAGCTGGCTGGAACACCGCGAGTGCCCAACGCTCCATCTTCGGGCAGCTCCTGGCAGCACGCATCGACGGCGGCGAACTGGTGCTCGACCGCTACGACGACGCCTCGCCCGAGGCGGTGGAGGGGAGCGCGACCATCGCGCCCGGCACGTCCGGCGCGTCCGGGGTGAGCCTGTGGGCCGGGCGAGACGGCAGCCTTGAGGCTGTCTACGAGGCCAACGGCGCGGTGAGGATCGCGGTCAGCCGCGACCAGGGGAGGACGTGGGGCGTGCCAACCACCATCGCAAGCGGCTATCTGAACCCCGTGGTCGGCAGGGACGAGCCGATGGGTCTGCACACGGTGCTGATGTTCAAGGAAGCGGACAACACCTGGTATCAGAGCACCGAGCAGCCAAACGGCACGTGGAGCTCGCCCGTCAGCACGGGCCTGACAGGGACCAACTGCGCCGCGAGCCTGCTGCCGCCGACGAAGGGAACCGCACGCTGGGAGTTCGTCTACACGAACGCAGACGGCGACGTGGTGAAGGTCGCCTGCGATAACCCCTCGGTTGCCTCGGCCTGGACGTGGGAGTAGACGATGCCTGTCACCGACAACAGAGTCCTCCCCCTGGCGTCCGTTCGCATCTACGCACCGGGTGCCGGTGATCCGGTTTCCACCGACCCTGGCGTCTGGTGGTGGGACGTGCTTCGGCACAGCTACCGCTTCGGCACCGCCTCCCTGGACACCGCCGGCCGGCCGAAGCTGCGCTACATCGAGGGCCTGGGTCTGACCTGCCAGGAGCGCCTGGTCTGGCAGGACACGACCACCACCCACTGGACGACCACGGGCGGCCTGTGGGAGGCCCGCAAGCCGGCAGACGGCGGCAACACGCGCACCTCACGCCTGGTGCAGTACCAGACGGCGGCAAACACGGCGTGGTCTGCCCACAGCACCTTCCGGGCGCCGCACACGCCTGCCTTCGCGTTCTCGGTCCTGATGGGGGCCACGCCGCCGGACAATGACGAGGCGAACTACCCCACTTACTGCCGGCTGGAGTTCGGATCTGGCTCTGCCCGCTACGCGATCTCCTGGAACCGCGACGGCGGGTGGGCGCTGCTGCGCGACCCGGGCGACGGTGGGCTGGACTGGAATGAGGTGGCGAGCCTGCCGGAACCGGCGAGCGACGCCTGGGGAGAGGTGCTGTGGTACGTGCGCGTGGCCTGCGGGCGCATCTGGGTCTCCGGCGACCGCGGCTGGTCGTGGGAGAGCTACGCCAATCCGGACGGCAGCGCGATCTTCGTGCCCGGTGCGACGATGACCTGGCGCGGGCAGGGGATGGCGTGCGCCTTCGGACTGCACCAGTTGAGCTTCGCCGCGGGCGTGTACACGTCGCCGCCGCGGGAGACGCAGTGGTATCGCACGCTGCGCACCTGTACCGTGACCCCATTCGGCAACGCGCCGGGCAACAGCAGCTACACGGGGGCGGACGGGAGCCCGGCGGTCGGCTCGACGGTAGCCTACACCCTGACGCTGACGCCGGCGGTGGCCGCGACGCTCCCCTGGAACTGGTATCACGTGCCGGACGTGCAGGCGGCCTACCTGAAGGTGATGCCGACGCGCGCCGCGACCGTGGGGAGCTACACGACGCCCTTCGATAGCGCTCTCCTCTCCCTGGACATCGAGGAACCAATCGAGCTCTCTGAGGGCACGGCATCCTGGACGGTGTGGCATGACTTCCTGACGCAGTTCTCTGGGATCTACGGCGCGCAGAAGGTGCAGATCCTGGCCGGCCACCTGCGCGACGACGACAGCGAGGAGTGGGATACCCTCTTCACCGGCTACATCGTAGAGCCGGGAGCGCGTGCGGAACGCTGGGGCGAGAAAGTGCTCAGCTTCACCGCCCACAACCTGGCGTGGCGGCTCAAGGGCGATCGCTTCGACGACCTGCGCGGCACGCCGGTCCTCTCCGGGATGACCGTCAATGCGGCCCTCGACGAACTGCTGGCCTACAATGGTCTCGACACGACCTATCGCTCCTGGCACCCGGACGGCGACGCGATTGCCTTCGGGGTGGGTGACTATGAGGACCCAGCGCTGTGGCCGAAGGTCGGCGACAGCGTGTGGGATTGGATGGAGCGCCTGGCGGCCTATGCCGGCCTGGAGATCGGCGTCACTCGTGACGGGGGCTTCGTGACGCTACCAATCGACTACGTGGCCGATACGGTCTCCTACACCTGGTATGCCGACCCGTCCAGCAACGCGGCGACACGCATTCGCAGCGCGCGCTACGTGCAGAAGGTGTCCGAGGGCCGGACGATGGTTGAGGCCCGGGGCTACGGCCCGAACGGGGAGCTGCTAGTAGCGGCGCTGGTGGACGCAGACGCGGAGGCGAACACGGCCAGCGACCGCTACATCGGCTTCCGGCGCGCGGAAGTGGAGTGCGTGTCGGGGGTAGTGACCGCGGCGATGCTGGGGCGCATCGCGCAGGCGCTGGCCCGCGACCGGCTGGTTCCGATGTTCGAGGCGGACCTGACCGTGCCGGTGAACCCGAACGTGACGCGGCGGGCGCGCGTACAGGTCGACGGCACGACGGTGGGGATCGCCGACACGGCGGAGTTCGTAGTGCGCGAGATGCGCCACCACTGGGAGGACGATCCCTCTGGCGAGGGGCTGGTGACGACGGCCGGACTGCAGAGGTTAGTAGCATGAGGCGTAACCCGATGACACGCGCCCGGCGCGAGCAGGAGCAGGCGGCGGTACGCGCGGCGCTGACACCGGCACAGCACGGCGCCGGCATTCCCAGCGCGGAGGCTTTCGCGCACGTCGGTAGCGTGGCCTCTGACGGCAGCGTCATCGACTACGGGATCGTCGGGGTGACGCCCCTGGCCAAGGGGTTCTACGTGGCCGGGGGGCGCCC
>JAAZEB010000080.1 GCA_012512505.1 Armatimonadota bacterium | reverse complement strand
TGGTGGAGCACGCCGGTCAGTTCGCCACGAGCGGCCGCACGACCGGCAGCACCGATGCGGAGGGGCGCTACCAGGTGAGTGCCCTCATCGGCCGCAAGTCGTCGAAGCTCGACCTGATGAGCCTGGTGGAGGGCTTCCCGATCGGCCTGATCATGCCCTGGGGCCTGTTCAAGCACACCCGGATCGTGGACCTGCGCCAGAGCGCGATGCGGGTGGAGCGCGCTGGCTACAAGCCGTTTGTCGGCCTCGTGGCGGCGCAGGTGCCCTCGGCCCGGCGCTACACGCTGCACAACGTCGATGTGCTGTTGGCGCCGGTGGAAAGCCCGCTGCTCTCGGCGGCCCCGCCGGAGCGGCCCCGCGAGCGGCTGCTCGCCTATTCCGTGGAGCCGGCCATCGCCGCTCCGGGCGAGAAGGTCACCTTTACCGCCCGCTTCCGCCTGCCCCAGGATGGCGCCCGCTACACCGCCGGCTTCTACACGCCCAACGCCCTGTTCAAGTTCGATGACTTCACGCTGAAGCGGGCTCGCCACCCCGACCCGGAGACCGGTGCCATCACCTTCCAGCGTGTGCTCGAGATCCCCAAGCGCCCCCGGGGCGAGTGGGCCGCGCTGCGCCTCTGGCTGGATCGTGACGAGAAGTACAACGAGGTGGAGCTGCCCGGGGTGAAGGACGTGTTGCTGCAGGTGGCGCGCACCCCCGAAGAGCGCGAAGCCGCCACCCAGGCGCAAGCCGCCTTTGCCCTGGAAACGCAAGATCGCCCGGCGGAGGCGCTGGCGCGCTACCAGGAGGCGGTCGCCACCGCGCCCAAGCGCCCCTCACTGTGGGCGCGAATCGGCTACCTCTCGCTGCAGCTCAACCGCCCGCGCGACTCCGTGGCCGCTTTCGAGAAGCTGGTAGCCACCGATCCCGAACACCACGAGGTGGCCACCTCCCACTTTGCCACCGCGCTGCTGGCGGCGGGGGAGACGCAGCGCGCCCTCGACATTCTCACCGCCGTGGAGGAGAAGGCGGACAAGCGCAAGCGGCTCCCGCGCGAGTTCCTCCTGGCGCTGGCCCGCACCCACCTGGCGCGCAACGACTTGACGCGCGCCGACCAGTATTACGCCCGGGCGGTGAAGATCGGCCGCGTTCCGGGCGAGGTGGCCCAGCGGTTTCACCTGGAGCGCGCCCGCGCCGCGGTGAAGGCCAATCCCGAGGACCCGGACGCGCGCCTCGGCCTGGCCCGGGCGTTGTTCGACATGCAGCGGTATGAGGAAGCCGCCACCGAGCACCACCAGGCGCTTCGGCGCGACCCCGGCAACGTGTGGGCCCACCTCGACCTGGCCCAGTGCCTCACCGCCGCCGGACGCGACCGCGACGCGCTGCCTCATTACCAGCAGGCAGCCCAGCTTGCTCCCGAAAACCTGGAGGCGCAGCTCGCCCTTGCCGACTGCCTCCGCCGCCAGGGGCACTTCCCAGAGGCGCTGGCGGCGTATCGCCAGGTGGCCGCCGCGCCGGCCCGGCGCTACGACTTCCGCGTGCAGCACGGCCTTGGGCTGATGCTCCTGGCCGCCGGGGAGACGGACGCCGCGATGGAGGCGCTCGGCCGGGCGATCAACCTGGCACGGGAGAAAGGGCAGCTTACCGGCACCCAGGTCTACACCGGTCTGGGCATGCTCAGCATCGCCCCCAAACGCGTTGCCATCGACCGCTTCGAGCAGCCGGAGGCCGCGCTCGACTACGCACTTCTCCACGGCCTACGCCAGCTCAAGCGCACGCCCGAAAGCCCGGTGGCCGAGTATCTGGCTGGCGCGGCGATGGTGGAGCTTGGCCTGGCAGACAACGGTTTGACGCTGGTGCGCCGCGCCGCCGCGCGCGGCTTTGCGCCCAACGACGCCCGCTACGTGGTGGCACTGGCCCACCTGCGCCTGGAGCAGCGGTCCGAGGCTCGCCGCCTGCTGGAGGAGCTGGTGCGCGTCGAACCGGAGCATCGCCGCGCTCTCGAGGCGCTGGCCCGCCTCGCCTTCGAGGCCGGCGACACGGCGCGCGGCCAGGCCTACCTGCTTCGCGCCCGACGCCTAGAGCTATAGCCGGCTCTGCCTGGCGGTTGGTGCCTGCTGCCCAACCCCTGGTCGCGGCCGGGGGTTCCCCGAACGGATGGTAGGATGAGCTACAGAGGAGTTCTCGTGGGCCTGGCGCTCGCGGTGGCCGCGGGGATGGCCCCCGCCCGGGCGGATGTGCTGCCGCTGAGCGCCGAGATCAGCATCGGCCGGGAGACTGCCCGGATCGTAGAGACGCAGTACCCGATTTCCACCGATCCGGTGCTGCTGGCCCGGGTGCAGCGCATTGGGCGCCGCCTTGCCGGCGTCTGCGGCCGGCCAGACCTGCCGTTCGAGTTCCACGTGGTCGACACGCCGGACATCAACGCCTTCTGCTTGCCGGGCGGGTTCGTCTACGTCTTCCGCGGCCTGCTGCAGGGCGTTCCGAACGACGACGCCCTGGCGTTCATCCTCGGACACGAGATCGCCCACGCGGTGCATCGGCACGCCCTGCGCCAGTTCGAGAAGAACCAGATCGTCCGCGTGGTCACCGCCCCGCTCTCCGGCGTCCTCGGCACCTTCGGGCGTGACCTGCTGAAGGTGATCCTCAGCCGGCGCTTCTCCCGCGACGACGAGCGCCAGTCGGATCGTGAGGGGCTGAACTACATCGTGCGGGCCGGCTTTGACGTCGACGGCGGCGTGCTGGCAATGGAGACGCTGCTGCGGCTCTCGGAGAAGGCGCGCCACCCGGAGTTCCTCTCCAGCCACCCACACACCCAGAACCGGAAAGAGGCGCTGGCGGCGCTGGCGAAGGAGCTGAAAGCGCGGCCGGAGCTGAAGCTGGCACCCGCGACGGTGGTGGTGCCAGCGCTGACGTGGAACGCCCCACCGGTGCCGCCGCGGCCCACCCCTCTCTTTCCGCTGGCGGTTGGCAGCACCTGGACCTACCGAGTCGTCGCGACCGAAGGGGGCGTGACGCGGGCGACGGTGCGCGTGGTCGAGCAGCATCCCACGGCGCCCGGGGGCATCTTCCGCCTGGAGACCGCCTACGACCAGGGGCCCACCGTCGCTGCCTGGGTGGCGCCGGTGGCCGCGGGCATCCTCCGCCGGCCGTGCGGCGACCACGTTGGCGCTGCCTGGCACCACGAATGGAGCTTCGCGGCCGACAGCGGCCAGACGCGGGAGCAGGTGATCGTTCCGGCCGGCGAGTTCCAGTGCGTGCGCCTGCGGCAGTTGGCCGCCGATGGCTCCGTTGCCGCCGAGGGGTGGTTTGCCGAGGGTGCCGGCCTGGTGAAATGCGTCTGGCCGGCCGAGGGCATCACCCAGGAGTTGGTGAGCTACCGGCTCGCCGAGACGTCCGCCCCGGTAGCCCAGGCCCCGCCGCCGTAGCCCCCAAGCCGGGAGGCACCGTCAGCGGGTAGCGAGCGCCTCGGCGGGCGGAGTAGGGGAGGCGAGGGCGGTTACCCTGCCGGCCAGGCCCTGGGGCAGATCCACCTCCAGGTAGACGCCGTCTGGCCGGTCCTCACGGACGCGCACGCGCCCGCGCTCGTAGCAGAGGGCCACCAGGTCGCCGCGCTGGTAGGGAAGCAGCACCGCCACCGGCACCATCTTCACCGCCAGCATCTCCTCGATCCCCTCCAGCAGGGCTGGCAGGCCGCGGCCATTCAGCGCGGAGATGCCGACGGAGTGGGGCGTTTCCGCCACCAGACGCCGCAGGCCGGCCTGATCGGCCACCCGATCCACCTTGTTGAAGACGGTCAGCATCGGCTTCTCGTCGGCGCCGAGTTGCTCCAACACGCCAAAGACGGCGTCTGCCTGGTCCGGCCAGTCCTCGCGGCTGGCATCGACCACATGCACCAGCAGGTCGGCCTCGACCACCTCTTCCAGGGTGGCGCGGAAGGCGGCCACCAGGTGGTGGGGCAGGTTGCTGACGAAGCCGACGGTATCGGTGACCAGGACCTCCCAGCCGCCAGGGAGGCGCACCTTACGCGTGGTTGGATCCAGGGTGGCGAAGAGGCGGTCGTCGGCGTACACTTCGGCGCCAGAGAGCGCGTTGAGCAGGGTGGACTTGCCGGCGTTGCTGTAGCCGACGAGGGCCACCACCGGGAACGGCACCGCCTGCCGGGATGAGCGCGCCCGCTCGCGGTGGCGGCTGACCTCCTTCAGGGCCTCCTTGAGGGTTTGGATGCGGCGCGCGATGTGGCGCCGGTCCGACTCAAGCTGGCTTTCCCCCGGGCCGCGGGCGCCGATGCCACCCGCCTGCCGCTCCAGGTGGGTCCACATGCCGGCCAGCCGGGGCATCAGGTAGTTGAGCTGCGCCAGCTCCACCTGCAGCTTCCCCTCGTGGGTGCGCGCGCGCTGGGCGAAGATGTCCAGGATGAGCTGGGTGCGGTCGATCACCGAGACGCCAAGGGTGCGGCTGAGGTTGCGCTGCTGCGTCGGCGCCAGTTCGGCGTTGACGATCACCAGGTCCGCCCCCCGGTCGCGTGCCAGGTCGGCCGCCTCCTGCGCCTTCCCGGAGCCGATGTAGGTGGCAGGGTCCGGCGTGTCGCGGCGCTGCACGATCTGCCCGACGACCTCCGCGCCGGCCGTTTGGCACAGCGCGGCCAACTCGTCGAACGCCCGTGCGAAATCGCCATCATCCCCATCGACGCCGATGAGGATGACGCGCTGGTTGGCGTGCCGCTGTGGTGTCTCGGCCCAATCGCGCCCTGATTTCGCTCGCTCTGCTGCTCTCGTCACATCCCCTCCCGAGTTCGCCGTTGCTTTCACGGTACTATACTATTGCACCACAATCACGGCTTACTGTCAAGCGCCGCGCAGCCGCTGGCGTGGCTGGCAGGCGGCTGCCCGGCGGCGCGCGTTGACACCCTTCGGCGCGCAGGTTATAATGGACCGGAGGATGCGTGGTGCCGGTCTCGGTCTGGGCCGCGCCCGGGTTACCGCGGGGTTGGCCTCGTTTGAACCCTTGCTATCCTGCCGGCGGTGCCTGGGGCTCGCGCCCGTGCTTCTTCAACTCCATCCTCGAACGGTAAGCTCGTGTCTTGGACTCTTTCCAAAGTGCATCCGTCGAAGCATTCGATTTGGTTGGCGGAAGGATCGGTGGTAATGCCGAAGGCGATGGTCTTCATTGATGGTACCTGGCTCTACTCCAACACCCCGCGGTTGAGTGAGGCGTATGGACAACAGGACTTTCGGGTTGATTTCGGCAAGCTGCCCGCCGTATTGGCGGAGGAGGTCGCCAAGCAGATGGGCGGAATGCCGGTCGATATCGTCCGCACCTACCTTTTCGGCAGCTACGCCGCCAACTACGACCTGCGCGATGAAGACACGGTCCAACGGCGACGCGACTTCTTCGAGATGCTCAAAGAAGAGTATCACTACGAGGTCGAGACGTTTCCGATCAACTTCATGGGCCGCCGCTTGCGCAAAGCGGACCGCGACGCCAACGACCCCTTTGAACCCCAGGAGAAGTGCGTCGACATCTCCCTGGCTACCTGCATGCTCTACTTCGCCGCCATCCCCGGCGCCTACGACATCGCCATCGCCCTGGTAGGCGACCGCGACTTCAAGCCCGCTTTCCAGCACGTGCGGCGGCTGGGCAAGCGCGTTGCCGTTGCCAGCATCAAAGGGAGCTGCGCGCCCGACTTTGCCGACCCGCGCGACCAGGCGCGCGTGAAGGATTTCGATATCATCTGGCTGGACGACCTGCTGCACCGCCTCGAACTAAAGTACGAACGCCACTTGCTGCAGTGCGAGTCGCCCTACCACAAGGGGAAGCGCGAGGTGTGGACGACGTTCCATCCCCGCAAGGGCCAGCGCTTCTTTTGTGATGCCTGCCGCCAGGAGGCCTCCCGCCAGAAGCAGGAGGCGCAGCGCGAGTTTGTCACCTCTCATCTGGAAGGGGAGAACGGCGGCCACAACGGCGACAGCCCGCGCAACGGCCTGCTGCTCACCGGCACCGTCAACCGCAAGATCGCCGACCGCGGCTTCGGCTTCATCGAGGCCCCCGACGGCGCCAACTACTTCTTCCACCTCACCGACCTGCAGAACGGCCTCGACTTCTACGAGATCGAGGAGGGCCTGCAGGTAGACTTTGAGATCAAGCGTCAGCCCAGCCCGGACGGCAAGGCCGGCGCGGCGCAGAACGTGCGCCGCCGTGGCGCCGGCCCCGAACCGATCAGCGCGCCGGCCCCCGTCGAGGTGGAAGCGCCCCCCGAGGAGTGAGCGGCGCCAGGTGACAGGTGTTAGGTGACAGGTGACAGGTGACAGGGTGCTGGTACGGGGCGCCGTAAACGATGCCCCTGACCCACCCGTTCGCTGGCCACTCGCCCCGGGCGCCGGTGCCGGGTGCCGGGCTACCTGCCTACCACCCGTCCTGAAGGGCGCTCGGCCCCGCGCGGGTGCATCGCCGCGCGAGGCCGCTTGCGCCGGGGCTGAGCCTCAGAACTTGCCGTCGCGGGTCTCGTAATGCGTCGGCTTGTTCAGGGTGGGCCCCTCGATCTTAACCCAGTGCGCGACCCACTGCAGGATCGTGTCCAGCGGCACCGTCGGGTAGCCGAAGAGGCCGTGCGCCTTGGAGGCGTTGCTGAGCAGCGCCGTCTTGGCTGGCTTGCCCTCGAAGAGCGGCTCGCGCCCCAGAAGATCGCCGAAGCGGCAGGCCACCGCGCGGATCGAGAATGTTTCCGGACCGGTGACGTTCAGCACCATCGGGGGCGACTGGGCCACGCCAAGGCAGCGCAGCGCCGCGGCGCTGGCGTCGCCTTGCCAGATCACGTTCGCGGCCCCCATCGTCAGGTCAATCGGTATTCCACTGTTCACCTTCTGCGCCACGTCCAGCAGCACCCCGTAACGCAGCTCCACGGCGTAGTTGAGCCGGAAGATCGTCGTCGGCGTGCCGAAGGTGCGCGAGAAATGCTCGAAGACGCGCTCGCGGCCCAGGGTAGACTGCGAATACTCCCCAATCGGATCGGGGGGCAGTTCCTCGGTCGCGCCGCCGCTCGTCACTGGCACCAATGGGTAGACGCATCCGGTGGAGAAGACCACGGTTCGCGCGCCGCGGTAGCGGTCGGCCACCACCCCGGGCATGTAGGCGTTCATCGCCCAGGTGAATGCCTCCGCGCCGGTGGAGCCGAACTTGGTGCCGGCCATGAAGATGATGTTGCCGGCGTCCGGCAGCGCCATCACCTGGTCACGGTCCAGCAGGTCACAGGCCACCGTGCGCACCCCAACCGCCTCCAGAGCCTGCCGGGGGCCGGGCTGGGGAAACAGGTCGACACCGATGACGGCACACTTCGATCCGGCCTCGTCCAGCGCGCGTCGGGCCATGCGGGCCAGGGTGGGGCCGATCTTGCCGCCGCACCCCAGGATCACCAGGTCGCCTTCCAGGCGGGCCAAGTCTGCCACCACGCCGGGCGTGGGTCGCGACAGGATCTCCTCTAGCTGCTCCACGGTCTCGATAGGCGGCGCCACGGGCGCGCCGGTGTTTTTCTCCAATGCCATTGCTGTGCCTCATTCCCTCCCATGGATGCGGGCGGGTGCCCGGTCAGAGTTCGGCGATGGGAGCCGCATCCAAGCGCCGGCATTCCGCCGGTCGCTGCCGGAAGCTCCAAGCCGACCAGCGGCCAGCGCTCCGGCCGCCGTCACCGGAACCGGCTCCCAATTTCTGAACTCTCGCGGTGCCCACTGCTGCTTGCACTTCGTTTCGGCTCGCGCGAGGGGGGTCCTGTCGCGCCTTACCACACGGCATCCTCATCGACGAGGGGGAGGGTAACTGCTGTGCCCTCCTTGGCCGACAGGTACATCGCCAGGGCCCACTCCAGCGTGGGGCGCACGCTCTCCACCGGGATGCACGGGTCGCGCCCCTCGCGAATGGCGTCCACCATGTCGTCGATCACCACCTGGTGGTCCTGGAAGCCGAGGGCGGCGGGGCCGGTGGCGCCGGTGGCCTGGGAGGCATCGCCAAGCTGCCGGATCCCCTCGTCCTCGGGGCGTTCCTCCTTGAACTTCCAGACCTCCATGTGCTCGCCCACCATGATGGCGGTGCCGTTCTCGCCGTTGATCTCGATGCGCAGGTCGGTGCCGGGCCACAGCGCGGTGGAGGCTTCCACCACGCCTTGCGCGCCGTTGGCGTAATCGACCAGGGCGAGGAGGGTGTCTTCCAGTTCCACGCGGGGATGCGCCAGGTTGCTCATGCGCGCGGTGACGCGCTGCACCGGGCCCACCAGGTACTGCAGGAGATCGATATAGTGGAAGGCGTGCTGCACGGTGACGCCGGCGCCGGCGCGGCGCGAGCTGCGCCAGGGGTTCATCAGGTAGTAATCCTCAGCCCGGTACCACTTCATGAAGGCATCGGCGTGGTAAATGCGCCCGAAGCGGCCCTGGGCGATGGCGGCCTTCATCGCCTGGATCGGCTGGCGCACTCGGCACTGCAGCACCACGCCCAGCTTCACGCCCGCCTCGCGGCACGCCTGCGCCATCGCGTCGGTCTCCCGCAGGGTCACCGCTGGCGGCTTCTCGACCAGCACGTGCCGGCCCGCCTTGGCGCAGGCGATCACCGCGTCGAAGTGCAGGTCGTTTGGCGTGAGGATGTTCACCACCTGCACCGCGGGGTCCGCCAGCATCTCTTCCAGGGATGCGTAGCCCCGGCAGCCAAACTCGGCGGTCAGTTTGCCCACCTTGTCCGGGCTGCGGCCGGCCACGGCCACCAGCTTCGCCTTGGAGGACGCCTGCAGTGCCTTCGCGTGGAATGGCGCCACCAACCCGGCGCCGTAGAGCCCGAAACCGATCCGCGTATCAGACATGAATACTCACTCCTCCATACGGTAACCACGGAAGGACGCGCCACCGCCCCAGAGTGATCCACAAGCCGCCGAAAATGCTCCTCCCGAGCGGCCGCCACGAGGGATCTCTCTCAGTATCGTGCGGCCCGCTGGCCTGTGTCGTCAGGAGTACGACAAAGGATCTGCTCCCCGGGCACGCAGACGGCATTGTCCTGGGAAGAGATCTTTCGCTTCGCATCAAGATGACAGGTTGTGACAGCGTGTGCGTAGATCGGGGGCTGGCCTGTGCTCTTCCCGTGTTACCCCCGGGTCCGCCCCGGGTCACTTGTCACTTGCTACGCATCCTGCGTCAGGGTACCAGCAGCACCTTCAGCGTCCGCTGCGCCTCGACCTCCTCGAACGCCTGCTGCCACTCGGTCAGGGGGAACCGGTGGGTGATCACCTCGCCAGCCGGGATGCGCCCGGTGGCGATCAGGTGGATCGTCCGGTTCCAACTGGTGTGGCTAGTCGACATGCTGAAAAACAGGTCCACTACCTTGGCGGCCGCCTTGTCCCAAGGGAAGCTGATCGACTCCTTGCCGGTGAGGCCGATGGCGCAGATGCGCCCCTTCTTGCGGACCAGTTCCACGGTGGAGGCGATGGCCGGCGCGGCACCGCTGCATTCCACCACCAGGTCGGCGCCGATGCCGCCGGTCAGGTCGCGCACCACTTCCAGGGGGTTCTGCTCCGCCACGTTGATCACCGTCTCGAAGCCGAGGGCGCGTGCCTTCTTCAGCCGGATTGCCTCGTCGGCCGGCGTGCCGACCATCACGATGTGGCGGGCACCGCCGGCGCGGGCGGTCAGTGCCGCCAGCAGCCCGATCGGCCCCGGGCCGAGGACCACTACCAGATCGCCTGCTTCCACCTTCGCCCGTTCCACCACGTCGTGGACGGTGTTGGCGGTCGGTTCCACCACGGCGGCCACGTCGTAGCTCATCTCGTCCGGGATGCGGTGCAGGAGACGCTCCGGCATCTTCAGGTAGCGGGCGAAGGCGCCATCAATGCCCCAGCCTGGCGAGCGCTTGTCTGGGCAGATCTGGATGTTGCCGGTGCGGCAGAGGTAGCAGTGTCCGCACGCCTGGGTGTGTGGTTCGCCCACCACCCGGTCGCCCACCTGGGTGCGCGTCACGTCTGGCCCCAAGGCCACCACCTGGCCGGCGAACTCGTGCCCGAGGATCACCGGCGGCCAGTAGGGGAACTGGTCGTGCAGCACGTGCAGGTCGGTGCCGCAGATGCCGCAGGCTTTCACCTCGATCAGCACCTCGCCCGGCCCAGGCACCGGCTCCGGCACCTCGCGCAGCTCCAGAAACCCGACGCCCTTCTGCGTCTTCATCAGCGCCAGCATGCGAATCTACCCTTCCTCACACCATCGCGCCACGAACCGCGCCAGGATCGCCGCGGCGGCCGCGAGGTCGGCCAGGGCGATCTGCTCCTCGTTGGAGTGCGCGAAGCGCAGGCTGCCTGGCCCGAAGACCACCGTGGGGATTCCCAACTGGTTGCTGTAGAACCAGGAGTCGCAGGAGGCGGTCATCGCCGTCACCTCGCCGGTGGCGCCCGTCTCGCGGCAGCACGCCTGCAGACCGGTCACCAGCGGGTGATCGGTGGACGTGACGTGGGCATCGTGGCGGTACAGGAACTGGAGGGTGCAGTGCTCGCGCAGCCACTCGTCACCGCCGGCCGCGATCGCCTGGCGCATCTCCTCCATCACCTGGTAACGAGTCTTATTCGGCAGCAGCCCGAGTACCCCTTCCAGGATGGCCTGGCTGGGCGCCGTAGCCGGCCAGTTGCCCGCCTGCAGCTTGCCGAAAGTGAGCGGCATCGGGTTGGGGAAGGTGTCGAAGAGGGGAATGCCACGGCTGGCCGCCAGCAAGCGCGCGTGGTACTCCTCCAGGATCGCCATCACCCGCGTTGCCATCTTCAGGGCGCTCACCGTGTCGCCGGCGCGGCCGCTGTGCCCCGCCTTGCCGGTGCAGGTCACGCGGAACCACACCGCGCCGCGCACCGAGGAGAAGATGCGCGCGTCGGTGGGCTCCATCACGATGCAGGCATCGGCCTGCTCGCCGTGGCGCACCATCGCCAGGGTGCCGTTGCCGCCCACCTCCTCCTCCACCACCAGGTGCGCCAGCACGTCGCCTTTCAGCGACACGCCCAGACGGCGCAAGGCCGCCAGCGCCAGGAAAAGCGCGGCCACCTGGCCTTTGGCGTCGCACGCCCCCCGGCCCAACACCACGCCGCCGACCACCCGTGGCTCGAACGGCTGCTCCTGCCCCGGCGAGGGCGGCACCACGTCGAGGTGCGTGTTGAACAGCAGCGACCGCCCCCCGCCGGTGCCCGGCAGGCGCACGCGCAGGTTGCAGCGGCCGTCGTACTGCAGGTCGGGGATCGGGGCGGAGTAATCCTCGTCCTCGCGAAGCGCGTTGCTGAGGGGAATGCGCTCCACCGTGCCCAGTTCCGCGAAGTAGCGGGCGGCACACTCCATCGCCGCGGCCTCCTGGCCGGGCGTGGAGGGGAGGCGGATCAGCTCACACAGCAGCCGCTCCGCCTCTGGGAGCAGTGCCTCCACCGCGGTCTGGACCGCCGCAAGAGCCAGTTGGGCCATCGCTTAGTTCTCCCATCCAGGTAGACGAGCCCGCGCCCGCTACCCCACCTCTTCGCGCCCCGTGGCACTGCCAGGCCAGCGCTTCACGTAGAGGCGTTTCTCCGAGCGCTCGAAACCGTGGCGCTGGTAGAACGCGTCGGCGCTGTCGGTGTAGAGAAACAGCATCTCCAGGCCGCGCGCCTGTTCCGTCAGCATCTCCAGGATACGGCTGCCGATCCCCCGCCCCTGGTAGTCGGGGTGGATCACCATGCTGTTGATGTAGCCGAGGACGTGGCCGTCGGAGAGGAGCCGGCCGGTGCCCACCAGCCGGTCGCCATCGCGCACGGTCACGTAGGCGGTGGAACCGGCCATCGAGCCGGCAACCACGGCGAGCGGGCGCGTGGGCCAGCCAACGGCCGCGTAGAGGGCGTTCACCTCCTCCGGCCGCACCGGACCATTCAGTTCGTAGATCAACTCGGTCGCCATCACCTGCTCCTGCTGCCCAGTTCGCCCGGCGGCCGGGCAGCTCCTGCGGGCCAGACGCAAGCAGGAAACGCCCCCGGGCGCCGCCAAGAAAACGATATCAACGATTGGAGGTCGCCTCGCCCCATGCGCACGTTGTCTGTCGGTTTCATCGGGCTCGCTCACCTGCACCCACGCAGCTACATGCCGCTCTTCGCAGCCACCGCGGATGCGCCGGTCGTCGCCGTAGCCGAGGCCAACCCGGCGGTGCTCGACGCCTTCACCCGGGAGTTCCCGGTGCACGGCTACGCCGACTGGCGGGAGATGCTCGACAAAGAATCGCTCGATCTGGCGGTGATCTTCCTGCCGCACGCAGAGTGCCCGGACGCGGCCGTCGCCTGCGCCGAGCGCCGGATCCACGTGCTGGTGGAGAAGCCGATGGCCGCCAGTGCCGCCGGCGTGCAGCGGATGATCACCGCCACGCAGCAGGCGGGCGTGCTGCTGAGCACCGCCTACTGCTGGCGCTATCACCCGGTGGCCCGGGAGATGCGGCGCCTGGTGCAGCAAGGCGTGCTGGGCAGCCCCGTCGGCGGCGAGGGGCGCTGCGCCGCCGGCCGTCTGCACCGCTACATCGAGGGCAACGCCCGCTGGATGCTCACGCGCGCCCTCAGCGGCGGTGGCCCGATGTTCAACCTCGGTGTCCACTGGATCGACCTCTACCGCTGGATGCTGGACGATGAGGTGGTCGAAGTCTTCGGCAAGAACGTGAAGGTGAACCAGGAGTACGACATCGAGGACAACTCCTTCGCCCTGCTCACCTTCTCGCGCGGCACGGTGATCGCCCTCGACATCAGCTACACCGTGCCAGACGCCTACCCTTACGGCCGCGACCTCTCGCTATCGCTGCGCGGCACCGGGGGCACCCTGGCCTGGACCCCCTCCTACGAGGGCGTGCGCGAGACGCTCTTTGTCTGCAGCGACAGCGGGGACTTCGCCTCCGCGCCGCGCCGGCACCTCAACTTCGAGCTGACCACGGCGGCGGGCTACAGCGGCATCATGGGCCAGCAGTTCATCGACGAGTTGGTCGCCGCGATCCGCGAAGGCAAGCCGGCGGCGATCACCGGCGAGGATGGCCTGCGTGCCCTGCAGGTGGTCGAGGCGATTTACCGCTCGGCGCAAAGCGGCGCCGCGGTGCGGGTGTGAGGGGATGGGGCCGTGGCGTGCGGGAATCCCCAGCACGCCACCACTCCCTTCACCACTGCCCCCGATAGGCTGGAGTAGCCATGGGCGTGAAGTGCGTGGTAACGGATTACATCGAGCCGGACCTGGAGTGGGAAGCGGCGGAGCTGGCAAAGCGCGGCATCGCCTTTGGCTGCCACCAACTCAAGTTTGCGCCGGCCGCCCGGGTGATCGAGGCCACCCGCGATGCAGACATCGTGGTGGTGAACATGGTGAAGATCACCCCGGAGGTGGTGGCCGGCTGGGAGAAGCCGCGGCTGGTGATCCGGCACGGCGTCGGCTATGACAACGTCGATGTGCCGGCGCTCACCCAGGCCGGCATCCCGCTGTGTTACATCCCCGACTACTGCACCGAGGAGGTGGCCGAGCACGCCATCGCGCTTCTCTTCGCTGGCGCGCGCCGCCTCGCGGAAAGCCGCAAGGTGCTGGAAGAATCCTCGGCGCGGGGGCAGTGGGATTTCACCGCCGTCATCCCGGTGTTCCGCATTGCCGGCAAGAAGATCGGCATCATCGGCTGCGGGCGCATCGGCAGCCGGGTCTACGAGAAACTGCGCTCCTTCGGTTGCGATTTCCTGATTTGCGACCCTTACCTCAGTGAGGAGCGCCAGCGGGAGCTGGGCATCACGGTGGTGGACCAGGAGACGGTGTTCCGCAACGCCGACCTGATCACCATCCACACGCCGCTGACGGAGGAGACGCGCCACCTGGTGAACGCCAAGACGCTGGCGCTGATGAAGCCCACGGCCTACCTGGTGAACACCTCGCGCGGGCCGATGGTGGATCACCAGGCGCTGGCCGAGGCGCTGCGGAACGGCACGATTGCTGGCGCGGCGATCGACGTGTTCGACCGGGAGCCGCCGGAGCCCGACTACCCGCTGTTCGGCCTGCCAAACGCGCTGCTGACGCCCCACCTGGCCTGGTACTCCGAAGACGCGGCCTGGCGCATCCGCGAGATCATTATCGAGGAGGTCGACCGCTTCGTGGCCGGCCTGCCGCCGCGCTACTGTGTCAACCCGCAGACGTTGGCCTGACCTGGCGGCGGGTTGTTGGGGCGCGGCCGTTGCGCATCGATCATCGGCGGCTGCCGCGGTGGCGCCGTTTTGGGGTGAGGATTGAATGATGGAGAAGAGAACGAAGGTGGCGTGTGTGAAGGGACCCCTGCCGGGGCCGCGCTCGCGCGCACTGCTGGAACGCTGGCAGAAGGTGGAGGCGCAGTGTACCGGCTTCCAGGCGCCGGTGGTGTGGGACCGTGCCCGCGGCGTGGTGGTCCACGACGTGGATGGCAACACGTTCCTCGATTGGACTTCCGGGGTGCTGGTGACGAACGTGGGCCACTGCCACCCGGATCTGGTGCGCGCCCTTCAGCAGGCGTCCGAAAAGCTGCTGAACAACTACGAGTGCGCCAACGAGCCGCGCGTGCTAGCCGCCGAGAAGCTGATCTCGGTCACCCCGCCGCACCTCGACCAGTGCTTCTTCCTGAGCACCGGCAGCGAGGCGGTGGAAGCTGCCCTGCGGATCATGAAGCGGCACAGCGGTAACTGGGAGGTAGTCAGCTTCTATGGGGCGTTCCACGGGCGCACCTATGCCGCCGCCGCCGCTGGCGGCCTGCCTGGCCCGAAGAAGGGCTACGGCCCAACCCTCCCCGGGGCGATCCGCGTGCCCTATCCTTACTGCTACCGCTGCCCCTTCCGGGCAAACCCCGACTCGTGCGGCCTGCTGTGCCTGGAGTTCCTGGACGACGTGGTGCGGGCAGAGAGCACCGGCAGCCTGGCCGGGGTGATCGTCGAGCCGTACCAGGGCGCGGCCGGCTTCATCTTTCCCCCGCAAGGGTGGCTGAAGCGCCTCGAACAGTGGATCCGCGCGCGGGGCATCCTCTTCACGCTGGACGAGGTGCAGGCCTCCTTCGGGCGCACCGGCAAGTTCTGGGCGCTGGAGTGGGAAGGGCTGCAACCGGACCTCCTCTGCATCGGCAAGGGAATCGGCAGCAGCGTGCCGGTCTCGGCCATTGCCGCGCGCGGCGAGGTGATCGGCGTGCTCGGCCCGGGGGAGATGAGCAGCACCATGGGGGGCAACCCGGTCTGCTCGGCGGCCGTCACCGCCGTCATCGAGATCCTGCAGCGGGAGGGGCTGGTGGAGAACGCCCGCCGCATGGGCGAGCTCTTCCAGGCGCGCCTCCGCGAGATCCAGGAGCGCAGCCCCTACGTGGGCGACGTGCGCGGCATGGGCCTGGTCTTCGGCGTTGAACTGGTGAAAGACAAGACGACGAAGGAGCCGGCGCCGGAGTTGACCCGCCGCCTGATCGGCCTGGCCGCGGAGGAAGGGCTGCTGATCGGCTCGGTGGGTGTCTTCGGCAACGTGATCCGCGTGGCCCCGCCCCTGGTGATCACCGAGGCCGAGGCCCACGAGAGCCTGGACCTCTTTGAGGCCGCCCTGGCGAAGCTGTGAGGGCAACGCCGGCATCCTGGCGCCTTACCGGCGGCCGGCCGACGCCACCGCGAACGAAAGGAAACCTGATGCTGCGAGCGATTGGCCTCCTTCTTCTGCTTGCCGCCGCGGGAATTGGCCTGGATGCCCGACCGGCCACGGCGGCCCCGGAGCGGTTGCTGCCCTGGCAGCAGTGGGTTGAGAAACCGGTGGAGGAAACCGCGAAGCCGCTCGCGGCGGTGTTCGACCTCCCCTGGGCGAGCACCGGCGGCAAGGAGGGGGTGCTCTCGCGCTCGCAGGAGAACGGCCCCTGGGGCGGGCCTTACTTCCGCTTCCAGGTGAAGATCGATTATTCCAACGGCCAGGGGTGGCCGGCGTTCGAGGTGCAGCCGCGACCAAACCTCGACTTCAGCGGCTACGGCCTGATCCGCTACTGGATCCGCTGCGAGACGAAGCTGGAGCGCGAGCAGGCGCTGCGCTTCATCCTCTGGACGGATGGGGCGGGGCGCATCAACGAGCGGATCCCCGGCGTGCGCCCCGGTCGGTGGATCCAGGTCACCCACTCGCTTGCCGCGGTGCCGCGTCTCGATCGGGTGGAGCGCCTTCACTTCTTCCTGAGCGAGAACGAGTACGACGACGGCGACGAGATGACCTTCGAGATTGGCGGCTTCCAGCTCCTGGAGACGCGCCGCGAGTTGGAGGATCTGGCGGCCGGGCAGGCGGCGATGGCGCTGTGGGTGGGCGAACGCGGCGACAGCAGCGAGCGGATCGTGATCCGGCCCGCCGGCACCCGCACCCTTCCCGCGCTCCTCGTCCTCGGAACCGGTCCGGGCGTCTCGCTGCGCCCCAGCGACACGCTGCGCCTGAAGCTGTACGAGGTTTTCAGCAAGAAGACGACCTGGCACACTCTCCGCCTCGGGCGTTCGGTGCCGGCCGGCCGCGTCACCCGCCTGCGCCGGACTCTGACGACCGGCCCGCTTCCGCCCGGCTACTATCTGGTGACCCTCGACGTGCGCCGTGCCGGCAAGTCGCTGCTGGACGGGCGCGTGGGCGCCGATGACCTCTACGTGCGGAAGCAGGGCGAGAGCATGACCTACACCGTGCTCTCGCTGCGCACCGGCATGGTGCTGTGGCTGCGCGACCTGCTCCACGGCGACATCATGGGCTGGTGCCGGGCGGCGCTGCCGCACACCTACGACCCGCTGAACCGCCGCACCTACGCCGAGTTCCTTCGCCTCTACGCCGACTGCACCTGGAAACACACCGAGGGGAACGAGGCGGGCGACACCGGCCTGGCGCTGGCGGCGGAGGCGTTCCGCAAGAGCGGCGACTTGCAGCGCGCCCGCTTCGCCGAGTGGCTGCTGGACGACAGCATCCGGCACATGATCACCAAGATGCAGGCGCCCTCCGGCGGCACGATCATGATGACCAACGAGTTGGAGCAGGCCGGCATCGGCCGGGGCGGCGGCGTGATGGGCTTCGGCTCTTACGACAGCAACCAGATCGGCGAGTGGATGCGCGCCCTCACCTACGCGATCATCCACTACAGCCGCATTCCCGATCGGCGCGCCCACGCGCGCGCGCTGAGTGCCGCCTGCCGGAAGTCGGCCGATTACCTGGTGGCCCACTCGCTGCAGGAATCCGACGGCATTCCCCACGTGCTGCGCCACCTCACCCTCAACGAGCAGCGGGATGGCAGCGTGCAGCAGGTGACCTACTACCAGGAGGGCCGGCAGTGCGATGTCTACCTCGGCCGCGCGCTCGCGGGCCTCTCCTACTATGCCTATGCCCGGCAGCTCCTTGGCGAGCCGGTGCCGCCCCACTGGTTCACGGTGATGGACAACACCGTGCGCTGGTGCGACCGGAAGATGAAGTCGGATGGCTGGTTCGACTGGCAGTGCGAAGACATCGTCGAGGGCGGCTGTCACACCTTCCTGGGCAACATCTACGTTGGCGAAGGGATCTTTGGCGTCTACCTGGCTAACCGCCTGGCTGGCCGTGAGGCTTCCGCCGACTACGCCGCCGAGGTGGCTCGCAAAGCCTACCGCTACGTGACCGACCACTGCACGGTGAAGGGGGTGCTCTTCCGTGACCAGTCTGCCGCCACCGAGTTCTGGGTAGGGCCGTACGTCTACTGGCTCTTCACCGAGTACCTCGATACCGTGGGGCCGGAGCCGGTCCTCGCCGAGTGGCTGCGTTGGCTCGACCGGACCTGGAGCGTGGAGCGTGAGTGGCGCGACTTCCTGGACCGACCGCGCGATGAGACCGGTTACGTCGGCCGTGCCGCCGCCAACGGGATGCTCTCGGTGGCCCTCCTCGGCTACCTCGGCATCAAGCAGATGGAAGAGGTTGGCAAACCCCTCCATTGGCGGGTGCAGCCCGAGCAATAGCCGGCCCGCGCCGGCCGGTACGGGCCGGATCGCCGACGCCCCGCCGGCTCCCGCCTGAGCGCGAGGGCCGCCGATGGCCAGGGCTTGCCGGTGAGACGCCGATAGGATGCAGCAGGTATGATCGGCCTTCAGTAGCGGTAGGCGTGGGCGGCCTCGATCATCGCCAGGGCGTTGGCCAGCGGCACGGTGTACTGTAGTTCGGTGGAAGAGCCGACCATGATCCGCCCCTCGGCATCCTCGATTGCCCGCACCACGGCGTCACGCACCTGCTGCGGGGTGCCGAACGGGAGCAACTGACTCACGTCGATGCCGCCGACGAGCACTAGGCGCGGGTAGCGCCGGTGGATCTCCCGGATGTCCATGCCGCAGATCACTTCGATTGGGTTCAGGGCATCGATGCCACAGGCGGCCAGATCATCCAGAATCGGCATCAGGTTGCCGTCGGAATGGTAGAGCACCTTGATACCGCGGGCGTGGTAGGCCTCCACGATGCGGTGGATGCCGGGGAAGTAGTGCTGGCGCAGATAAGCCGGGCGGAACATCGGCCCGGTGTTGAGGGCGATGTCGCTGCCGAGGAAGACGGCGCGCACGTGCGCCGGGAAGGGGAAGTGCCGGGCCAGCGTCTCCGCGCGGGCAAACCCGTGCTCGATGTAGGCGGCGATCAGATCAGGGCAGTCCGCCAGGTAGTAAGAGAACTGCTCCAGGCCCACCGTGTGGCAGACGCCGGTCAGCGGGTCGCCGCACACGCTGCCCCACACCAGGAAGACATCGTCCAGGCGCGCTTCCAGATCGGCATAAGTGCGCAGGGTGTCTTGCGCGTTCCGCTCATCGGCGGCGGACCATTCCACCGGCGCTTCCAGCGCCTGCCGCAGCCAGGCCGCGAACGCCTCCGTGTCCGCGAAGCGCACCTTGTCGATCCAGGTGGTCCAACGGAAGCGGCGCATCTGCCGGCCGTCGGGAAGCACTTCCACGCCCTCGCGATCCGGAAGCCGCACCGCCGGCCGGGTGGCGTCCACTGCGCGGGAAACGGCACGGTAGACTACCTCGGGGGCGTTCTCCAGCGTCAGCGCTTCACCGGCGAAATGCGTGATCACCGCGTCGTTGCGCACCAGGTCGAAGTAGGGGCAGCGATCCGGCAGCTCTCCCTGAAGCAGCGTCCACACCCGTTCCTTTGAGGTCATCCTCCACTCTCCCTGCCGCTGAAGGTTCGCCGCCCGGCGGGTCGCGTCCTGCGGCGGGGCGCCTCACCCCTCGGAGAGGTAGCGGGCGTGGATGTGGATGGCAGCGGTGGCAGCCTGGCCCATGCCGATCACGACCTGCGAATAGTCGGCGTTCACCACGTCGCCGACGGCGTAGACGCCCTCGACGTTGGTGGCGCCGTAGGCATCCACCTTGATGAAGCCGCGCTCGTCTACCGCCACGCCGAGGCGTTGGGCTACCTCGGAGCGGGGGCGGATGCCAAGGGCGCTGTAGGCCCGGTCCACCTCCAACAAGGTGCCGTCTTCCAGGAGGAAGCCACGGATCTCGCTGCCTTCATCCAGCACCTCGGCCACCCGCGCCGGCAAGCAGCGGATGCCGTACCGCGCCAGGTCCTCCCGCAATGCCGGGTCGATGTCGTCCGGGGAGCCCTGCCCGTTCAGCAGGATCGTGACGCGGTCGGTGAAGGTGGTCAGGTAGAGGGCATGGCGCGCCACCCGGTTGCCGGTGCCGAAGATCGCCAGCCGCTGCCCATTCGCCTCGTAGCCGTCGCAGATCGGGCAGTGGCGCAGGCCGCGCCCCACGTACTTGTGAACCCGGGGGATGTCCGGCGGAATATCCTCTACTCCGGTGGCGAAGACGACGTGGCACGCGGGGAACTCGCGCCCGTCGGTCAGGCACACCTCAAAGTTCCACATGGTGCCGCGCACCTGGTCCACCTCGCCATTGACGAAAGCGGCGCCATAGCGGCGGGCGTGCGCCTTGCAGCGCTCGATCAGTTCGTCGCCGGCGATGCCGTCGGGGTAGCCGGGCACGTTCCAGGTGTGTGGAATGAGCCGCGCGCGCTGATCCTCGCGAAAGATGACGACGGTCTCGCAGTTGAGCCGCGAGAAGTAGAGCCCGCACGCCAGGCCAGCCGGCCCGCCGCCGATGATCACGCAGCGGCAGCGCCCGTCCGGTGGCCTCCCTGTGTGTCGGCTCGCCATCTGCTGCCCCATGCGGCGGGTGGCCGCGCCCGGCTACGCCGGCACCGGCAGCCGCCCCGGGCCAGGCGCGACGAGAGTGGCTCCTCTGGCTGGGGCGCCGGGCCGGCCCTGGCGGCGCCGCTTGAGGAGGCGCACCACGGTGCCCCCCTGCCAGGCGATCTCCACGTCGTCCATCACCTGCCGCATGATGTGGATCCCATAGCCCCCGTCGCGCAGCTCGCCGGCCGCCGGCGGGGCCTTTGCCGCCGCGCTGAAGCCGCCGCCCTGGTCACGGATCTCCACCAGCACCGCGTCCGGCCCGGCGAAGTAGGCGACGCAGACGGTGTTCCGCTCCCGTTGGGGCGAGCCGTGCCGCACCGCGTTGGCGCACGCCTCCGTCACGGCGAGGTCTAGGTCTCCTCGCTCCTCGGCGCTCAAGCTGGTCTGCTGCGCCAGGCGAGCGATGGCGTGTCGCACGACGGGCACGCACTCTGGCCGACTCGGGATGTCGAGACGGCCCCAACGGTATCGGTTAACGCCACAGTCATTCATTGCCGGAAAGCCTCGTTTTTGTCATACCCGCATCGAGCAGACACCAAACCGGTCGCCTCCTCCGTGCGGCTCAGGGGGATGCGCCGGGCCACCCGACGGCAAGTGAGGCCCCGCGCGAGCATCCACGGGGTGCCGCTGCCGTTTCGTGGCGGCGCCGCCGGGGTGCGCGGTCGCGGGCGCCCCCGGCGCCCTGAGGTGAGCGTCACCTCGAGCAGGAGCCGTGCCAGTTCTGAACGAACAGTACGCCGTTGCCACGTCACCGCGGGAAGGCACGCCCGCCGGTCGCGGTGAGCCTTCTCCCGGGGCGGCGGCACCCTGGCACCGCCGCTTGAGGGCACCTCCGGCAGGGGCCTGACGAAGAGGCACGAACCCGACTCCGGGCGGCCCCGCCCTTCGTGGCTCTTCATCTTGCTTTGTGGCGTGACCGGCAGCAGGGAGTAGCCCGTGAAGATCACCAAGGCCGTCATCACGGCGGCCGGCCAGAATCAGCGCACGTTGGGGTTTCAGACGCTCGTGGACCAGGACGGGATCCCCAAGCCGGCGCTGCGCATCGTCGTTGAGGAGGCGGTGCGCGCCGGCGTGGAGGATGTCTGTCTGGTGGTGCGCCCGGGCGACCAGGAAGCCTACGCCGCGGTGGTCGGCGAGCACGCGGCGCGGCTGCACTTCGTCGCGCAGGAGGAGCCGCTGGGCTACGGACACGCGATCTGGTGCGCGCGCGGTTTCGTGGGCGACGACGCCTTCCTCCACCTGGTGTGCGACCACCTCTACGTGAGCCAGGAGGCCGATAGCTGCGCCCAGCAACTTGTGAAGGTAGCCGTGGCCGAGGACTGCGCGGTTTCCGCGGTGCAGGCGATCCGCGAGAACCTGCTTCCCTACTACGGCACGGTGGGGGGGCCGCGGGTGCCGGGCCGCCAGCACCTCTACGTGATCCAGGCCGTGATCGAGAAGCCGACGCCGACCGAGGCGGAGCAGCAGTTGGTGGTTCCCGGGTTGCGTGCCGGCCACTACCTCTGCTTCTTCGGTATGCACGTGCTGACGCCCACGATCATGGAGATCCTGGGCGAGCGCGTGGCGGCGGCACCGGCGGAGGGCGGGCAGGTGTGGCTCTCGCCCGCTCTGGGGCAACTGGCCGTGCGCGAGCGTTACCTGGCCTTCGAGGCGCAGGGCCGACGCTACGACATCGGCGTGAAGTATGGCCTGCTGGTGGCCCAACTGGCGCTGGCCCTCAACGGCTGCGATCGTGACGAAGTGCTGGCGCAGCTCGTCGAGCTGCTGGCCCTCCGCCGCTGAGACCGGGGCGCGGTGCCCCGCGAGTGTGACGCGCTGGGCAGGGGCGCCGTCTGGCCGCCGGAGGTACCATGGGGGAACTGGTCCGCATCATCACCGCCACCGACCCGGAGGTGAGAAACCGCTCGCTGGATGCCTTCTGCCGCGGCGCCTCGCTGGCGGCGCTGCTGGAGGAGTGCGCGGAGCTGGATGCCTTCCGCCGGCGCTCCAGCAACCTCTACGCGCACGTGCGCGCCCTCTTCTTCCTCTACGCCATCCACCGCTTCCACCTGCCGGGCAAGGAGGGGATCGCCGACTGCGGCCGGGTGCCGTTCGCCGGCTACACCCACCTGCTCGAACGCCGCTTCGAGGAGGCAATCGACGCCTTTCTCGCCGTGCAGGAGAGCGATGGTCCGAGCGACGCCATCTCCAGCGCTCTGGCGGCGGCCTACCACGGCCTCGGCTTCCAAACGCTGGCCGACCAGGTGCGGCGCAGCGTGCGCTCCGTGCGCGGCAACCAGTGGATGTTCCGCGTCGGCCACCCGATGGACCAACCGCTCCGGATCCACCCGGAGCTCCTCCGCCGCACCGGCACCCCCCAATCCGAAATCCGAAATCCCAAATCCGAACTCCCCCTCTATGTTTCCCCCGGCCGGGCCATCGGCCTGCGGTTGGTGCCGATGGTGCGTGACCTGCGCTTTGCCTGGGATGAAACGGCGCAGCAGGTTTTGGACGAGCAGCAGCAGAAGGTGCGTGAGAGCCTGCACCACGCCCTCATCGAGTGGGCGCGCAGCACGGGGGAGGGGAGCGACTACACCGACAACGTGCCGCTGCAGTGCGTGCATCCGGTGGGCCATTGGTACGAGGTGCCCAACCTGCTGCGCAACGGCGTGCTGGCACACCTCCTGCGCGAGCGCCCCCAACTTCAGTACCTGATGCTGCACAACATCGACACCCTGGGCGCCGACCTTGACCCGGGGCTGTTGGGCTGGCACATCCGCGACGGCGCCTGCCTCACCTACGAGGTGATCACCCGCCGCATCGAGGACCGCGGCGGCGGCCTGGCGCGCGTGAACGACCGCGTGCGCCTCGTCGAGGGCCTGGCAATGCCGCGCGAGGAGGACGAGTTCGCCCTCTCCTACTACAACACCAACACCGTCTGGATCCACATCGATAAGCTCCTCGCCCTCTTCCGGCTCTCTCGGGCCGACCTGGAGGACGCCGTGCGGGTGGCCGCCGCCATCCGCCGCGTGGCGGCCCGCATGCCCACCTACGTCACCCTGAAAGAGGTGAAGAAGCGTTGGGGGCACGGACAGGAGGATGTTTTCCCCGTGGCGCAGTTCGAGAAGCTGTGGGGCGACATGACCTCCCTCCCCGAGGCGGAGTGCCGCTTCGTGGTGGTCCCCCGCCTGCGCGGCCAGCAACTCAAGGACCAGGCCCAGCTCGACGGCTGGCTGCGCGACGGCTCCGCCGCCTACGTGGAAAGCCGGTGCGACTTCGCCGATTGAGCCGGCGCGCGACGTTTCAGGGCGGTCTGCGCGCTACCGTGCCCCCGCCTATGGTGTCGGTGGCCGGTAGAAGAACTGCCCGAGGCCGAGGGTGAAGATCAGGTCGCCGTAGAGGGCGTGCTGTACGGCGGCGAGGAGCAGCGAGCGCGAGCGCCGGTAGCTGGTGGCGAACAGGTAGCCGCCAGCCAGGGAGAGGAGCACGGAGACGAAGCTCCCGTAGAGGATGTGGACGAAGCCAAACGCCGCCGCGCTCCATCCCGTGAGGGCCGCGTCGCCGCCCAGGAGCGGCCGGTAGCGCTGGAAGAGAAACGCCCGGTAGATCAGCTCCTGGGGGTAGACCGACAGCAGCGGGTAGAGCAGCATGATGGCGCCCCAGAGGAAGGGCGCCCGCCGCGCCAGCCCGAGGAAGGCCGACGGCAGGAACAGCAGCACGCCGGCAGCCAGGATCGGGGCGGTGAGGGCGAAGAGAAGCAGCACCCGCGGCAGTCCCTCTCGCGCGGCGGCCGCGTTCCAAAGCTGCGTCCGGTCGAAGGAACGGTCGCGCAGCAGCGATACCAAACAGAGGCCGGCCACCGGGAGCAGGAGCAGCACCTTCGGGATCGGCAGCGGATACAGCGCCAGGAACACCGGCAGGCCCCAGAAGAGGAGCACGAACTCCCCCCACAGGTAAGTGCGCTTCATCCCTGGTGCAGTTCCTCCATGTTCTCCCTCCCGGGATGATCCTTGCCGGGCGAAGGGCGTGGGCGTCTTCCTCCCCGGCTCCCGGCATTCACCACTTCTCTACCACGCCTGTGCTCAGTTTCTGCTGGAGGATATGGCTCCTAACGTGCATCCGGCGAACTCGGAGGGATGCGCGACGTCAGCCGGGCGGCCCCTCAACCCGAGGGGGTGACCCCCTTCTTCAGGATCACGTTGCCGTACTTGGCGGTCTCGCCGGTCATCACCACAGCGAACGCTGCCCTGGCACGCTCGTAGAAGGTGAAGCGCTCGATACGGGCAATCGGTGGCGTGGCCGGGGCGTGCCGGTCGATGACGGCACGGTAGGCTTGCTCCACCGCCGGGTCCAGCGTGTCGCCGGGCACCGCCGCCATCATCACTACCGGCGCGTCCACGTAGCTGTCTAGCTCAAACAGCGGCAAGATCGCATCCAGCAGGTCGGCGATGCGCAGGCCATCAGCACGGAGCACGCGCTGGCCAAACGTCTCGCCGGGGAAGTGCGCGTCGGCCAAGACAATCTCATCTCCGTGCCCCATGCGGGCAAGTACTGCCAGCAGCTCAGGGCTCAATAGTGGTGAGATCCCTTTGAGCATCTTCTCTCCTCTCCGGTCGGCCTCCCGACGGCCAGTGGCCTGGGCCTCGCGGTTGCTTACCTCCCGCCGGGCAGTTGCCCGCGGGTAACCCCGCCGTCTACGGGCGCAAGCCGGTGACCACGAAGTGGTAGGTGCCGCCCCCGATGCGGTAGAGGCACTCGCCTTCCGCGTGGCCGACAAAGGTGACGCCTTCCGCCTCGGCCGCCGGACGGCCGCCCTCGCTCACGGCGTCTGGATCCGTGGTCGGCAGGTAGACCGTGCCGGTGGTGTTCGGCGGCAGCGACACGTCCAGCAGCAGCGTCTCCCCCTCACGGCGCCATTCGCTGGTGATCGGGCCGCGCACCGAGCGGTAGCTCCCCTTGGCCCAGGTCAGATCGCCCACCACCTGCGGGCGAACGATCACCTGATCGAAGCCGACCGCGTCCGGGTGCGGCTGGATGCCAGCCAGCGCCTTGAAGAACCACTCGCTCACCGACCCGAACATCGGGTGGTTGTGCGAGAAGGTGTTGTCGCTGAACGCCCAGGTCTCCCAGAGGGTGGTAGCGCCGTGTTCCAGCATGTAGCCCCAACTGGGGAACGTCTTCTTGCTTGCCACGGTGTAGGCCACATCGCCCCGGCCGCAGGCAGTCAGCGCGTGGAGGAGGTGTTTGGTGCCAAAGATGCCGGTGGTGAGGTGGCCGCCGCGTTCCTCCAGGATGTCACGCACCAGGTAGGCCAGCACGCGCTCGCGCTGCGGCGGGGGTACCAGGTCATAGGCAAGGGCAAACGCCTGGTTGGCCTGGGTGCCGGTGCCGATTCGGCCGGTTTCCGGGTCCAGGAAGCGCCGGCAGAACGCCTCCCGGATCGCCGCCGCGAGGTTGGCGTAGCGCTCGGCGTCCGCCGCCCGGTCCAGCGCGCGGGCAATCTTCGCCATCAGATGCGCGTTGTAGTAGTAGAACGCCGTGCCGGAGACGGCTGTCTCCTTGGGCACCAGGCTCTCGTGATCGCCGATGCCGGCGTCGATGAGGTGCTCCGGGGCGTTGGCTTCCAGGAGGGCCAGCCACCGCCGGGCAGCGTCGTACTGCTCTGCCAGCAGCGCCCGGTTGCCGTAGTACTGATAAAGCTGCCACAGCAGCAGCGGGTGGGCGGTGCCCCAGCCGATCGGCCCCGAGTCGCCGCCGAAGCCGGCATCGGCGATCCCCACGAATGGCGCGGTCTCAGTGAAGCCCCCGTTCTCGCGCTGGGCGTCGGCGAAGTCGCGAACCGTCTTCGCGTAGAACTGCGCCATGTCGAAGTTGAGCAGCGCCATCTCGCTGGCCGCCACGATGTCGCCGCCGTAGCCGAAGCGCTCGCGGTGCGGGCAATCGGACTGCACGCTGAACACGTTGCTGAGCAGCGTGCGGCGGGTGACCGTCTGCACGCGGTTCAACAGCTCGTTCGAGCAGGCGAAGCTGCCCACCGACTCCACCGCCGAGTGGAGCCGGTGCCCCTCCAGGGCGTCGCGGGTGGGCGTGCCGGGGAAGCCGGAGACCTCCACGTAGCGGAAGGCGTGCCAGGTGAAGCGGGGCGTGTAGTGCTCCAGGCCATCGCCGCGCAGCACGTAGGTGTCGCTTTGCCACGCCGTGGCCGGCTCGCCGGAGCCCGGGGGTGCTTCTTGCCGCTTGATCTGCCCGCACACGGAGGTCAACGGGTTCAGCGTGCCGTCGGGAGCGAGCAGCTCGCCATAGCGAAGCTGTATCCGGGTGCCCGCCGGCCCGCGCACCCGCAGCGTCACCCACCCGGCGAAGTTTTGCCCCAGGTCGAAGATGAAGACGCCGGGCTGGGGCTCGCTTACCGCCACCGGGCGCAGCGTCTCCGTCGCCCGGATCGGTGGTGCCGTCTGTGCCTGCAGCGGGCCCACCGGCTCCGTGGCGATCCGCGCCGGCCGCCAGGCCGAGTCGTCGAAGCCCGGCTGGGCCCAACCCGGCTGTTCCTGCCGGGCATCGTAGACCTCTCCCAGGTAGAGGCTGTTGCGGAGGATCGGCGAGTCGCCCACGCGCCAATGCTCGTCGGTGACAAGGCGCTCGCGCGTGCCATCGGCGTACTCCACCTCCAGTTGCAGCAGCACCCGCGGCGGGCCGACGGGGAGGTACTCGCGCAGGTTGATCCGGCCCCAGAGGCGTAGCGGCAGCGGGTTGTACCAGCCGTTGCCGGCCAGCAGCCCCACGGCGTTGGCGCCGCGCCGCAAGAGCGTCGTCACATCGTGCGTGGCGTAAAGCACCCGCCGCGAGTAGGTGGTCCAGCCGGGATCAAGGACCTGGTCGCCCACCTTCTGCCCGTTCAGGTACAGCTCGTAATAGCCGAGGCCGGTCACGTAGGCCCGAGCGCGCCGAATCTCTTTGCCCAGCGAGAACTCGCGGCGGAAGAGGGGCGCCGGGTTGTCCCCGAAGCGCTCCGCGTCGCTTTGGGGCTCCGGTCGCGAGTCGGCAATCCAGCGCGCGCGCCACTCCGTCGGTGCCGTCAGCGCCATCTCCCACCAGGCGGGCGGGCTGTAACGGGAAACCTTCCCGGCGCCATCCCACACGCGCACCCGCCACCAGGCGCGCGCCCCGGTGCCCAGCGGCTGGCCGTCGTAGGCGATGCCGAGCGACTGGCTGCTGGTCACCTTGCCGCTGTCCCACAGGTCCGGCCGGCCCCGGCGCAGCCGCTCCACGCTGCTGGCGACCTGCACCTGGTAGGCGCACTGCGTGTCACCCCGCCGGCCGGACTCCAGCGCCCAGCTCAGGCGTGGCCGCGGGCAGTCGATGCCCAGGGGATTGGTGAGGTACTCGCACTGAAGGTTGGTGGGTATCATTGCTGCTGCCAGAAGTGCTCCCAGAACCATTGGTCTCCCGCCCCTGCCGGCCGCGGCCGGCACTTCGCCACCGGCCTTCCTGCCGGCCCCTACCTCCCTTACACCCTCGCGCGCGCATCCTCCTGCTTGGCCGGCAGGAGAGGCAGCCAACGCGGGGAACTCCCTCCGAGAGCCCACCAGGCGCGTGCTCCTGGAGCCGGCGCCCGGGCCTGCCTCAACTCACGGAACGGAAAGCGCGCGGATGCTTCTCAACCGGCCTCGTGGCAGGATGCTCCTGGCTCTGTGGACGGTCGTTGCCCTGCTGGCCGCCAGCCAGCCAACGGCCGCCGAACCGACACCAGCGCTGCGGATGGCTCCCGGCGTGATCCTCGGGGCCTACGCCGCGCCCCGCACCGCGCTGGCCGGCGATCTGAACGGCGACGGCCGTGCCGACTTCATCGGCTACTACCCGGGCGGCGAGGGGATCCTCGACGCCGCCTGCACCTCGGCGCTCGGCAAGCTGCGCTTCGGCGCGCAGGCCGCCACGCGGGCAGGCGAGGATGCCCTCGCCGTGTTGGCCGCACCCTTTGTAGACCAACGCGCCAGCGTGCTCTTGCTCCTTCCCGACGGCACGCTGCGCCTGGCGCACGATCTGCAGCCGGAGACGACGACCTTCGCGCGCCTCGACCCGGTGGGCGCGGTGGAGGCGCCGCTGCCGCGGGCGCCGGCGCGGGCCGTGGCCCTCGATGCCGACGGCGATGGGCGGCAGGATGCCCTCCTGGCCGATGCCAGTGGTCGGCTGCTCTTGCTGCACAACCGCCCCGATAGCGGCGCGTTGCCCCGCTTCGCGGCACGCCCGGTGAGCGAGCGGCTGCCCGAACTGAGGCGCCTGGCGGCCGGCGACCTGGACGGCGATGGCCGCTGGGAGATCGCCTGGCTCGACCGGCGGGGACGCCTCTGGCGAGCCTCCCTGGCCCTGGGCGATGGCAAGACGGTCCACCTCCAGGCACGTGCCGTGGTGGCCACGGGCGCGCCCGGCGACGGGCTGGCATGCGGACGCTTCCTGGGCGCCCCGGGGTACGACCTCATCCTGGGGCAGAAGCTGCTGCCCCGTGGCGAGGCTGCCGGGGCGATCCCGCTGCCCACCCTGCCGCCGGCCGACCAGGCCCGCACCGATTACGCCTGGCTGGCCGCCGACTTTGATGGCGACGGCAAGGACGACCTGCTGCGGGCCCAGCGCTCCGGCGATCCCGTCGATGGCGACTGCCTCTACCTGCATTACGCCTGCACCGGCGATGCCCCGGAAGACGCCCCCTTTGCCGACGCCGACCAGGATGGCCTGTTGAACGCCTGGGAGAGTGGCCAGGTGAAGCCGGGCGGCCTCGACCTGCCGGCGCTTGGCTGCTCGCCCCGGCACCGCGATGTGCTGGTGGAGCTGCAGCCGATGCCCGGCGTGCCGGAGGATCGCCTCCGGGAGGAGATGCAGCGCGTCGTGGCCTACTATGCCGCGCTGCCGATTGAGAACCCGGATGGGCAACCGGGGATCGCCCTGCGCGTGCTTTACCTGCCCCCGGTGCCGGCGGCGGACGCCGGCAAGCCGTGGTGGGAGCTGGGAGAACAGTTCCACGCCCGGGCGCACCGCGGCGTGACGCACTGGATGGTCGTCTACAACGCCGGCGGGGGGCAGTCGGGCGAGATGGCCGACCGTGGAAGCTGCGGCTTCCACGGCTTCTACGCCACCTTCATCCACGAGTTCGGCCACCAGCTCGGCCTGGACCACTCCGGCCGCTGGGAGCCAGCCTGGTGCCCGATCTACCCCAGCGTGATGAACTACGCTTACAACTACCAGCTCAACGGGCGCGGCGACCAGATCCGCTACTCCGACGGGCGGTTTGCCTCCCTGGTGCTGGACGAGCGCCGCCTCTCCGAGCGCCTACCGTTCCCACCGGAGGCGGTGTCGTTTCTCGCCGGCCCACCCTACCATTACCGGCTGAAGCCGGCGCCGGGCGGCCGAGAGACGTTGATCGACTGGAACTGGAACGGCGTCTTCGGCGAGAAACGGGTGGCGGCAGACATCAACTACGGCTACTCGACCACTGCCGGCTTGCGGCACATCATCGGGAAAAGCTACACCGCGCCGGCGTTGGTGGCTCATGGTCGAGGGAGCAGCGCCCGACTCCTTCTCTTCTGCGGCCAGCTCCCGGAGGGCGTGCCGGTGCCGCCTGCCGATGCCTCGGCGACGCACCCCAGCCTCTGCCCGGAGCTGCCGGGCAAGCTCTGCCTGCGGCTGTGGACCGGGCGTGACCGGGAGCGCGATGGCCCGCGGTGGTCGGATGAGCTGGTGGTGGAACCTGCCGGGGTAACGGGGGACCCGTCGGCGATCTACCACCAGGGGGCCACCTGGGTGGCCTTCCCGATGCGCACGGGGGTGCGCCTCCGCTCGCTGCGGTTCGGTCCCCGGGGCAAGCTGCAGGTTGGTCCGGCCTATGACGTTCCGGACAGTGCCGGCACCTGTCCCACCCTGGTATCGTTTGCCGGACGGCTGGGCCTGCTCCTCTGGCGCACGGCGCGCGCGCCGGTGGAACTGCGGCTGCTGGCCGTGGGGCGCGATGGCGTGCCCCGGGTGACGAGCGTGCAGTCGCTCGGCTTCACGAGCACCGTGCCGGTGGGGGCCGCGGCGGGAAGCCCCCGGGGCGGGCGGCCGACACTGTGGGTGGGGGGAATGCAAGACATCCCCGGCGGCCACCCGGCGCGCTTCCAAGTGCGCCACTTCGTGCTGGAGCGCGGAGGGCGCGTCCGCCAGCTCTCGCAAGAGTGGGTGGGCGGTGAGCAAGGGGGCGAGCGGGGCAGCAGCCGGGTACTGCTGCTGTGGGAGCCGAACCGCAGTTTCGGGGAGCAAGGGCAGCTCTACTTCCTGGCGTGCGGGCTTTTCGGCAAGGAGGCGCCGTGGGCCTGCCACTACGTCTGCACCCGCGTCGCCGATCGGTCGGTGAACGGCGGCTGGTTGACGCGGCGCTACTACGATGAGTGGACCACCAGCCGCTCGGCGCCCGGCGCCTGCTTCTTCCGGGGCGACATCGCCTTCGCCGCGCGCTGGTTTGGCAACGTGCGCGGCACCGAGGACAACGACCTCTTCGTGGCTTTCTTCGGCCGGGGGATCGAGGCGGCCCCGATGGGCGACTTCAACGACCTGGCCGTCCTTCGCCACCACGGCCTGGCGCGCTCGATTGCCAGCGTAGCGGAGTGATCCACTACCCATCGGGGTGCTTTTCTATCCGCGCCTGCCGGTGGCTTTGTCGGCGGCGAGGGAACGGGGAGGGGAGCCGTGCCCCCCGGTCGAACGTTGCTGGTGGGAAGGGAGTACCGGCTGATGCGCAGTGGTGTGTCACCCGGCCGCCCCCGGCGGCGGCTCAACCGCGAGAGCATCGTGGTGTCCGGCGGGGGGCGCCGCGCCCTGACGGCCCTGGCCGCGCTGGCGGCCGTTCTGATTGCAGGAGGTCTCATGTCTACCGTGTCAGCGCCGGCGGAGCGTGCTGCCGAGCGCCCCTCACGCCTGATCACCTATCCCGCGCCGCCGGGCGAGCCCGCCTCGAAGGATTACGCGGTGCACGTCAACGGCCGGCCGGTGTTCTGCTACACCTCCTACCGCTTCGACCCGGAGTCGAAGACGACGATTGCCGGGCGGCCGGTCTCGCCGGTTACCTTCTGCAGCTTCGACCACGAGGGCGAGGTGGAGGTGGAGGTGCGCTTCCTGGAGGGGCTCAAGGAAGCGGGTCTGGATACCTCCCGCGTGGTGGTACGGCCACTCTCCCATGGGATCCGTCCGCGGGTGCGCGATGGCCGCATCCGCTTCCGCATCCAGAAGCCGTGCCAGCTCAGCATCGAGCCGGGCGGCGCAATTCGGCACCCGCTGCACCTCTTCGCCAACCCGTTGGAGAAGGACGTGCCGGACCCGAACGACCCGAAGGTGCGCTACTACGGCCCCGGCTACCACGAGGCAAGCGAGGTGGAGCTGCAGAGCGGCGAGACGGTTTACATCGCCGGCGGTGCCATCGTGAGCCTGAAGCCAAGCCCGCCGGAAAAGCTGCCGGCCGGCAGCCTCCACCAGAACTATGGGGTGGATACCTACTGGGCGCCGGGCCTTTTCCACAGCAGTGGGAAGAAGAACGTGACGATCCGCGGCCGGGGCATCCTCTGCGGGCGTAAGGCGCTGGAGCAGTTCCAGCGCGGCCACCTGATCCGCAACGAGTGGGCCGAGGACCTGACGATCGAGGGGATCATCATCCGCGAAGCGGCCGTCTGGTCGATCTACACCACCAACTGCCAGCGGGTGCACATCCGCAACGTGAAGATCGTCGGCCACTACGTGAACAACGATGGCATTCCGATCGGCGGCACCTCCGACGCCTTGGTGGAAGATTGCTTCACCCACAACGCCGACGACAGCCTGCAGGTGAAGGTATGGATCCCCCAACGCAACGTCACCTTCCGCAACTGCGTGGTGTGGAACGACGTGGGGGGCAGCCTCGGGCTGATGCACGAGTCGGACGGCGGCATCGAGAACGTCGTCTACGAGAACTGCACGGTGATCCACTCGACAGACGACATGTCGGTTTGCCCGGTGGCCGGCTTGAAGCTGACCGGGCGGGGGAGCGCGCGCGGCTTCCGCTTCGAGAACATCGTGATCGAGGACGTGCGCGGCCCGCGCCGGCCGGCGCTGAAGGTGATCAACAACTGGGATGACTGGCACCTGGAGTGCCCCACGAAACCGGACTCGCCCTACGAGCTGCTGAACCCGCCCAAGCGCGAGCAGCCGAGCGGCGCCATCCGCGACGTGCTCTTCCGCAACGTGCAGGTGCTCAACTGCCGCAACACCGACGTGGTCCTGATCGCCGAGGGACCGGAAAGCCCCATCGAGGGCGTCACCTTCGACAACGTGGTGATCAACGGCAAGCGCCTGGTACCGGGAGACCCGCGCATCAAGACGAACGCCTGGGTGAGCGGCGTGGTGGTGAAGTAGCCCCCGGGAGCGCCAGCCTCTGCGTGGTGCTGATGCCGGCCGGCCATGACAGGCGAAGCCGCAGATGCCTAAGCCAGACTACGAGACTGCCCGGCGGGAGGCCGGCTTCACCTGGTCGGTGGGCGGCTCGCAAGGGGCGCTGCGGGCGGTGACCGGCGTGCCGATCCGGGAGTTCAACCTGGACCCGAGCGCCTGCGCCGAGGCTTACCGCCGCGGCCGGCCGTTGCTGCGCGAGATGTTCGGGCGCGGCAAAGCAGGGGAGCAACGATGCGCTGGATGAGGGACAGGGAGCTGCTGCGCGTTGGCGGGCTGCTGGCCGTCGCCGCCGTCGTGCTCGCCGCGGCGGCGATGCCGGGGCATGCCCGGCCTGCGGAGAGGAAGAGGATGCAGAAGCTGGACTTCGACGTGAGGCTGGACGTGCTTCACCGGGAGCTGAGCCCTGAGTTCTGCTGGTTCCACCCGCGAGCCGCGGCGATCCCGGGCGCCGGCCGCGACGGCCACCCGGCGGTCATCGTCACGCTGCAGAAGCACCTGAGGGCTTCGGATCACTACTCAGGCCTTTACACAATGCGCAGTGACGATCTGGGCAAGACCTGGACCGGCCCAACCGAGGTGCCGGAGCTGGGGTGGGTGCACGAGCCGAACGGCGTCACCGTCGCCGTGGCCGACGTGACGCCCGGCTGGCATCCGCAGACACGCAGGCTGATCGCCATTGGCGCCCAGGTGCGCTACAACCAGGGCGGCGACCAGCTCGAGGATACCCACCGGGCGCACCAGACGGCCTACGCCGTTCACGACCCGCGGACGGGTGCGTGGTCTCGCTGGAAACGGCTGGAGATGCCCCCGGACAAGCAGTTTGACTACGCGCGCAGCGCCTGCGCCCAGTGGTTGGTGCAGCCGGACGGCACGCTGCTGGTGCCCCTGTACATCGGCCGCAACGCGAACGAGCCGATGGCGGTGACGGTGGCGCAGTGTGCCTTCGATGGGCAGGAACTGAAGTGCCTACGGCACGGCAACGTGATGGAGCTGAACGTGGAGCGCGGCCTTTGCGAGCCCTCCGTCGCCTTCTTCGGCGGCCGCTATTACCTCACGATTCGGAACGACGTCAAGGGCTATGTGACGGTGAGCGAGGATGGCCTGCACTACCGAGCCATCCAGCCCTGGGTCTTTGATGACGGCACCGAGCTAGGCAGCTACAACACGCAGCAGCACTGGGTGGCGCACAGCGACGGCCTCTACCTCTCTTACACCCGGCGCGGGGCTAACAACGACCACATTCCCCGCAGCCGCGCCCCGATCTTCATCGCGCGCGTCGACCCCGAACGCCTCTGCGTGCTGCGCGACACCGAGCGTGTGCTCATCCCGGAGCGGGGCGCCATGCTTGGGAACTTCGGGGCGTGCGCCATTAGCCCCCGAGAGTCGTGGGTGACCGACGCGGAGTACATCATGAGCGACAGGCCGGATGCGCGTGGGGCGGACGGCAGCGCCTTCATCGCCCGCATCATCTGGTCGCGTCCGAACCGCCTGGCGCCGCGCCGTTGATGGGTCGCGGTCGGTGTGGCACCATGGCTTGAGGGAGACGCCAGGTCGGCATGATGCTTACGCCCCGCGAGCATGCTCTGGGCTGCCCGTGAAGCCCCCCCGGCCCCCCGAGATCGGGGGGAGACGCTGGTTGGAAGCCCCCCGGCTTCGGGGGGGAGGGCTACCCGTGAAGCCCCCCCGGCCCCCCGAGATCGGGGGGAGACGCTGGTTGGACCCCCCGGCTTCGGAGGGCCACCCAACCAGTTCCCCCCCGGAATCGGGGGGGTAGGGGGGCCTCCTATCGTGCCAGTTCCACGTGCTCGGTGCTGACGACGCAGTCGCGGTCGTCGTAGAGGTTCAGGTAGTAGACGGTGACGCCGGCCGGCAGCGTGGCCGTCACCCGCCCGTTCGCCTCAAGCTGGGCGGGAAGAGCCTCCCAGTGGCGCTCTTGCCAGGCGCCCAGGTCTTTCGTCACGTTCAGCTCCGCCTTCACCACCGGGCGCTGGCTCTGGTAGGTGGCCCAGACGCGCTCTCCCTCCCGCCCCTGAGCGGTGATCGTGGGCAGCGGCTCGCCGTCGCGCAGGATGCTGTCGGCAAAGACGCGGATCTCCTCCGGGTTCTCGCCGGGGCCGCCATGCCCATGCGGCATCCGTAGGCGGATGCACAGCGTGCGGCTCCCCTTCGGTTGACGGTACGACTGCTGCAGCGCGTTCAGCGTATAGGCGAAGTCGTTGCTCCCGGTCACCCACAGCATCGGCATCGCCGCGTCTGCCAGGTAGACCGAGGGATCCCACCAGCGCATCCAGCGCCGCGCCCGCTCCTCCCCCTGGGAGGTCACCGCGGAGGCGAACGCCATGTCCAGCGTGTAGCCGCAGCCGTAGACCGGCACTGCCAGCCGGAAGCGCGGGTCGACGCCGGCGATGATGCAGGTGAGGTAGCCGCCCCAGGAGATCCCGGTAACACCGATGCGCTGGGGATCCACCTCCGGCAGCGAGCGCAGCAGCGAGTGCGCCAGGATGGCATCGGCCACGGCGTGGTAGGTCCACTGGTCCTCACGCGGCCAGTCGAGCTGGTCGAAGCCGCCCCACCCTGGCGGGCCGCCGTGGGGGTGGCGCTCCCAGTTGCCATAGGTGCCTTTGGGCACGCAGCCGCAGGTGTCCAGGGCAATCGCCGCGTAGCCGCGCCCGGTCCACAGGCGCACCCACTCGGCAAAGGCTGTGCCGCCGCCGCCATGCACCAGCACCATGCCGGGCACCTTCTGGCCCGGCGCTACCCGCGGCAGGCCGAGCCAGGCGAAGACGCGCGTCGGCTTTCCCCGGTAGGGCACGCCCTCGAAGAAGAGCGCCTGCACGCCCTCCTCCACGAACTCCTCGGCCGGGTAGACGCGCGGCGGCTTCGAGAGCGCCTTCAGGTCCCACATCGGCCCAACGGGGTCGGTGGGCGGGGGTGGGGGAGGGGCTTGCGCCACTTCGGCGGCCTGCTCGATCTCCTCGTCTGTTGCTGTTCCGATCTCGAGTGTCACGGTGCGGGTCTCCTTCGGGCCAAGGCCAACCTCCCAGACCTGGTGCTGGCCGTTCCAGGGCCAGAGGCGGGTGCTGCCGGTGAGGCGCACGTTGGCCCGGCCGCGGAACCAGGTAGAGAGTTTCCACCCAAGCAAGGCCGGTGCCTGCTCAAACCGACCCGTGTCGTCCATCCCCGCCTTCACCGCCGGGTCGAAGACGATGACAAAGACCATCGCCTTCGCCGTGGCGTTCGTGAGGGTCCAGGTGAGGCGGTCCGGCGCGAACTGGTAACGCGCGGAAGCCTTCTCGCTGGTCGCCACCACGGTGTGGTCGTCCGGCTGGGTCACCTCCGGCAGCGGGATCAGGGCATCTTGATAGAAGTAGGCGCCGCGCGGCCCGGACTCACTCGTGGTGAAGAACTCCATGCCGGCCACCTTCAGGCTGGTGAAGCAGCCATCCCGGCCGATCCTGGCCTCGTAGCGCGAGGTCTGCACCCGCCGCTCGTCGCCTTCCGGCATGATCACCACCTCGGCGGCACGGGCGCTGGCGGCGCCCAGCACGGCGCAGAGCACGCAGGCGATAGCCCGGGTCACAGTCATCCGTCGGCCCTCCCCGTGCCTATTCCCGGGCCGCGCGGCCGATCCCTGCCTGCCTCCCCGGCCCGCGTCCTGCAGATCCTACTCCCATTCCTGAACCCAACACTCAACGCTGGGGGGAGCGAGGTGACCGCTCGCGAACGTCCTTACAGTGGTCGGCACCGGAAAGCAACCGGGACCGCCGGTAGCGGAGGAGGCGCGATGCTCCTGGGCGTGGGGAGTGAGGACCGGCACCTGACCGAGCCGGAGATACGGGCACTGCTGGAGGCGGGCGTGGCGCAGATTGAGGCGGCGGGGAAGCGCGTCCTCGTCATCATCCCGGATGGCACGCGCTCCGGGCCGCTCCCGCTCTGTTTTCGCTTGCTGGTGGAGCTGCTGGGCCGCGTGGCCGCTCGCCTCGACTTCCTGGTGGCCCTCGGCACCCACCCGCCGATGAGCGAGGCGCAGCTCTACCGCCACCTGGGCATCACCCCCGAGCAGCGCGCCAGCACCTACCGCCACGTCGGCATCTTCCAGCATGACTGGCGCCGTGATCTCACTACCCTTGGCACCATCCCTGCCGCCGAGTTGGCGGCGCTGACCGGCGGCCGGCTCTCGCGCGACGTGCCGGTGCAGATCAACGCGCGCCTGCTGGAGTATGACCGCCTCCTCCTCTGTGGCCCCGTCTTTCCCCACGAGGCGATGGGCTTCTCCGGCGGCAATAAGTACCTCTTCCCCGGCGTCTCCGGCCCCGCGGTGATCCACTGCTTCCACTGGCTCTCGGCGCTGATCACCAACCGCGCCCTCATCGGCCGGCAGCCAAACCCGGTTCGTGCCGTGGTGGACCGGGCCGCGCAAGCGCTCCGGGTGCCCCGCTGGTGCCTCAGCCTGGTCACCGCCGATCCCCAACACCTGCACGGCCTTTACTTCGGCACCCCGGAGGAGTCTCAGGCGGCGGCCGCCGCGCTCTCGGCGCGGGTTCACGTGACGCGCGTGGCGCGGCCTTTCCATACCGTCGTCTCCGTGATGCCGGCCATGTACGAGGACCTGTGGACGGCCGGCAAGGGGATGTACAAGGTGGAGCCGGTGGTGGCCGATGGCGGCACGGTGATCATCTACGCTCCCCGGGTTCGCTGTTTCTCCTACACCCACGGCGCGCTCCTCGAACGCAGCGGCTACCACGTGCGCGACTACTTCCTGGCGCGCTGGGAAGAGTACCAGTCGGTGCCGGGGTGCATCCTGGCACACTCCACCCTGGTGAAAGGGGATGGCACCTACCTCAACGGCGTGGAGCGCCCGCGGGTGAACGTGGTCCTGGCGACCGGCATTCCCCGCGAGGTGTGCGCGCGGGCCACGCTGGGCTACCGCGACCCGGCTACTTTCCGCCCAGAGGAGTGGACCGGCCGCGAGGCGGAGGGGATCCTGCTCGTGCCCCAGGCCGGCGAGCGGCTCTACCGCCTCCAGTGAGCCTCGCCGGGCGCCAACGCCTCTCACCGCGGGGCGCCGGGCGGGCTCACGGTACTGTTTGCGTGCCCCGGGAGGATGTGGTAGAATGATCGCCGGCAACACACTGGCCGGGAGCAAGGAGCGACAGATGCAGGTGATCCACCACCAGCAGGTAGAGGCGAAGCCGGTGGCGGTGGAAGGTGCCGAGCGCGCCACCATCCGCGAGATCTTCACGGCCGAAACGGGCGCGCCCACCTTCGCGATGCGCGTCTTCGAGCTGGCGCCGGGAGGCTGCACGCCGCGGCACTCTCATCCCTGGGAGCACGAGGTGTTCGTGCTGGAGGGGGGCGGCAACGTGGAGACGGCCGAGGGCAGCGTGCCGCTCTCTCCGGGCACCGCCGTCTACCTGGCCCCCAACGAGGAGCATCAGTTCCGGGGCGCGCCGGACCGCCGCCTCAAGTTCCTCTGCTTGATCCCGGTCCAACAGGCGTGCTGCCGGTGAGCGACTGGGGTGGGAGCCCGGCCAGATGACCGCTGACCTTGTGGGCGGCGCCGCGGTTGCCGGCGTCTTGCTTGCCGCCTATGCCGGCGCGCTGGAACCCCGGTGGCTGCAAGTGACCCGCCGCGACATCGCGCTGCCCTGCATCCCGGAGGCGCTGCGGGGCCTGACGGTGGCCCACCTGTCCGACATCCACTACGGACGGCTGCTGGCCCCGAGGCTGCTGGAAGCCCTGATCACCCGCACCAACGCCCTGCAGCCGGACCTGATCGCCCTGACCGGCGACTTCGTGGATCAGTATCCCCACGAGGTGGAGCCGATCGCCCGGGAGTTGGGCCGGCTGCGCGCCCGGCTCGGCGTGTGGGCGGTGCTCGGGGGCCACGATATCACCGCCGGCGAGCGCGCCTTCCGCCGCGCCTTCGCCGCGAACGGCATTCACCTCCTGCGCAACGAAGCGGCCCCGGTGGTCGCGGGCGCCACCCCCCTTTGGGTCGTCGGCGTGCGCGACAACTCGGAGTACTACCTCGACCGGCTGGATGCCGCCCTGGCGTCGGTGCCGGAGGGCGCGCGCACGATCCTGCTGGCGCATTCGCCCGACATCGCCTGGGAGGCCGCCGAGCGAAAGATCGACCTGGTGCTGAGCGGGCACACCCACGGCGGGCAGGTTTGCGCTCCGTTCTACGGGCCGATTGTCACCGAAAGCCGCCTGGGTCGCCGCTTTGCCCGTGGGCTGCGGCGCGCCGGCAGCACCTGGATCTACACCAGCCGCGGCGTGGGGATGGTCCGCTTCGGCGTGCGCTTCCTCGCCCGCCCCGAGATTGCCCTGCACCGCCTCACCCACGCCGATTAGCCGGTCGCTCGCCCCGCGCCTCCCCTACCGCCCGCAGGTGCTCTCCCTCGACTCACCGCGCTCGCCGCGCGCGGGCTGCCCGGCGGCGTCTCTCCTCATTGCCCGCGGGGACCAACCGGTGGTCAGTGCGACGGCGTTTCCGCGGCGAGCGGGCAGACAAAGATGTGGGCGGCCGGTTCGCGGCCGAGGTGGATGTCGCGGCCGTCCACCTGCAGGTGGATCGGGCCGCCAAACGGGACGTGCGCGCACACGTTCACGGTGGTGCCCGGGTAGAGGCCGAGGCCACCGAGGTAGCGCAGCAGCTCCGGGTCGGCATCGCTCACGCGGCGGATAGCGACGCGGGCGCCAGCCTCCACGCTGTCGAGACAGACCAGGTCTTCTTCCGGCAGGGTGCCATCGCGCTGGGGGATCGGGTGCCCGTGCGGGTCGGTGGTGGGATAGCCGAGCGCCGCATCGATTCGCGACTCCATCTCGTCAGAAATAACGTGTTCTAGGCGCTCTGCCTCGGCATCGACGAGGTCCCAGGGGAAACCGAGCGCCTCAGTGAGGTACAGTTCGAGCAGACGATGGTGGCGAATGACACGCAGCGCGGCGCGGTGGCCCTCTTCGGTGAGGGCCACCCCCTGGTAAGGAACGTGACGCAGGTAGCCCTCGTCCGCCAGGCGCTTCACCATCTTGGTGACCGAGGCCGGCGCCACGTCCAGGTAGGTGGCGATCGCCGAGGTGGGCACGTTCTCCTGCCCGCGTCCCAGGGAGTATACTGCTTTCAGATAGTCTTGAACCGACTCGCTTGCCATTGCCCTCTCGCTGCTGCCGGAGTATCTTGCAAGCATTGTACCCGGAGGCCGGGGCGGAGTCAAGCCGCCCTGGCACGGCGATTTCGACGGGGATCTGGCGGCAATCAGGCGGCGATCAGCAAAAACCCCGAGGCAGGTGAGGGGAAACCCTGATGACCAAATGGACGTTGGCATGCTAGAATCGAGCCGGTAACCCGACAGCGCCACGACCCACGGAAGGGGGATGCATGGCAGCGGCTTCCACAGTTGAGGTGCGGCGAACGGCCGAAGAACGGGCCGCCTACGCGGGCGACGTCGCATTGGTGCGCAGTGCCCAGGCCGGCGACCTGGCGGCCTTCGAGGCGCTCTTCGCCCGCTACCACGCCCGCATCCACAATGTGGTCTATGGAATGGTCTCCAACCAAGAGGATGCTGCGGACCTCGTTCAGGATGCATTCGTGAAGGCGTACCGTGCCTTGGGAAGCCTGCGCGACGGGCAGGCGTTCTTCGCCTGGCTCTGCCGCATCGCGGTGAACTTGTGCCGCAACTTCCGCCGCGGTCGGGCCCACTTGCCCCCGCTATCGTTGGACGAGGGGTTCCTGCTCGATGGCGAGTACGCCCCGCTGGAGGTGGCCGACTCCTCCTACGAGCCGGCCCGCCTGGCCGAGGTTAGCGCCACCGCCGAGGCGGTCCGCAAGGCTATCGAGACCCTGTCGCCGGACCACCGCGAGGTGGTGGTGATGCACCACCTGGAGGGGCTGCCGGTAGACTACATCGCCCAGGTGGTGGGGGTGCCGGTTGGCACCGTCAAATCGCGTCTGTCCCGCGGGCGCGACAGCCTGCGGCGCGCCCTCCGCAGCTTCGTCGAAAGCTAGAGGCCTGGCCGCGCGCCACCGTGCCCGCCGCGCGCCGGCTACCGGGCGCCCCTCAGTCCGTGCCCGCCTGTGGCCCGCCGTACTTCCATTCCTGAGCTCTCACTGAGATCTTGACCGCACGCGCCGGCCGTGGTAGTATGTAGCTGGTGGGTTAGCGTGGAGCGCCGATGGGGGCGGGTCTCTTCTGGTGAAGGGCCTGGGCTTCAAACCCTGTGCGGGGCAGCGAGAGCTGTCCTGGGTGAGTTCGATTCTCACACGCCTCCGCCACGACCCCTCGCCCGCGGTGTCGATCCGGTACCCCGGGCGGCGCAAGACGCGGGAGTGAGGGCGCACTCTCCCTTCGCCCGACCGTCGTTCGCGAGAGCGCCCATTCACTTCGGCGTCCTACCGCGCGAGGCGCGCGGGGTGGCGGCCCGAAGGCGGGCAGTCGCCTGCCGCCCCGCGACTGCTGCTCCATGCTGGGTGCCTCCTGGAAAGGCGTGCGCGCGGTGGATACCGGTTGGCCGGCTCCGGCGGAGGGCGTGCCTTGCCGCCGCTGTGGCCAGGTGAACCTGCCGTCGCCGGCAGGGGGCCGCTTTGCCTGTGGCAACTGTGGCCGCGTCCTCGGGACGCCGGCCACGCCCGGCCGCCGACGCCTGGCGCGCTGGCTGGCGCGGGTGCGGTCGCTGGCGCTCCTGGGGGGCGGTGTCGCCCTCCTGGCGTGGTTGGTGCCCTCACCGCAGTCCTACTCCCGTAATGCTGGCGGCAACCGCCCCGCAAACGGGATCGGCAACCTGTCGCCCCCCTGGATGGCCCAGCGGGGAATGCCCGCGAACAGCCCCCAGATGGGGCCCCCCGGCTACCTTGGGCCTGGGATGCCCGGCCCGCCCGGCTACCCCGGGCAGGGGATGCCGGGGATGATGGGGCCTAAAGGGGGCATGCCGGGGCCCAAAGGCGGGATGCCGGGAATGGGCCCCAGGGGCTGGCCAGGAAACGGCCCGCCGGCGATGCCACTGACCGCCAACCCGAGGGGCACCGAGGGATTCGGTGGCGGCCGCTTCAGCCAGGGCCGTAGCGGCAACATGATGGACGCGGAGAACGCTGGGGCTTACCCGACGCCTGGGTCGGTGGTTCCCTCCTCCTACGGCGATGCCCCGTTGACCGGCCTGGCGACCGAGATCGCCGCCCTCGAGCGCGCGGATCCCACTTATGGCCGCAGCCTCGCGCTGGGCGACCACTATCTGCTCTACGCGCGCATGGTGGCGGGTCCACCCCGGCACGCGCCCGAACCGATTCGCCTGCCGGCGAGCGACACGGCGCGCGCCGAGCGGCAGCGGCAGTTGGCAGCCAATCGCGTCGTTGCCGAGGACCCGCGGGCGCGCTCTTATCTGGATCAGGCGCGGGATGCCTACTGGCGGGCGCTCTCGCTGGCACAGCGGAGCGAGCAGGTTGGGCAGGCGCACCAGCGCCTGGCGGTGGCCGAGTGTACCTGCGGCAACTATCAGGCCGCGCTGTCGCACGCCGAGGAGGCGGCGAAACGCCTGGGCGAGGATGGCCGCCTCCAGCGCGTCCGGGCGCTTTGTCATGAGGCGTTGGGCCGCGCCGCGCCTCGGGCAGGCGGCCGGCGCTGAGCAAATGGGGTCGGGCTGCCGCCATCAAACCGCGCCCTCCAGATACCTGACGCCGGCTTCTGGCCGGCTCCTTGTTTCCGCTCCCGCGGTACGCAGACGAGATGATCCGTTCCAGGTGAGACCAGTATGAGCAATCCTTCGGGCGACAGCCTGCGAGACCGTCTGACGAAGGCGACGCTGCTGCTGGTGCTCATTCACTTTCTCAGCCGCCTCCTTGGCTTTGTCCGCGACGCCACCATCGCCTACAAGTTCGGCCTCTCCGGCAGCGTGGATGCCTACTATGCCGCCATCCACGTGCCGGACATCCTCAACTACCTGGTGGCCGGCGGCGCCCTCAGCAGCACCTTCGTGCCCCTCTTTCAGGAGTACTGGCAGCACCAGCGCGAGCAGGCCGCCTGGCGCTTCTTCGCCGTCATTGGCAGCCTGATGCTGGTGCTGGTGGTCGCCCTGGTGCTCGTCTTTGAGATCTGGACGCGGCCGCTGGTGCTGCTCGTCTACGGCCACGGCAAGTTCACCCCGGCGCAGCTCGACCTGGTGGTGCGCATCACCCGGATCGTGCTCCCCGGCCAGATCTGCTTCGTGGTGGGCGGGCTGATCAACGGGGTGATCTACAGCATCCGCGGCGACGACAAGTGGTACGTGGCGGTTCCCGCCATCGGCTCGGTGATCTACAACCTGGGCATCATCGTCGGCGGCCTGGTGCTGGCCTCTTCGTTGGGGGTGGAGGCGTTCGCCTGGGGCGGATTGGTCGGCGTGGTGCTGGGGCCGTTTCTGCTGGTGGCGCTGGCTGCCCGCAATGCCGGCGCCCGCTTCCACTTCCACTGGGACCTGCGCCACCCGGGCCTGCGCCGCTTCGTGGTACTCACCCTGCCGCTGATGATCGCCGTCTCTTACTCGTTCGTGGATCAGATCATCGCCGCGGTGCTGGGGGTTCACCTGCCGGAAGGCTCGATTGGGGCGCTGAACAATGCCTACCGGCTGATGCTGGTGCCGGTGGGGATGTTCGGCATTACGGCGGCCACCGCGGCGATTGGCACCCTGGCGGGGCTGGCAGCCACGCGAGACCACGCCGGGTTCCGCCGCCAGATCCGCGAGGCGCTGGGGCGCGTCGGCGTGATGGTGATCCCGGTCACCGTGTTGATGATCGTGCTGGCGGAGCCGGCCGTGCGCCTGGTGTATCAGCGGGGCGAGTTTGACGCCGCGGCCACGGCGCGGGTAGCCGCGGTGCTGCGCTGGTACGCGTTGGGGATGTACGCCTGGTCGGCCAACTACGTGCTTTCGCGGGGCCTCTACTCGCTGCAGGACACACTGACGCCGGCTCTTCTGGGCACGATCACCACGGCGGTGATGTTCCCACTGAGTTGGGTGCTGATGCGCCCGATGGGCGCCGAGGGGCTGGCGCTGGCCACCACGATCGGGATCACGCTGCAGTCGGTTGCCATCTTCATCGCCCTGCGTAAGCGGCTGCAGGGCCTCGCGCTGCCGGCGATCCTCCGCTCGCTGCGCCGGATGCTGCTGGCCGCCCTTGCCATGGCTGCCGCTGCCTGGGGTGTGCAGCGCGGTCTGCACGCCCTGCCCGCCACTTCCGTCGCCCTGCTGGCGCCCGCGTCCGGGTCGGCGGTGGGGCTGGCCGGTGCCGTGGCGGTGGCCTTGGCGCTCGGCAGCGTGCCCGCCTGGATCGCCTACCGGGCTCGCCTCGCGCGCTTGCGGCCGGGGCCCACGCCGCTCCGCGTTGCCCTGGCTGCCGTGGTGGGGGGCGGGGTGTTTCTTGGGGCCTACCGCTTTGCCGGGATGCTGCCGCCGCACCTGGTCGCCGCGCTGGCGCCGGCCTCACACTCCGCGGCTGGGGCGCTGGTGGAGACGGTGCTGGTGGCGGTGGTGAGCCTGCCGGTTTATGTGTGGGTCGGACGTGCGCTTGGCGAAGAGGAAGTCGCCTACCTCTGGGGTAAATTCGGAGGCAGAATGGCGAGGTTCCTGAAGCGCTAATGGTTGCACAGCCAGTGCCCTCCACAGAGAGCCGTCCGACACAGGCTTCCCGTTCGGGCGGAGTTACCCTGCGCGCCGTGCTGATCGGATTGTTGATCATCCCGATCAACGCCTTCTGGATCACCGTGGTGGAGGTGCGCTGGTACAGCCTCGACGGCACTTGCCTCCCCCTGATGGTTACCCCTCTTTTCCTCCTCTTCGTTCTGGTGCTGGGCAACATGGCGTGGCGCAGGCTGTTGGGCCGGGCCGGCCTGGACCAGGGCGAGCTACTCGTCATCTACATCATGGTCGTGATCTCCGGCGTCTTCGCCGCGCACGACACGGTCCAGAACTTGTTTGGCGCCATTGGGCACCCTCGCTGGATGGCCACCCCGGAGAACCGCTACGAGGAGTTCTTCTTCCAGTACCTGCCGCGGTGGCTCTTTGTGATGGATAAGGAGGCCCTGGAGGGGTTCTACAACGGCTGGTCGTCGCCGTGGCAGAATGGGAACTGGCGCCCCTGGGTGGTGCCGCTGGCCTGGTGGGGCCTTTTCCTGCTCGTTCTGGTGGCAATGATGCTCGCCATCAACGTGCTGCTGCGGCGGCTGTGGACCGAGCACGAGAAGTTGGTCTTCCCCCTGGTGCAGCTTCCCCTGGCGATGACCGGCGAGGCGAGCACCGGCTTCTTCCGCAACCGCCTGATGTGGACCGGCTTCGCCGTGGCCTTCGCCATCGGCACCATCAACGGCCTGCACGTCTTGTTTCCCACTTTCCCCTACCTGGGGTGGTTCAAGCAGAAAGACCTGAGCCCCTGGTTCTGGAACCGGCCCTGGAACGCCATGGGCTGGAAGATGGCCGCGGCCTACCCGTTCGCCATCGGCCTGGGCTACTTCATGCCCTCCGACCTGCTCTTCTCTTGCTGGTTCTTCTTCATCTTGCGCAGCCTGTGGGAGGTGCTGGGGGCGGTGACCGGGTGGGACGCGGCGCGCGCCAAGGGGTTTCCCTACTTCCGGGAGATGTCGTCCGGCGCGTGGCTGGCGCTGGCGATCACCCTGGTGATGGCGACACGCCCCCACTGGCGGCGGATTGCCGAGGCGGCACTGGCCGGCTCGGCCTGGAAAGAGGACCCCGAGGAGGCGCGTCGCTACCGTTGGGCGCTGATCACGCTGCTGGTGGGGGCGGTCTTCCTGATGGGCTTCGCCATGGCCGCCGGGATGCAGCCGGGCTACGTGATCCTCTTCTTTGGCATCTACTTCCTCTTGTCGCTGGCGATGACGCGGGTGCGCGCCGAGTTGGGCAGCCCGCACGAGATCTACTTCGTTAACCCCCAGCAGATCATGGTGCTCCTCTTCGGCTCCGCCGCCCTTGGCCCGGCGAACCTGACCGTCATCTCCGGGATGTACTGGCTGCACCGCTGCTACCGCTCGCACCCGATGCCCAACCAGTTGGAGGCGTTCAAGATGGCCGAAGGCGGTCGGATCCACCTCCAACGCCTCCTTGCCGTGACGATCCTGGCCAGCGTGGTCTCCATCCTGGCCGCTTACTGGGCGAACCTGCAGGTGCCTTACGCGGCGGGGGCACAGGCCAAGTGCCTTGGGTTCAAGAGCTGGGTGGGCGCCGAGTCGTTCGAGCGCCTCAAACAGTGGCTCGACACCGGCTCGAAAACCGAGCTGCCCAACCTGATGGCGTTCGCCGGCGGCGCCTTGGTGGTCTTTGGCCTGCGCACGCTGCGCACGGCGTTCGCCGGCTGGCCATTTCACCCGGCCGGCTACGCCCTGGCCGTGAGCTTTGCCATGGACTACTTCTGGTTCGCCTTCTTCCTGGCGTGGCTGTTCAAAGTCTCGCTGATCCGCTTTGGCGGCCGCCGGGCGCACGTGGGGGCGATCCCGTTCTTCCTGGGGCTGGTCCTGGGAGATTACACGGTCGGCTCACTCTGGGCCATCCTCGGGCCGCTGCTCGGGGTGGCCACCTACAAGATCTTCATCTGAGAGGAACAAACAATGAGCAAACTTCGACTCGGCCTGATCGGCGCCGGGGGCATGGGGATGTCGCTAGCACGCGCGGCCAAGGCTCGCGAGGATACCTGCTTCGTGGGCGTCGCCGACCCCATGGCGGAGGCCGCGCAGAAAGCGGTCGACGAGCTCGGCGGCACGGCGTTCACCAACTACCAGGACCTGCTGGCGTGCGCCGACCTGGACGCGGTAATCGTGGCGCCCCCCAACACGGCCCACCGTGAGGTGGCGATTGCCGCCGTGGAGGCCGGCAAGCAGGTGTTTTGCGAGAAGCCGATGGCGATGAACGTTGCCGAGTGCGACGCGATGATCGCCGCCGCGCAGCGCGCCGGCGTGAAGCTGATGGTGGGCCAGGTGCTGCGCCTGATCCCCGGCTTCGCCAAGGCGCGCGAGCTGGCGCTCTCCGGCGAACTGGGCCGGCCGGTCGCCGTCGCCATCGAGCGCTCCGGCCTCTGGGGCTTCCACGGGAACGGCTGGCGTTCCTCCTACGCCCTTACCGGCGGCTTCCTCTTCGAGGTGAACGTCCACGAGATCGACTACATGCGGGCGATCCTCGGCGAGGCGAAGTCGGTCTTCGCGGCGATCCCCGCCGTGCCGGTGCCCGGCACCGACATCCCGGCCATCAACTACGTCACCGTCCAGTTCCAGGAGGGGGGCGCTGGCCTGCTCAACTCGAACATGGTGCTGCCCCAGGGCCAGTACCAGGTGTGCATCACCTGCGAGAAGGGGAGCATCCGCTGTGATTGGGGCAGCGTCAGCTACCAACTGCAGGGGGGCGAGCTCCAGAACGTGCCGGCCGAGGAGATCCAGCAGATGACCGACGGCGTCGCCCGCGAGATCAACTCCTTCGTGGAGTGGGTCCGCAACGGCACTCCCCCGGTGGTGACCGCCGCCGACGGTCGTGCCGCGGTGGAGATCGCCGAGGCGGCGATCCGCTCCGGCACCACCGGGCAAGTGGTAACCCTGCCGCTGCAGTAGCCGCCCCCGGCGGCGGTTTGGGGTCGGAGACCCCTCCTACGGGCCACGCGCCCCCGCTGTGGGAGGGGTCTCCGACCCTGATACCTCCCACCCCTCGGCGCTGGAGACACCTCCTACGGCGGCCGGCCTAACTTCCCGAGCGGCGGTGCCGCCTACCCCGAAGGGGTGGAACAACCTAGCCCAGGGTTCCGAACCCTGGGGAAACCGTCCGTGCCCAACCCCGAAACCCTGAAAGGGTTTCACAACGGGGGTTCCCCGGTCAACCCTTTCAGGGTTAGGCGAAATGCGCTCGTGGGGTATCCCAGGGTGCCGCACCCTGGGCTGGGTGATGGCACCCCTTCGGGGTGCGGGTCGGCTGCCTGCCTCCCAGATTGGTGAGGGAGCCCCAGTTTCATCCTCTTGGGTGCCCGCCGGCCGGGCATGGAGGACTCCTACGGCGGCCGGCGGGACGCCGGCGCTCCGGCCGGACCCCCGTTCCTGAGCGCTCGTTGGCTTCGCGGGACGCTTGTCACAACCGGGGTGCTTTGCTATAATGGGATTGCGGCCGGATGCTGGTCGCAACCTCGGGATGCCCCCGTAGCTCAGAGGATAGAGCAACTGCCTTCTAAGCAGTGGGTCGCCCGTTCGAATCGGGCCGGGGGTACCAGCTTCTCCCCACGCCTGCCTGTCTTTCCCCACGCCCGCTCCTTTCCATAGGTAGGAATCTCAACCAGTTCTAGCGAATAATTGTATTGACTATGCGCTGGAACTTGAGACCCATCCTGCTGCTGCTGCTTGGCTTGCTGGCTCTGGGTGGTTGCCGGCGGCCGTCACCGCCGCTGGCGCCGGAGCCGCCCTCGCCACCACCAGTGAATGCCCCGCCGAAGCCACCGGGCTTGCTGGTCTCCGGCTTCTGGAACACCTGGGGCCTCTCCCTGGCGGAGTGCCTCCGCGCGCACCGGGCGCGCCAGGGGGAAGCGTGCCGGGGCGCCCTCGGCATCACCGTCAAGAAGAGCAGCCGCCGCATGGTGGTCACCTGCGACGGGATCCCGGTGAAGGGCTACTTCATCGCCCTGGGGCGCGACCCCCAGGGCCCCAAGCAGCGGCGGGGTGACGGGCGGACGCCCGAGGGGACCTACTACCTGTGGGGGAAGAACTGGCAGTCGCGGTTCTACCTCTCCCTCGGCGTCTCCTACCCGAACCCGACTGACGCCGCGCGCGGCCTGCGGCAAGGGCTGATCAGCCCAACCATGCAGCAGCGCATTGCCTCCGCCTGCGCTCGGCAGGCCAAGCCTCCCCAGCACACCCGCCTGGGCGGCAACATCTTCATCCACGGCGGGGGCATCGGTGAGGTGGTGCGCCGGGGTGCCCGCAAGTACGTGCGTATCCGCGACTGGACCGCCGGCTGCGTGGCCCTCCGCAACGCCGACATGGAGGAACTGCTGGCGCTGCTGCCGGTCGGCATCCCAGTGCGCATCCTCCCCTGATTCACCTTGTAGGAGGCGTCCCCGCTGGGCGGATGGAAAAGGGGCTCCGTCGCCTGGGAGAGCAGCGGAGCGCCGTGGCGACGCGGCCGCCCGGCAGAGGCCCGATGGCTCGAGCACTCCGGTCAGTTGCCTGGGAGAGCAACGGAGCGCCGCAGCGATGCGGCTTCCCAGACCCAGAAGCCCGATGGCTCGGGCACTCCGGCCATCTCCTGGAGGAGGAACACCTCCCTCGGCGTCGGACGCCTCCTATGGGGGCCGGCGGGACGCCGGCGATCCGACCGCGTACCTGGCGTAGGAGGGCGGATCGGTGCCCCGGGGGCGCGCGAGGAGCAGGCGCCAGTCAAGGGTTCTGCCCTGCCTCGATCAGGGAGACCCCTGATCCAAAAAGCCGCCGATCTCCTGATGGACTGGCGATTCGCAGCGCGTTACAATGGGCGCGGAACTCGGTGAGATCCGGCCCCAACGACGAGTGTGAAGGGAAAAGACGCGATGGCAGCCTTGGCTGAAGTGGTAGGGGAGAGCCTTTGTCGGGCATGTTCCGGCCGGATGGTGAAGCCGACGCCGGAAGGAGAGCGCCTGCAGGAGTGTCCGCAGGATGAGCAGCGGCAGGCCGAATGCCTGGCACGCTTGCTCTACCGGTTGGCCTGCTTCGACGAGGCGCTGCGCCACTTCGCCAGCGGCCGTCTGGCAGACGAACCCCAACTGCGGGACGTGCTAGAGTTTTGGGCGAGAGAGGCGATCGGGCCCGAGGCGGACCCCAATCGGCTCTGCTTCCGCGACGTGCTGCTGCGCCCGCGCTGATCGCGGCGCCGCCGCAAAGGCCCCGAAAGCGGCGGCAAACCCCGACCGGCTTATCGAGGATCTCTCTTCGGAAGCCCCACCAGGAATAGCAGTTCCCTGGGCGAATAACCGGGGGAAGCGGCTCCGGTTCGGTGAGTGCCAGGAACCAAGGCCCGTTCTCTGTTCCCCGGGGGCCTCGCCTGCCTTGCGCCCGAACAGTTCCCCCGGCGGGGGAAGGAAAGGAAGCGGCCAGGCAGGAATCGAAAGATGCAGAGGTTGAGGGTGCCTGCGGGGAGCTGGCTTCGGCGCAACCGCCTTTGTAGGCTCGAACCGGATAGCACCTGCAGAGAGTGAGGGCGAGGCCGAATAACGGAGAGCGGCACCACCGCCGCGCGACGGCGGGCGGAGCGCCCAAGCTCTGTTCATCGGAGGAGGAGACACTATGCCGTCCCTGCTGGAGAGCCTGGCGCAGTTTGTCATTGAAGGCAATGCGCAGAAGGCCAAAGAGACGACCGACGAGGCACTGGCCACCGGAGTACCTGTCGCCGACATCATCAACAAGGGTCTGGTCGCGGGTATGCAGGTCGTGGGCCAGAAGTTCAAGTGCAATGAGTTCTACATCCCCGAGGTGCTCATTGCCGCCCGCGCGATGAAGCAGTCGATGGAGAAGCTGCGCCCGCTCATCGCCGACTCCGGCATCCAGCCGGTCGGCAAGGTTGCTATCGGCACCGTCCAGGGCGACCTGCATGACATCGGCAAGAACCTCGTCGGCATGATGCTCGAGGGCGCTGGCTTTGAGGTGATCGACCTGGGCACTGACGTCAGCCCGGCCACCTTCGTGGAAGCGGTGCGCGAGCGCGGCGTGGGCGCGATCGGCCTGTCGGCCCTGCTCACCACCACCATGCCGGCGATGAAGGAGACGATCGCCGCGCTCCAGGAGGCCGGCTACCGCGACCAGGTCAAGGTGATCGTGGGCGGCGCCCCCCTCACGCAGGCCTACGCCGACGAGATCGGCGCCGATGGCTACGCCCCGGACGCGGCGAGCGCTGTCGATACGGCCAAGGCGCTGCTCGGGATCACTGCCTGAGATTCGTGGGTCTGCTGCCACCGCCGCCCGGCGGGGTGGTTGGCAGACGACCCACGGCCGTCTCGCGGAATGGGAGGGTGGGAGAGCGAGAGGAAGGGGAGATGCTCCCCAGCCTCTGCCTCTCCCGCTCTCCCATTCGTTGTGTGTGTGTGGTCACTGCGGCCAGGCTTGCCTGGCAAAGACCTGTTCCGTCCGGTTGGCAGCGTGGCGGCTAGCCCCGGAGCCGCCTGAAGCGCCGCCAACCACCGACGGCATGGGGGATCGCGATGCTAATCATCGGAGAGCGGATCAACAGCACCCGGAAGAGTATCGGAGCGGCGGTTAAGGCTCACGACACCGACTTCATCCGCCAGGAGGCACTCTCCCAGGCGGCGGCGGGTGCCCACTTCCTGGACTGCAACGGGGCCGTCGTGGGAGTGGAGGCGGAGCCGGAGACGTTGGCCTGGTTGGTGCAGACGTGCCAGGAGGCTACCGGTCTCCCCTGCGCCATCGACAGCCCGAACCCCGGCGCGATGGAAGCCGCGCTGGCCGTGCATCAGGGCCAACCGTTCATCAACTCCATCACCGCCGAGCGGGAGAAGTTCGCCCGCATCCTGCCGCTGATAAAGCAGTACCGCGCCAAAGTGGTCGCCCTCTGCCTGGATGATCGCGGCATTCCGCAGACGCTGGAGGCGCGCACCCAGGCGGCCGACTTCCTGGTGACCAACCTGACCGCGGCGGGCGTGCCGCTGGACGACATCTACCTCGACCCGCTCGTTTTCCCGGTGAGCACCAACGGCGAAGCCGGGAAGCAAGTGCTGGAGACGATCCGCTACGTGCGGGCCACCTATCCCGGAGTCCACACGACCTGCGGCTTGAGCAACGTCTCCTACGGGCTGCCGGTCCGCAAGCTGCTCAACCAGGCATTCCTGGTGCTCTGCCTCGGCGCCGGCCTCGATTGCGTGATCGCCGACCCCACCGACCCGGCCCTGATGGCTCTCCTCTACGCCGGGGAGGCGCTGCTGGGCCGCGACGAGTATTGCGCCAACTATCTGGCCATGGCCCGCCAGGGGAAGCTGGAGCAGCGGCAGGAATAGCGGTAGGAGTAGGACGATGGCGGACGATCTCTCCATCGCCCGGGCCGCGACGCTGCTCCCGATCACGGAAGTGGCCTCGCGCCTGGGCTTGCGGCCGGACGAACTGGAACAGTACGGCGACTACAAGGCGAAGGTGAAGCCGGAGGCGCTCGCCCGGCGCGCGGGCGCCCCTGCCGGCAAGCTGATCCTGATGACCGCGATGACCCCCACGCCCGCCGGCGAGGGGAAGACCACGCTCTCGATTGGCCTGGCGCAGGGCCTGGCCCGCCTGGGCCGGCGGGCCTGCGTGGCGCTGCGCGAGCCCTCGCTGGGCCCCGTCTTCGGCGTCAAGGGCGGCGCCACCGGCGGCGGCTACTCGCAGGTGCTGCCGATGGAGGACATCAACCTCCACTTCACCGGCGACATCCACGCCGTGACGACGGCGCACAACCTCCTCGCCGCCCTCGCCGATAACCACCTGCAGCAGGGCAACCCCCTTGGCCTCGATCCCCGCCGCATGGTCTTCCCCCGGGTGTTGGACCTGTGCGACCGCGCGCTGCGCAGCATCGTCCTCGGCCTTGGCGGGCCGGGCAACGGTGTGCCGCGCGAGGGTGGGTTCGAGATCACCGCCGCCTCCGAGGTGATGGCGATCCTCGCCCTGGCGAGCGACCTGCCGGACCTGCGCGTGCGCCTGGGGCGCATCGTGGTCGGCTACACCACTGACGGCCGGCCGGTCACTGCTCAGGCGCTTGAGGCACCGGGCGCGATGATGGCAACCCTGCGTGAGGCGTTCAAGCCGAACCTGGTGCAGACGATTGAGGGGGTGCCCGCCTTCGTGCATGCCGGGCCGTTCGGCAACGTCGGCCCCGGAGTGAGCAGCGTTCAGGCCACCCGCCTTGGGCTGCAACTGGCCGAGTTCCTGGTCACCGAGGCCGGCTTCGGCTCCGACCTGGGCGCCGAGAAGTTCCTGGACATCAAGTGCCGGCATGCCGGGCTGACGCCGAACGCGGTGGTGGTCGGCGGCACGATCCGCGCCCTGAAGTACCAGGCGGGCAAGGGGCTGAACACCCTCGCCGAGCCAGACGTGGCGGCCGTGGAGGCGGGGATCCCGAACCTGGAGAAGCACGTCGAGAACATGCAGGCGTTCGGGCTGCCGGTGGGCGTGGCGCTCAACCGCTTCACCACCGACTCCCCTGAAGAGATCGCCGCCGTAGCTACGGCGATGGAGCGCCGTGGCGTGCCGCTTGCCGTGGCCGACATCTGGGCGCGCGGCGGTGAGGGCGGGCGCGAACTGGCCGAGATGGTGGTGGAGCTGTCGGACCAGCCCACCCACTACCGCCCGCTCTACGACCTCGACCAGCCGGTGAAAGAGAAGATCGCCATGATCGCCACCCGCATGTACGGTGCCGAGGGGGTCGTCTACACCGCCGAGGCTGAGAAGCGCCTGCGGGAGATCGAGGCGAACGGCTACGCCAACCTGGCCATCTGCATGGCGAAAACCCAGAACTCGCTCTCCGATCAGTCCACCTTGCGCGGTCGGCCCACCGGGTTCCAGGTGACGATCCGTGACCTGAAGGTGTTTGCCGGCGCCGGCTACCTCGTCGCCTACGCGGGCAACATCCTGACCATGCCCGGTCTGCCGAAGGAGCCGGCCGCCGCCCGCATCAACCTGGACGACCACTGGCACATCGAAGGGCTGTTCTGAGCGAGCCACCACCGGTGCGTTTGTGTTGAGGAGGAACCGCGATGACCCCGAGGGAACGAGTGCTGGCGGCAGTGAACCGGCAGCCACCGGATCGCGTGCCGAAGGAGGCAGGCTTCACGCCGGCGGTGTACGAGCGTTTTCGCCAGGAGACCGGCGCCTCGGATCCCGCCGAGTACTTCGGCATGGAGACGCGAGGCGTTGGCTTCGGCCCGCTCAAGGAGAACCCGGACTACCAGGCTTACTACGCCGACCTGCAGAGCGACCGCCCGATCGCGATCGGCGAGTACGGCACTGGCAACATCCCCGGTGACTTCTACCACTTCAGCCGCTACGTCTTCCCGCTGCGCCACGCCACCTCGGTGCAGGAGGTGGACGCCTACCCATGGCCGGACGTGCGGCCCTCTTACCGGCACGCGCACCTCGAACAGCAGGTGGCCGACCTGCACGCGCGCGGTCTCTTCGTGGATGGCTTTGCCGGACACATCTTCGAGTTGGCGTGGCAGATCCTCGGCTTCGAGAAGTTCTTCGAGGACATGGTGCTGAACCCGGCCCTGGTGGAGCGCGTCCTGGATCGTATCACGGAAGACAACGCCTTCCGCGCTCGCCGGTTCGCCGAGGCGGGCGTCGACATGCTGCGCGTTGGCGACGACGTGGGGATGCAGGACCGGCTGATGATGAAGCCGGCCGAGTGGCGCCGCTTCCTGAAGCCCCGGCTGGCCCGGGTCATCGCCGCCGCGCGCGCCGTGCGCCCGGAGATCCCGGTGTGGTACCACAGCGACGGCAAGATCGTCGACATCATCGACGACCTGATCGAGGTGGGAGTCACCGTGCTGAACCCGGTGCAGCCGGAGTGTCTCGACCTGCGCTGGTTGAAGGAGCGGTATGGCGACCGATTGGCTTTCTGGGGCACCATCGGCACGCAGACGGTGATGCCGTTTGGCACCCCGGCGGACGTGCGCCAGACCGTGCGAGAGATGATAGACCTCTTCTGGCCGGGCATTGTGATTGCCCCGACGCACGTGTTGGAACCGGATGTGCCTTGGGAGAACATTCTGGCGTTCTTCCAGGCCGTGGAGGAGTTCGGAGCGAGAGGATGAGGGTGGTATGAGTGCGCCCCCGGAGCGGGCGGTGGGGCTTCCGCAGGGCGCAGCCGAGCAGGGGCGAGAACGTTTCGCCGTGAGGCTGCGCGCGCCAACGGGGATGCTTTCCGCAGACCAGCTTCTAACCCTATCTGAAGTTGCCCGGGAGTATGGACTGGGCTACGTGCAACTTGCCGCTCGCCAGGGCGTTGAGATCCCAGGGGTGAGCTTTGGGGACCTTCCCGTCCTTCAGCAGACGCTGACCGCCGCCGGGCTGCCTACCGGCAGCCCAGGCGCTCACCCGCAAAACGTGGTGGTCTGCACCGGCCAGGAGAAGTGCGCCCATTGCTTTGTGGATGCCCGCGGCCTGGCCAGCATGCTGGACCTCTTGCTGGGCGGCGAGGAGTATCCCTCGCCGGTGCGCATCGCGATCGCCGCCTGCTCCAGCGGGTGTACGGCGCCGCAGTTGGCTGACATCGGCTTCGTGGGTACCGTGGACCCGGTGCTCGACCGCGCGGCCTGCAACGGCTGCGGCCGGTGCGCCGGGATCTGCGACGAGCGCGCGCTGACGATGCGCCGTGGGCTGCCGCGCCGCGATCCACTGCGCTGCGACAACTGCGGCGCCTGCATCGCCGCCTGTGAGTTGCACGCGCTGCGCCCCGGGCGCGTTGGTTACACCGTCTACGTCGGGGGACACGGCGGGCGCCGGCCGCAGTTCGGCACGGTCCTCGCCCGCTTCCTCCCGGAGCGCGAGGCCGCGGGCATTGCCCTGCGCATCCTCTCCTTCCTGCGCGACCGCGGGCAGCCCCGCGAGCGCCTGGGGGCACTGGTGCAGCGCCTCGGCCTGGATGCCCTGCGCGCCCACGTCCACTCCCGGCTCCTGCTGCGGATGGGCATCGAGGAGACGTGAGAAGTAACGCGTAACGCGTGAGAAGAGCGGGCGTCAGTCTTGCGCATCACGCGTTGCGCTTCACGCCCCAGGAGGTGAGCCGATGACCCCTCGTGACCGCGTGCTGACGGCGTTGAGCCACCGGGAACCCGACCGGGTGCCGTTCGACCTTGGCTCCACCAAGGTGACGGGCATCCACCGCATCGCCTACGCTCGCCTGCGCTTGGCGCTCGGCCTGCCGCCCCGCGAACCGGCCATCAGCGACCTCACCCAGCAGCTTGCCGTCGTTGACGAGGATGCGCTGCAGGCGCTCCGGGTGGATACGCGCGGCATTGCCAGCGGGAACCCCTCGGGCTGGGAGCTCCGCATCGAGGAGGACGCGCGCTACCACTACTACACCGACCAGTGGGGCTTGCCGCGGCGCATGCCGAAGGAGGAGCGTCGCTACTACGACTTGTGCGGCCATCCTCTAGCCGATGCCGCCGCGCCCGAGGAGGTCCGCCGCTTCCCCTGGCCCGACCCGCAGGACCCGGCGCGTTTTGTGGGGCTGAGGGAGCGCGCCGAGGCCGCCCGCGCCAGCGGGTGCGCCGTGGTCCTGGGGGGCATCTGCGCTGGCCTCACCGAGATGAGCCTGTGGCTGCGCGGCTTCGAGACCTTCTTCACCGACCTGGCCGCCGACCGCCCGATGGCTGAGGCGGTGCTCGATCTCGTCCTGGAGACGAAGCTGCGCTATTGGGAGCGCGCGCTCGCCGAGGTGGGCGACCTGGTCGACATTGCCATGGAGGGCGACGACCTGGGGATGCAGCAGTGCCTCCTGATGAACCCGAAGGCCTACCGGGAGATGGTGAAGCCCCGGCAGGCGGCGCTCTTCTCCCACATCAAGAAGCAGGCGCCCGTCTACACCTTCTACCACACGTGCGGCAGCGTCGTCGAGATTCTGCCCGATCTGATCGAGGTGGGTGTCGATATCCTGAACCCGGTGCAGGTGAGCGCCGCGGGGATGGACACGCGCGTCCTCAAGCGCGAGTTCGGGCGCGACCTGGTCTTCTGGGGCGGAGGCGTAGACACGCAGCGGGTGCTGCCGCGCGGCACGCCCCAGGAGGTGCGCGACGAGGTGCGGCGGCGCATTGACGACCTGGCGCCCGGCGGCGGCTTCGTCTTCACCACCGTCCACAACATCCAGGCGGACGTGCCCCCCGAGAACCTCCTCGCGATGTGGGAAACGCTGCAGGAATGCGGCGCCTACTGAAGGGTGCCTCCGCCGCCAGTAACGCGCGCATGTCGGCGCCCCGCGTTCTCACCAGGCCATATTCTCCCTGTCTCGCGGGTTATCTGATGATGGGCGGAGCACCATTTAGGAATTCGGCTTGACGATGACGGCGAAGTGGCCATCTGCGCTGATCGCCGCCGCGACAGGCACCGTTGGCGGCGCCTGTGCGGTAGCGGGGGTTGCTCGCATTATCATGTTGCATAGCAGCGTCGTCAAGGCTGACGTCGCCACGACCACTGCCCAAACAAGCCAGCCCTTACCCAGCTTCGCTATATCCGTCTCCTTCCACGAGGATCACTTGTGCCCATAGAGCTCCTCGCTGATCCGCAGGAACTCCTCGCACATGGCGTTGATCGCTTCCTGACGGTGGCCGGCCCCGACCGGGTCGCCATACCACTTCGGGATGAAGCCCCCCTCTGGCCGGCCGAGGAACCGCACCAGCTTCCGGCAGTAGGCCCGGATCTCGTCGAGTGACCCATAGCACATCGTCTTCTGGATGTCCACCGGGCAATAGAAGGTGATGCGGCCGGCCCAGCCCTCGGAGAGGCGCTCCAGGCCCATGTTCTCTTGCTGGTCCATCTGGATCACGTCGAGGCCGGCCTCGATCAGGTCGTCCAGGATGTCGGTGATGTAGCCGCAGCTATGGAGGAAGGTGAGCATCCCGGCTTCGTGGGCGGCGCCCCAAACGCGGGCGTAGCACGGTTTCCAGAACTCGCGCCACTTCTCGGGAGAGATCATCAGACGGTTCTGCAGGCCCCAGTCGTCGCAGAACATGAGGCCATCCACGCCCGCACTGGCGTACTTCTCGATGGCGACCAGGTTCATGTCGACGAGCACCTCCAGCAGGCGGCGCAGTTCGTCGGGGTGCTCGTAGAGGTCGGCCCAGGTGTTCTCCAGGCCACGGATGAAGTGGACGCGCTCGTAGAGGGAGAAGCCGCCGCCCATCAGGAACAGGTTGCCCGCGCGCTCGCGCACGCCGGCCAGGGCACCCCACCGCCGCGAGTCGCGCACGTCCGGGATCGACAGCGTGGCGAAGTCGGCCCAGTCGGTCAGGGGGAACTCGGCCACCTCGCCCAGGCCGGAGGCGCCAATGTTGCGCCACAGCGCGCCCCATTCGTCGCGCCCACTGCGCGGCCGGGCGTCTGGCGAGGGGTCTGGCCCCACCCAGGCGAAGTCGGAGCCGAACGGCGCCGGGAAGTCGCGCGGCAGCCGGTCTGGCCCCGCGAACTTCACCGTGCGGATCACCACTTCGCGACTGCTCATTCCCATTGGCATGCTTCCTTCCTCCCGCGGCGGCGCGGGGATTGCTGAACGGCACAAAGGCCCGTGCGGCGGTCCGTCTCACGCCATGGCGCCTCCTGCCCGCCTGCGGGAGAGCGCCCGGGGTCTACTCCCCGCCCACCTGCTCCAGCGCCCAGCTAGCGTGCTCGCGGATCACCGGATCGGGGTCGGCCAGCGCGCGGGTGAGGACCGGGGCGTAGGCGGGGTCGCGCGTGTTGCCCAGCGCCACGGCGGCGTTGCGGCGCAGCCCCTGGCACTTCGCCCGCTTCACGGCGCTGCCCCGGAAGCGCCGGGAGAACTCCTCCTGGCTCAGTGCCAGCAGTTCGGCCAGCAGTGGCGCTTCCGCCTCCGGCCGGGGGGCCAACGCTGGCTCGCGACACGGTTGGGCGCGGCGGTTCCAGGGGCACACCTCCTGGCAGATGTCGCAGCCGAAAACGCGATCCCCGATCGCGGCGCGCAGCTCCCGGGGGATGCTTCCCCGGTGCTCGATAGTCAGATAAGAGATGCAGAGGCGCGCGTCCAGCTCATAGGGAGCGCGCAGGGCGCCGGTGGGGCAGGCATCGAGACAGCGGGTGCAGCTCCCGCAGAGGTTCCAGGACGCCGGCGGGTCGGGCTCCAGGGCGAGGGTGGTGATCACCACGCCCAGGAAGAAGTAGGAGCCGAGGGCGCGGCTGATGAGGGTGGTGTTCTTGCCAAACTGCCCCAGGCCCGCCAGCGCGCCCACCTCTCGCTCCAGCACTGGCCCGGTGTCCACGTAGGCGCGGCCGGCTGCCCCCGCCGGCGCCTGGGCCTGGATAAATGCCAACAGCGCCTGCAGCTTCTCGCCGAGCACGTCGTGGTAGTCGTTGCCGCGGGCGTAGCGCGCCACGATTCCCCGGCCCACCGCCCCGGTGCCCTCCGGCTCCGGGCCGGGGTAGTAGCTCATGCCGCAGACGACCACCGCGCGCGCGTCCGGCACGACCTTCCGGGGGTCTTGCCGCTTCTCCGGGTCACGGCCCAGGTAGGCCATTCCGGCGGCGTAACCGCGGGCCAGCCACTCCTCCAGGAACGCCGCGTGCGGGCCCGGCTCGGCCGGCGCGATGCCCACCAACTCGAACCCCAGAGCACGCGCCGCCACTTTGATCCGTTCGCTCAGGGTCGCCTCCGCCATCTCCCCCTCATTCTACCACGGCCGGGCATCCGGATCCAACCACTCCCGCCGGGTGGCTCGGCCTGCGGCGCGGACGGTCGTGGCCGGGTGCTACGCTTGCACGGCGGTGATGCCGAGGGCCTGGCAATGGTGCGCCAGCGACTGGCGGATGTGCTCGTCCCAGTACTCCCAGTTGTGCGCGCCGGGGTACTCCCGGTACTCGTGGGCGATCCCAAGGTGCTCGAGGTGCGCGTGGAAGGCACGGTTGTCTTCCAGGAGAAAGTCCTCGGTGCCGCAATCGAAGTAGAGTGCCGGCAGCTTCTCGCGCGGGATCCGCTCGGCCAGGGCGAACGGGTCGTTCTCGGTGCGTGTGCGCGAGCCCACCGGGCCAAACAGGCGCTGGAGCTCGGGGCGGTCGGCATTCTCCCAGGCGTGCCGGGCCGCGGCGAGGGCGCCGGAGTGTGCCCCCACCGAGCCAAAGCGGTCCGGGTACTTCAGGCCCAGCTTCATCGCCCCATAGCCGCCCATGGAGAGGCCACCAATGGCGGTATGGCGCGCGCCTTTCAGCACGTTATAGCAGCCCTCCACGTGGGGGATCAGGTCCTGCATCAGGTAATCCTCGTAGGGAGCGCCGTCGGCAGTGTTGTTGTAGAAGGACCGCTCGCCGTCGGGCATCACCACGATCAAGGGGAACGGGCGCACGTAGCGGTCGAGGCTGGTCCACGACGACCAGGCGCGGTGGTCATCGGAGAGACCGTGCAACAGGTAGAGGACCGGATACGGCCCGCCCGTGGCGCCTTCGTAATCGGGGAGCAGAATGGTATAGCTCTTCGGACGGCCAAGGGCCTTGCTGAAGAACGACATGGTGCCGAAACTCATCGGGCACTCCTTTCGCACAAGGAATCGCTGCCGCGATGAGTCTTCTCGGCCGAACGCTCACCTCCTGCGCCGGAGCCGGCTCTGCCGGGCGGCCACGGCAGGCCGCCCTGGCAGCGGCGGTGGGCACGGCCGGCCCTCAGGCGTGCCGCCGCCGGGCGGGGCAAACACCCTCTAGAGGCCGGCTTCCACCGGGCGCACGCGCACCTCCCGGTCGTTGAGGATCTCCACGTCTTCCAGCGGCACCAGCACCTCCCGGGTGGCGCGCCCGTGCGTGCCGGTCAACTGGAGGCGCACTAGTTTTACCTCGTTGGTGCCGGCATCAACGAACAGGTCTTCCACCCGCCCCACGATGTTGCCCACCGGGTTCACCACGTCGCGGCCGCGCAGATCGGGGCCCTGCAGTTCCCGCGGCATTCGCTCGAACTGGCTCACCGGCTCCAGAATCAGCGGCCCTTCCAACACCTTCGCAGCCATCGGCTCCTCCCCTCGACGCCAATCCGCGTTGTTTTACCCGGGTGTCCGCACCCCCAATCGCGGCACACGGCCGGATCGCCGGCCTCTGGCCGGCGCTCCGACCGCGGTCTCTGACGCCGACAGGTAGGAGGATGGTCGGAAACCCCTTCTCCTCCGGAACGGGTGTCCCGGGGTAGGAGGGGTTTCCGACGCCGAAGGGTTGCGCGTGGTGCGGCGCGTTAGGCTGCCACGGTGACGGCTGGGGGATTGATGAAGTCGTGGTACTTGGCGGCGACGGCGCCCTGGCGGGCATCGCCGGGGTGGACGTAGATGCGGTAGCGGAAGCGCAGGCTCTGGCCGGCCGGCAGCACGTAGTCGCCGCGGCGCTCCGGGTCGTTGTAGAACGCCGAGAGGCCGAACATGTTGGCGGTCATCAGGCCGTAGTCGCGCACGTGCCAGTAGGTGGGGTAGCGCAGGTTGCCCGGGTGGTCGAAGACGGCGATGCCGACCCACTTGCCCTCCACCGGGCCAGAGTAGTCGCACCACGCGGCGCGC
>JAAZEB010000079.1 GCA_012512505.1 Armatimonadota bacterium | reverse complement strand
GCACCGCCTGGGGAAGAGATCCTTCGCTTCGCTCAGGATGACAGATTCCCGCCTGTCTGCTAACTGTAGTCAGTACACCTACCGCCTGACACCCATCACCTGACACCTATCACCTGACACCTATCACCTGACACCTATCACCTGACACCTGACTAGAGCGCCTGCATCAGGATGCTGGTCATCTCCTCCGGTGTGAGGCGCACCGGGTTTGCTTTCATGCTGCTGGCGGCGGAGGCCTTCTCCACCAGCACCGGCACATCGGCCGGCGTCATCCCGTAGGTCGCCAGCGGGGGCACCGCGAGGGCAGCCATCAGGTCGGCCGCCCAGGCGACGCCGTCGCTGGCGGTGGCCGCGGGGTTGCCGGTGAGCAGCGCGGCCACCGTGGCATAGCGCGAGAGGGCCGGGTGATCCGGCTCGCGGGCGGCCAGGGCGCGCAGGTTGGCGTCCATCACGTAGGGGAGTAGGCGCGCGCACACCGCGCCGTGTGGCGCCGGGAACATCCCCCCGATCGGGCCGGCGAAGCCGTGGACGGCGCCCAGGCCGGCGTTCGCCAGCGCCAGGCCGCCGAAGAGACTCGCCAGCGCCAGGTCGCGCCGGGCGTCTGGATCGTCGCCGTGGGTGGTGGCCCGGCGCAGCGAACGGGCGATGCGACCGATCCCCTCGCGGCACAGGCCGTCCACCAACGGGTTGGCGCGTGCCGAGACGAACGGCTCGATGAGCTGGGTGAGGGCATCCAAGCCGGTGGCGGCGGTGACCTCGGCCGGCAGGCTGTAGGTCAGCTCCGGATCCACGATGGCCAGCCGGGGCAGCATCGTCGGGCTGCGCAGCGAGGCTTTCACCCGGTGCTCCGGGGATGCCAGCACCGCGTTGCGCGTCACCTCGGCGCCAGTGCCGGCGGTGGTGGGGATCGCGAGGTACGGCGCCGAGGGCACCTCCAGCGCCTGCCCGCGCCCGACCACCTCCAGGTAATCGAGCGGGTCGCCCCCGTTGGTGAGGAGGGCAGCGATCGCCTTGCCGGCATCCAGTGCGCTCCCGCCGCCGAGGCCGATCACCAGGTCGCACCCGGTCTCCCTTGCCCGCGCCGTGCCCGCGCGCGCCGTGTCGGTGGTTGGCTCGCCGGATACGGGAAAGAGGACCCGCTCTACCCCCTGCGCCAACAGGGCCTCCATCAGGGGGGCGGCCCGCTCCGGGTTGGCGCCGGTGACCACCAGTGCGCGCCGGCCCAGTGCCGCCGCCGCGGGCGCCGCCTCCTTCAGCGTGCCCTCCCCGAAAACGATTCGCCCCGCCGTGGCAAACTCAAAGCGCATTCCTTTATCTTACCTCCGACCCGACCGGGGAGAGGTGGTAGGTGATGGGTGGTAGGTGAAAGGTGGTAGGTGTACTGACTACAGTTAGCAGACAGGCGGGAATCTGTCATCCCTTCGCTACGCTCAGGGCAGGCTCTGAGCATAGCGAAGGATCTGTCCCTGAGACGCGCAGGCGGCACTGCAGCGACAGCATCGCCTGGGGAAGAGATCCTTCGCTACGCTCAGGATGACAGTTTCCCAGGCGGGTGCTCAGTACCCGCCTGTAGGGCAACGTCCGTTGGCAGTACACCTACCGCCTGACACCTATCACCTGACACCCATCACCTCTCACCTCTCACCTCTCACCTACCACCCATCACCTACCCCCTAACCGCCTACCCCCAACCCCGGTCCTCAGGGAACACGTTGACAAACTTCCGGCTCGCGCGCGGCTCTGCCATCATGTCCGCCACCGTGTCGCGCCAGGTCTGGTAGTGCGTCGTTTCCTTATGCTTGTTGGCATCCTCCGGCGTGCGGTAGACCTCCACCAGCACGAAGCGCGTCGGGTCATCTATCTGCTGCACCACATCGAAGCGGGCAACCCCCGGCTCCTGCACGCTGTTGCGGGCGTTCTCGACCGTCGCCTGCTTGAAGCTCTCCACGCACTCTGGCTTCACTTGGACCTGGACGTGAACAATGAACATCCGTGTTGCCTCCTCCCCGGTGCTGCCGGCATGTTCGCCCTCCCGGCACCCGGTTCCTGTGCGGAAGCACGGCCGCGCCCCAGTTGCGTCCGTCGGGAAAGCGTGCTATTATTCCCTCAGCAGGTAATCACCCCGTGGAAAGTGATGGTCTCCCCGTGGCGGGCGGCCGCTGCATGCCTCCACCCGCGCGGGAGACCACCTGAGAAGGGAACCTCCGCATGAAACAGCGCATTCTGCCCTGGCTGGCGGCGGCGGCCGCGCTTGCCGCGGCGTTGCCCGCGCGCGCCGATGTCTCACTGCCCAAGGTGTTTGGCAGCCACATGGTCCTCCAACGCGACCGGCCGATCCCCGTCTGGGGCTGGGCTGCCCCCGGCGAGGAAGTCTCCGTTCGCCTTGGCGACCGTCCGGCCGTGAAGGCGACCGCCAACGGCCAGGGCGAGTGGCGGGTGAAGCTGCCGGCGCTGCCGGCTGGCGGACCGTTCACCCTCACCGTCACCGGCAAAAACACCGTGACCCTGGACGACGTGCTGATTGGCGAGGTGTGGCTCTGCTCCGGGCAGTCCAATATGGAGTGGCCCGTCGGCGCGAGCCTCAACTTCCCGCAGGAAGCGGCCGCGGCCAACTTGCCGCAGATTCGCCACATTAAGGTGAAGTGCATCGCCGCGCCCCAGCCGGCCAAGGACGTGGAGCTGAACCTGCCATGGCAGGTGTGCAGCCCCGAGACGGTCGGCAACTTCACCGCCTGCGGCTACTTCATGGCGCGCGAGCTCTACCGCGAGCTGAAGGTGCCGATTGGCCTGGTGAACTCTTCCTGGGGCGGCACTATGATCGAGCCGTGGACCCCGCCGGTCGGCTTCGACGCCGTGCCCAGCCTGGAGGCCTTCCGCCGGCAGATCTTGCTGGCCGACCCGCGCACCGGCGCCTACAAGGAGGGCATCCGCAACTACCTGAACACCCTGGAGCAGTGGATTCAGACCGCCCGCGCGACAGTGCCCAAGGGCGAGTTCGTGCCGCCAATGCCTGCGTTCCCGGCGGAGCTGCAGCCGCTGACCCGCGAAACGCAGCCCAGCACCCTCTACAACGCGATGATCCACCCGCTCATCCCCTTCGCCATCCGGGGCGCCATCTGGTACCAGGGTGAAAGCAACCACTGGGATGGGATGCTCTACACCGACAAGATGAAGGCGCTGGTGAACGGTTGGCGCCAGTTGTGGGGGCAGGGCGACTTCCCCTTCTACTACGTGCAGATTGCCCCCTTCAACTACGGCAACGAAGACCCGAACGCGGTGGCGACCTTCTGGGAGGCGCAGGCGGCCGCCCAGGCGATCCCCAACACCGGGATGGTCGTCACCAACGACATCGGCGACCTAAACGACATTCACCCGAAGAACAAACAGGAAGTGGGGCGCCGCCTGGCCCTCTGGGCGTTGGCCAAGACCTACGGCCGCAAGGAGGTGGTCTGCGCCGGCCCGGTTTACCGCTCGATGGCGGTGGAGGGCGCGAAGCTGCGCGTACGCTTCGACAACGCCCGCGGCGGCCTGGTCTCGCGTGACGGTAAGCCGCTGACCTGGTTCGAGATCGCCGGCAAGGGTGCCGACGATTGGGTTGCCGCCGAGGCGGTCATCGAAGGCGACTCGGTGCTCCTCTCCTCGCCGGAGGTGACGGAGCCCACCGGCGTGCGCTTCGCCTGGCACCGCAACGCCGAACCGAACCTGAGCAACAAGGAAGGGCTGCCCGCCGCTGCCTTCCGCGCCGGCACCGTGCCGCCGATTGACTTCACCACCCTGGACCTGCCCGAGGCGCAGGGGTACGAGCTCGTGTATGCCCTCAACCTCGCCAAGGCTGGCGCTAACATCACCTACGACGTGGACCGGCGCGCCCAGATCCGCCGGCCGTTCGACCGCATCGCCTACTTCCTGGAGCTGCGCAAGCCGGGCGAGCAGAAGCAGTACCTCTTCGTCTCCATGGATGCCTTCACCGACGACCTGGCGAAGATCGGGGTGCCGACCGTGGCCTCGCAGGCCGTGTTCCAGCAGCCGGTGACGAACCTGCAGGTGGTCTCCAACGTGCCGGGGATTGTGAACGGCGAGGGGCTCGCCGGGAACATCGAGTTCTGGCCGCACAACTACGGCCCGCTCAACGCCAGCGGCGTGCCGAACGCCTCCGCGGAGGTGTGGGACTTCGGTGACCAGTACAGTGACCCGGTGGATGGCTACGGCAGCATGCAGGTCCACAACCCGGAGGCAAAGCAGACGCTGTTCGCCTTCAACAACTGGAAGGCGGGCGCCTCGGCCGACATCGGCATCGGCAACAGCGACCTCGATGCCCGCACGCGCGATTGGACGTTCGCGGCTAACGCCGGGAGCTACTCGCGCAAGACGCTGCGGGTACTGGTGCGCCTGAAGTAGCCACCCCTATTCCCTTCGGCGTCGGAGACGCCTTCCTACGGCAGGGACACGGCGTGGGAAGGGTGTCCCGACGCCGAGGATCCCTTGGGGTGCCGCGAACCGTACGCAAACCGTAGGGGCGAAGCATTGGCGGGTCGGACCGATTGCGGCGCAGTACGCCTCGCCCGCCAATGCTTCGCCCCTACGCACCCTGACACCTGACACCTGACACCTGACACCTGACACCTATCACGGAACCTTGCAAGAGCGCCCGCCATCTTGGTACAGAATGATGCCCGTGCTATAATGGGACCTGGCGACACACGCCCACCTGCCCACCGGGCGGGATTGCACTGCCCCTGGAGGATTGATTGGTGAGACGCAACGAACGCGGATCCGCATTGGGTTACTTCCTGGCCGCGCTCTTGGGCGCCGTCCTTGGTGGCCTCCTTGTGGTCAACGTCACCGGGAAGTCGCGCACCCCTGTCGCGGCCGTGCCCCCGCCCAGCCCGGTGAAGGAGACGGCCGCGGTGATCCCTAACCCCACCGGGGCGGAGTCGGTGGCCGAGGCGGTGAAACAGGTCGGGCCGGCGGTGGTCAGTATTGACACCCGGGTGATGCCCAAGCGTGCCGAAGTGCCGGACATCTTCCGCGACTTCTTCGGCGACCATGGCTCGCCGATGCCGCAGCAAGGCAAGGGCTCGGGCGTGATCATCGACGCGCGTCGGGGCTACGTGCTGACCAACGCGCACGTCGTCAAAGATGCCCGCGAGATCAAGGTGACCCTGCCCGACAAGCGTCAGTTCACCGGCAAAGTGGTCGGTCAGGACGAGCAGTCGGACCTGGCGGTCGTTCGGGTTTCGGGCAGCCGCCTGCCGCAGGCGAACCTCTCCGCGGCCGGGCCGCCACCGATCGGCTCGTGGGTGGTGGCGATTGGTAACCCGTTTGGCTTCGAGAATACGGTAACGGTCGGCGTGGTGAGCGCTACCGAGCGGGACATTACCCCCGAACCAGGGCGCACCCTGCAGCGGCTCATCCAGACGGACGCGGCGATCAACCCGGGTAACTCGGGCGGCCCCCTCTGCAATCTGAAGGGGGAGGTGATCGGCATCAACACCGCGATCTTCGCCCCGGCGCAGGGGATCGGGTTCGCCATCTCCTCGGCGCACGCGCGCACCATCGTCGAGCAACTCATCACCCAGGGGAAGGTGGTCCGCCCCTTCATCGGTATCACCTACACCCTCAACACCCCCGAGTTCCGTGACTACTTCGAGCTGCCCACCTCCGACGGCGTCATCATCAGCGACGTGGTGGCCGGCAGCCCGGCGGCCCGGGCGGGCCTGCAGCGCGGCGACGCGATTGTGGAGATCGACCGGGTGCCGATCAAGAAGATGGAAGACCTGCAGAAGGAGATCCTGAAGCGCAAGGTGGGCGCCGAGTTGGACCTCCTCGTCTTCCGGGGCAAAGAGTCGCGCGTCGTCAAGCTGCGCACGGCGGAGATGCCGGCCAACCTGCCGCGGCCCGGCCAGATGCAACGTGAGATGCCCTGAGCCGGTGGAGTGGCCCTGGCGCCTCGCTCGACCGTTGATCCTGGCGCTCTCCGCCCTCCTGGGGGCGGGGAGCGCCGCTCCGGCGCCGGCGAGCACGGCGGAGAAGGAGGCCCTGGTCGCCCGCAGTGTCGCCGCGCTGCGCGCCAACGCGTGCGATGAGGCGGCGCTTTCCGCCCTTCGCCGCGCCTTCACCGAGACGTTCCCCGCCACGCTGCCGGCCGATGTCGCCACCTACCTCCCGGTGCCTCACCAGCTCTGCGAGGACCGCGTCCGCGCCGATGCCCCGCCCCAGCGCGGCCTCATCCTCACCGGCCTTGCCTTCCCGGATGCCGCTCACCGCCAGGACCCGGTCTCGCGCCAGGTGTTCAACCGTGTGCTGCATGGCTACGTCCAGGCCGCGGACGACGAGTGGCGGCTGGCGTTCCGGGTGCTCTACAATGACCGACAGGAGGGGGCCGAGCGCCTGGCGCCGCGGGCGATGCGCGCTTTGCTGCGGGTGCGTGCCGCGGCCACGGCGATGGTCGGCGATCCGCGCCGGGTGTTGCAGCGGCCGATTGCTCTCTGGATCCGCGCCGACGGCAACGGGGGCGCGGCGCAGTCGGGGCCTAACCTCTATCTGCTGGGAGCCGCGGAGCGCGAGCCACTCGAGCTGCTGCGCCAGGTGGCGCATGAGTTCGGTCACCTGTTCCTGCCGGGAATCGGCCCGCTCACCGACCCGGAGGAGTGGGGCAACGGCTTTCTGGGCGAGATGCTGATCCTGCGCTGGCTGGCGCGCGCCGCCGATGCGGCAGATGCCCCGGTGCCGCGCGAGGCCCTGGCCGCCTACCTTCGCCAGGAAGCGGAACCGCTGGCGCGGGCCTTCGCCGCCGCCGGGTGGGGGGCGCTCGTCGGTCACGAGCGATCCACCGGCGGCCTGCGCCTGCTGCTGGGGATGGTGCTGCACCTGGAGGACACGCGCGGCACCGAGGCCGTCGGGATGCTGCTGCGTACCGTCCGCGGCACCGCCATCACCGACTGGGCTGCTGCCGGTAGGCCGCTGCTGTCATCGCTGGATGACCGAAACCCCGTGAAGGAGCGCGAGCCAGGGCGCGAGTGAACCGGGGCGAGGCCATGCGCGCTGGTTCGCGGCCTGGCCGGCGGCGCTAGCCGGGCGCGAAGAAGCGAGCCAGCTCGTCTCGGGGGAAGTTGGGCAGCGGCAGGCGTTCGCCCGCGCGCTCTAGCCATAGGCCTTCCTCGGGCGCCGTCAGTTCGCCGATGCGCGCCGCGGGGATCCCTGCCGCGGCGAAGGCTGCCAGCAGGTCGTCGGCCCGTGCCGGGTCGGCGGCCACCAGCAGCGCGCCGGAGGCGATCAGACCGAGCGGGTCCAGGCTGAGTGCGGTGCAGAGGGCGCGCGTTTCCGGGAGCACGGGGAGGGCCTCGGCATCAAGACGCAGGCCGGCGCCCGCGGCCGTCGCCAGTTCGCGCAGGCCGGTGGCCAGGCCGCCCTCAGTGGGATCGTGCATCGCGTGGACGCCACCGCAGGCACGGGCGACCGCGGCCTCCCGCACCACGCTAATCCCGGGGTGATGCAGAAACTCGGCCGCCCGCTGGCATAGAGAGGCCGGCACCCCGGCAGCCTGCAGCGCCTCGCTCGCCTCACGGGCGAGGATGGCGGTGCCCTCCACGGCGATCCCCTTCGTCAGCAGCAGCGCGTCACCCGGCCGGGCGCCGGCCGAGGAGAGCAGCCCGTCCGGCTCTGCCTCGCCCAGCAGGCATCCCACGACTACCGGCCGGGGCAGCCCGTAGGTGATTTCGGTGTGCCCTCCCACCAGGGTGATCCCAAGCTCGCCGCAGGCGTCGCGGATCTGTCGGAAGATCTCCTCCGCCTGGCTCTCCGGGGCGCCCTCCGGCAGCAGCACCGTGGCGAGGAACCAGCGCGGCACGGCGCCCATCGTCGCCACGTCGTTCGCGTTGACGTTGACGGCGTACCAGCCGATCTCCGCGGTGGCGAAGGTGATCGGGTCGGTCTTCGCCACCAGGACGCGGTCGCCCATCGCGATGGCGGCGGCATCTTCCCCCGGCGCTGGGCCAACGAGAACGCGCGGGTCGGTCACCTGGTTCTGCGCTAAAAGGCGCGCCAGCAGCGCGGCTGGCAGCTTACCAACTTCCATAGTTACTCCAGTAGGGCGCACGGGCACGGACCTGCTCGTGCGGCAACGCTCGTGGTCAGTACCCATCCGCAGTAGGGTATACGCTCTCAACGCCTGCTTCCCCTTGCGCCAGCGCTTTCGCGCCAGGGCGGGCGTACGCTATAATGGAGAGGATGACAGCAACTGACTCAGATTACGAGGTGATCGTGGTGGGTGCCGGGCACGCCGGGTGCGAGGCGGCGCTGGCGGCCGCGCGCCTGGGCTGCCGCACCCTGGTCCTCACCCTCAATCGCGAGCGCATCGGGCACACCCCGTGCAACTGCTCCATCGGCGGGCCGGCCAAGGGGCAGGTGGTGCGCGAGATTGACGCTTTGGGGGGCGAGATGGCGCGGGTCGCAGATGCCACCACCACCCACCGGCGCATGCTGAACACCAGCAAGGGTCCGGCAGTACAGGCGCTGCGGGTGCAGGTGGATAAGGCGCTTTACTCGCGCACCCTGCGCGCCACCCTGGAAAGCCAGCCCGGCCTCACCGTGGCGTGCGACCGGGTGACCGACCTGCTGGCGGACGCGGGCCGCGTTACCGGCGTGCGCTGCGCTTCCGGGGCGATCTACTCCGCCCGGGCGGTCATCGTTACCACCGGCACCTTCCTGCGCGGCAAGATCCACGTCGGCGAGCGCAGCTACGCCGCTGGCCGTGCCGGCGAGCCGCCGGCGCTGGAGCTCTCTGACTCGTTGCGGGCGCTGGGGTTGGAGCTGGTGCGCTTCAAGACCGGCACCACCGCGCGCATTGACAAGCGCAGTGTCGACTTCAGCCAGACGATCCCCCAGCCCTCGGATCCGGAGGCGCCCCCCTTCTCCTACTTGAGCTCGACAGAGCCGCGCCCCGATCTGCTTCCCTGCTGGCTTACCCACACCACCGAACGCACGGCGGCGATCATTCGCGGCAACTTGCAGCGCTCCGCGCTTTACGGCGGCCGCATCGAGGGGATCGGCCCCCGCTACTGCCCCAGTATCGAGGACAAGTTCGTCAAGTTCCCGGATAAGGAGCAGCACCAGGTCTTCCTCGAGCAAGAGGGCTGGGACACAAACGAGCTGTACGTGCAGGGGCTATCCACCAGCCTGCCCGAGGAGGTGCAGCTTGAGTTTCTGCGCTCGATTCCGGGGCTGGCGGAGGTGCGCGTGCTGCGCTACGGCTACGCGGTCGAGTATGATGCCCTCTCACCGCAGCAGCTCAAGCCCACCCTGGAGACGAAGCAGGTGCGGGGTCTCTTCACGGCCGGCCAGGTGAACGGTACGTCCGGCTACGAGGAGGCCGCCGCCCAGGGCTTGATCGCCGGGATCAACGCGGCGCTGCAGGTGCGGGAGCAGCCTCCCTTCACCCTCGACCGCGCCGAGGCCTACATCGGGGTGATGATCGACGATCTGGTAACCAAAGGCGTCGATGAGCCGTACCGGCTGCTGACCTCGCGGGCCGAGCACCGCCTGCTGCTGCGCCAGGACAACGCCGACCTGCGCCTGACGCCCAAAGGACGCGCGGTGGGCCTGGTGACCGACGAGCGTTGGGAGCGCTTCCAGGCCAAGCGGCGGGCGGTGGAGGCCGAGCTGGCCCGCCTGGACGCGGTGATGGTCCGGCCAACGCCTGGCATCCAGGAGGCGCTGCGCGCGTTGGGCACGGCGGAGCTGACCAAGCCGGTGGCGCTGGCCGAGGTGCTGCGCCGCCCTGAGATTCAGCACGTCCACCTGCGCCATCTCGACGCGCAAACGCCGGTGCTGCCGCCGGATGTGGTAGCGCAGGTAGAGGTGATGGTGAAGTATGCCGGCTACATCGAGCGGCAGCAGGCACAGGTGGCGCAGTACCGCCGCCTGGAGGGGCGCGCGATCCCCGAGGGGTTTGCCTACGAGCGGCTGACCGCCCTCTCGCACGAGGGGCGGGAGAAGCTGCGGCGGGTGCGCCCGACCAGCGTGGGTCAGGCGGCGCGCATCCCGGGCCTTACTCCCGCCGACATCGCGGTGCTGCTGGTCGCCCTGGAGCAGCACCGCCGCGCCGCCGAGCCGGTGCCATAGCGCCTATCCGGAGAGTAGCGGAGCGCCGCAGCGATGCGGCATCCAGACTGCGGAAACCCGATGGCTCGGGCACTCCGGAAAACCCCTGGGAGAATAGCGGAGCGCCGCAGCGATGCGGCATCCAGACTGCGGAAACCCGATGGCTCGGGTACTCCGGCCCGTCTCTTGGCCGGCGCTACGGGCCGGGCGTCGCCAGGATCTCCCACAGCACGCCGTAGCGCAGGCCGCGCACGCTGACGCGGATTGCCGGCAGGGCGAAGCGCTCCAGGATACGCTGCACCAGCAGCGCGCCGGCCAGGATGACATCGGCACGCTTCGGCTCCAGGCCGGGGATCTGCCGGCGCTGCGCCGTGGGCATGGCGGCAAAGCGGGCGATCTGCCGCGCCACCGCCGTCTGGTCCAACACCGTCCCATGCAGGCTGGCCACGCCCTCCTGGGCTGCGCTGCTTTCCACGGCGGCCAGGTTCACGAAGGTGCCGCCGATCCCTACGGCTGGCGCTCCCGCCGGGAAGTCCGGCAGGGTGGCCAGTTGGGCATCCAGCCACTGCGCGGTGGCGGCGATCTCGGCCGGGGTGGGCGGGTCGGCGTGGAAGAAGCGTTCGGTGGTGCGGACGGCGCCGCAGTCGAGGCTGGTGCGGAAGCGGATGCCCGCCGCGTCGCCGTGGATGAACTCGGCGCTGCCTCCGCCGATGTCCACCACGATCAGATCGTTCGGGGGCAGCCCGAGCGAGGTGTCGTCGCGGACGGCGCGGTACGAGAGCAACGCCTCCGCCTCGCCGGAGAGCACCTCCAGTAGCAGGCCGGTCTGACGGCGGAGGAGGTCGGCGAACTCGGGCGTGTTGCAGGCATCGCGGAGCGCGCTGGTGCCTACGGCGCGGAGGCGGCTGGCACCCAACTCGCGGGCGCTGGCAGCAAAGGCGGCCACGGCTGCCGCCGTGCGCTGCATCGCCGCCGGCTGCAGCCGCCGTTGGTGATCCACGCCTTCTCCCAGGCGGGTGATCTCCGCGCGGTCTGCCAGCACCCGCACGGAGCCGTCGCCCGCGCGCTCGGCCACGGTGAGTAGAACCGAGTTGGTGCCGATATCGATAGCGGCGGCGATCATGGTCGTGCTCCTCACCCGCTCAGAAAAGCCCCAGGCCGGGATTACTCTCCGGGGCGGGCACCGGCGGCTGGGGTGCCTGTCGGGCGAGCAGGTCGCCGTGCTGGCGCAACTCAATCACCTTCTTGCGGCACTGGTCGATGTCGGCCACCAGCTCCGCGCGGCAGCGCGCGTAGGTATCGCCGGCCTGTCGCAGGATGTAGGCCGGGTGCCAGGAGGCCATGACCCAAGGGGCGTAGGGGGTTTCGGTGAACCACCGCCCGCGCTCCTGGGTGATGCGGAACTCCTTGTGGATCAAGGAGTTGGCGGCCGGAACGCCGAGGCAGAGGATCACCGCCGGCCGCACCAGGGCAAGCTGCTGGTCCAGCCAGGGGCGGCAGGCTTGCAGCTCCGCGGGAAGGGGCGCCCGGTTGCGCTTGTGGGTGCCGTTCACTTCGCAGGCACGGCACTTCACGGTGTTGCAGACGTAGATCCAACGGCGCGTGAGGGCGTTCTCCAGCAGCACTCGGTCGAGCAGCTTGCCAGCGCGGCCAACGAACGGCACCCCAGTTAGGTCTTCCTGTTCGCCGGGGCCCTCGCCGACGATGACGAGGGGAGCCTGCGGGTTGCCGTCGCCAAAGACGACGCGGGTGCGAGTTTGGGCCAGGGGACAGCGGGTGCAGCGGAGGCACTCTTCCTTCAGGGCCTCCAGGGCGGCTAGGTCGGCCATAGCGTCTCCCAGGCTGCGCGCAGCCGGCGATAGGTTTCCGCCAGCGCCTCTGGCAGCACGCGCGTGTCGGCAATCACCGGCATGAAGTTGGTATCGCCGTCCCAACGGGGCACCACGTGCAGGTGGAGGTGGTCGGCGATGCCGGCGCCGGCGATGCGCCCGAGGTTCATCCCCAGGTTGTAGCCGTGGGGGCCGTAGGCGTGCGCCAGCGCCTGGAGGCTCTGCTGGGCCAGCGCCATCAGGTCGCCCAACTCATCGCGCGAAAGCTCCGCGAACGCCGCCGTGTGCCGGTAGGGCGCCACCATCAGGTGGCCGGAGTTGTAAGGGAAGGCGTTGAGCATCACGAAGGCGTGCGTGCCCCGATGCACGATGAAGTTCTCCGCGTCGCGCTCCTCGGCCGACTTGATACAGAAGATGCACCCGGGGGCTGGCTCTTCACCGATGTAGGCCATCCGCCACGGGGCCCACAAGTGTTGCATACTCTCTTCTCCCACCCCGGAGGTTCGACGCAGCGCCGCCCCGTCCTGCGGACATCGCAGCGCGTTGGCCACCCTCGGCCCCACGTTGGCGGGGTGCCGGCCACCTATCGGCCGCGAACCGCACGTGAACCGCACGTGAACCGTGTGTGAACCGTAGGGGCGAAGCATTGGCGGGTCGGACCGAGTGCGCCGCGGTACGCCTGGCCCGCAAATGCTTCGCCCCTACACCCCCTGGCACCTGACACCTGACACCTGACACCTGACACCTGGCCCCTGACACCTGGCACCTGACACCTGACACCTATCCCTTACTACCCACCGCCCGGAGACCCGCGAACGGCGCGCGGTAGGAGGGAGACCGGCTCGGTGGGGATTGCCGAATCCTGAGGAAATTGGGAACCTTAGGGGGACAATTGGCGTCTATACAGTGGCTGAACTTCGGAAGTGCCAGCACGGTCTGAATGTTCCTCCCGGGTACCCGCACCGCGGGAGGTCCCATCCGCGCCACACGTAACAACGTAGTCAGGCACCAATCACTACTGCCCCAGGGTCACCTGAGCGGCAGGTCCGTCACTTTTCCCGGCAGTGCTGCCTTTGGGGGGGCCGGTTTGCCTCCATGAAGGGTGTGGGGTTGGTTATGGGTGAGGTGACGGAAAGTCTTGTTCCCGGCCGGCGGCAAGGCGCCGGCACCGCCGTTGCCTGAAGAGGCGGCTCCGCTTGCGAGTGAGGGCGGAAGCCGCTCGGAGGTTCTTGATGCGCGCCCGGATGTCCCTTCGCTGGACAGTCACGCTCTTCACGGGCTTTTTCCTTGCCGCGTCGCTGGGCCTGGTGTTGTTTGCCACCCTCAGCAAGTTTCGCGCCCAGTGGGCGGAAGACGCGGTGCTGCAAGCGCGCCGCGCGGCGCGCCTGTTGGCGCGTACCAGTCATGAGGCGCTGCGGCTGGGCGACCTGAGCGCGTTGGATCAGCTCGTGCGCCAGGCCGCCGGCGATGACGCGGTGGAGCGGGTGATTGTGGCCGGCCGGCACGGCGAGGTGATCGCCGACAGCGCCCCCGGCCAGGAGGCGCCGGCACTGCTGCGGGCGGTGCCGCGGCTGCAAGGCAGCGACCGGGTGCAAACCGACGGGGCGCGCGCAGGTGCTGGTGCCGATCACGCACGGGCGCACGCCGCTGGGGGCGGTGTTCATCCTTTGCTCTACCCACGAGCAGCAGGCGATGCTGCTGGCGGTGCGCGACTGGGGCATCCTGATGGTAGCGATCACCATCCTGGTCGCCTGCGCCACCGCCTACTTCCTGGCGGCGATCATCGCCACGCCGATCCGGCGCATGGCGCACAGTATGCAGGCGGTGGCGCGCGGCCAGCTCCACCAGCGCCTCCCGGAGGAAGGCTGCTGCGAGGTGCGCCGGATGGCGCACAGCTTCAACCACATGTCGGCAGCGCTGTGGCGGCGGATGCGCGAGATGGAGAGCCTGCAGTTGCTTGGCCTGGCCGTTTCCAGCTCGCTGTACCTCTATAAGGTGGCGCAGGCGGCGGTGGAGAGCGTGCAGGCCGTGCTTCCCGACACGCGCGCCCAGATCTGGTTGAGCGACCTCGAACGGGAGCACCTGGTGGAGGCGACCATGGCCTACCCCGAGGAGAATGGCCTGGCGGTGCCGCTGGGCGAAGATTGCCTCCTGTCGCGCGCCTACCACCGTCGCCAGGTGCTGCGGGCCGGCGGCCCGGAGGATGGCGAGCCGGCGGATCCCTGGCTGCGGGCGCATTTCGGGGCGGCTTCCGCCGTGGCGCTGCCGCTGGTGGCGCAGTCGGAGGGGGTGGGCGTGCTGACCGTGCTGCGCCCGGAAGGGGCAGAGCCACTGCAGGCGGAAGATCTTCCTTTCCTGCAGGCGGCGGCAAACCAGATCGCCCTCGCCCTGGAGAACGCCCGGATGTACGGGCGGGAGGCGCGCGTGGCGTCGGTCTTCCAGCGGGTGCTGCTGCCGCCGCCAGCCACCATTCCCGGCCTGGAGATCGCCGCGCGCTGGCGCCCGGCCCCCGGCGAAACCAAGGTGACCGGCGATTACTACGACTTCATCGCCCTGCCAAACGGACGCTGGGGAATCGTCATCGGTGACGTGTGCGGTAAGGGCACGATTGCCGCCTCCTACACCGCGATGGCCAAGTACGTGCTGCGCTCCTACGCCTACGAGTCCGACTCGCCGGCGCAGATCCTGCAGCGCACCAACGCGGCGCTCTACGCCCAGTTCACCGGCGGCCTGTCCGAAGAGGCGCCGATGTTCATCACCCTGCTGTGCGCCCTCTACGAGCCGGAAACCGGGCGCTTCTCCTATGCGCACGCCGGCCACCCCCTCGGCACGCTGGCGCGGGTCGACTCGCGCGTGGCGATCGCCCTCGACCGGGGCGGCCCGCCGTTGGGCGTCCTCGCCGACGCCGTCTACCACGAGGAGACGCTCTACCTGAGCCCGGGCGACACGGTGGCGCTATATACCGACGGCGTGGTGGAGGCCGCCCGCGATGAGCACGTCCTCGAGCCGGAGCACATCGCGGCGATCCTGCTGGCACACCAGGAGGATTCGGCACAGCGCGTGGCCGATGCCCTCCTCGATGAGGTGGTGCGGCTCGCCAACGGGGAGGCCCCGGACGACGTCACCTTGATGATCCTGCGCGCCGGCACCGGCGTCGACTCGCTGCCGATGTCGCCGCCCCCCGCCGGGCTGGCCGCGAGCTGACGGCAGGAAACTCCCTCCTGGCGGTGTAATGCCTGGGCAGGAACACCTCCGGGAGGGATGCCCATGGTTACGCAACGGATTCGCACTCTGCTCGGCTGCCTGGCGGTTGCTGCGGCCGCCGCCGTGCTTCCCCTGCGCGCGGCGCCCGGCGCCGTCGGACCCTCGCCCACCCTGGGAGCCAAACCACCCGCCGGCGCCAAGGTGCTGTTCAGCGGCACGCAGGCGGACCTCAACGAACGCTGGGTGCTTCAGGGCACGGATAAGCCGGCCCCCTGGCGCCTGGAGGGAGAGGCCATGGTGGTGCAGGGCGGCCAGATCGTCTCCAAAGAGACGTTCAGCGACTTCCAGCTTCACCTGGAGTTTCGCTGCCCCGACATGCCGGAGGCCACTGGCCAGGCTAAGGGCAACAGCGGCGTCTATCTGCAGGGGCGCTACGAGATCCAGGTGCTCGACTCGTTCGCCATCGCCGACCCGGGTACCGGCGACTGTGGGGCGCTCTACGGCCAGGCCGCGCCGCTGGTGAACGCCTGTCGCCCCGCCATGGAGTGGCAGACCTACGACATCTTCTTCCGTGCCGCTCGCTTTGACGACGCCGGCAACCTGATCAGCCGCGCCCGGGTGACCGTGCTCCAGAACGGGATCACGATCCAGAACAACGTGGAGATCGAGGCCGCCGGCGATGCCGCCGCCAAGAACCCGGGGCCGATCCTGCTGCAGGATCATGGCAACCCGGTGGCCTACCGCAACATCTGGGTGCTGCCGCTGCCCGCCCAGGGCGCCACGCACTACTGAGCTACCGGCGACACCCCCGCCGGATGGCCGCCGCGCGAAAGGAAGGACTGCCCATGAGGCTGCCGCTTTTCGCCTGGACCGCACAGGCGCTGTTGGTCATGGCGCCCGGCGTCTCCGCCGAGCCGTCGGATCCTCGCTCGCTGCTGGCCGGGCTCCGCGCCGAACACCCGCGGTTGATCCTCACCGACGAGCGGCTGCGCGACCTGAAGGCGCGCCAGGCCGACGACCCTCTGCTGCGGCGCTATATGGAGGACGTGCGCGCTGAGGCCGACCGGCTGCTCACCGCCGCGCCACTGCGCCACGAGATCCCGGATGGCCTCCGCCTGCTGGCCGTGAGCCGCGCCTGCCTGCACCGGGTGAGTACCCTGGCCCTGACCTACCGCTGGACCGGGGAGCGTCGCTATGCCGACGCGGCGCTGCGCGACCTGCGCGCCGTGTGCGCCTTCCCCGACTGGAACCCGAAGCATTTCCTCGATACGGCGGAGATGACCACCGCCGTCGCCCTCGGCTACGACTGGCTGTACCCGATCCTGGACGACGCCACGCGCGCCACGCTGCGGGAGAGCTTGATTCGGCTGGGTCTGGAGCCGGGGCGCCAGGGTTACGAGGAGGAGAAGTACAACTTCCCCCGCATGGTGAACAACTGGAACCAGGTGTGCAACTTCGGCCTCAGCGTGGGGGCACTGGCGCTCGCCGACACCGACCCGGAGCGGGCCGCCGCTATCCTGGCGAACGCCATCCGGTCGCTGCCGCTGGCGATGAAGCATTACGCGCCGGACGGCGCCTGGATGGAGGGGCCGGGCTACTGGAACTACGCCACCAGCTACACCAGCTACGGCATCGCTGCCCTTGATACCGCCCTGGGGAACGATCTGGGCACCGCCGCCTACCCGGGCTTCTCCCGCTCCGGCTTCTTCCCGATCTACGGCAGTGGTCCCACCGGGGCCTACCTGTGCTATGCCGACGCGGGGATGCTGGCCCGGCGCGGCCCGCAAGCCTGCCTCTTCTTCCTGGCCGGCAAGTTCGGCTTGCCGGAACTGGCCGACAGCGAGCACGCGGTGCTGCGCGACGGCAAGGCCAGCGCCTTCCATGTCGCCTGGTACCAGCCGCCGTCCGGCCAGAGCTTCCGCCGCGACCTGGACCGCTACTTCGCCGGGCCGGTGGAAGTCGTGGTGATGCGCTCGGCCTGGGAGGACCCGGACGCGCTGTGGGTGGGCGCCAAGGCCGGCTTCAACCAGGTTCCCCATGGCCACCTCGACCTGGGCAACTTTGAGCTGGACGCCCTCGGCGTGCGCTGGGCCCTCGACCTGGGCGCCGACAATTACAACCTTCCCGGCTACTGGGACGGCCGCGAGGGGGGCAGGCGCTGGAGCTACTACCGCCTCAACTCGCAGAGCCACAACGTCTGTACCCTGGACGGCCAGGACCAGCGGGTGGATGGCACCGCGCGCGTCGTCCGCTGGCACAGCCAACCCGCCGAGGCGGCAGTGGTGATCGACCTGACCCACGCCTACACCGCGGTGACGCGGGCGGGGCGAGGCATCCGCCTGCTGCGCCAGGAGCGGGCGATTCTGGTCCAGGACGAGTTTGACTTGCCCGGGCCGCGCGACCTGGAGTGGGGGATGACCACGGCGGCGGAAGCAGAGATCGCCGCCGATGGGTCGGCGCTGCTGCGGCAGGCAGGCAAGCGCCTGCGGGTGCAGGTCCTGGCGCCGGCCGGCGCGCGCTTTACGGTGGCCTCGGCGGAACGCCCCAAGCCGGAGGCGGAGAACCGGGGCCTCCGCCGGCTCCTCCTGCGCCTGCCAGCGGTGAGCGGCGAGCAGCGGATCGCCGTCCTCTTCACGCCGGACGAGATCCCCGCGCCGACCCTCTCCCCTCTGGCGGAGTGGCCTGGCGCGCGGGTGGAGTAGGCAGGGGAGTGGCCCGCGTCGGCGGCGAATCGGAGAAAGACACGGCCCGGATGCCGGGCGGGAGAAGGGGGCATACGATGCTTGGCAGGAAACGGCTCTGGCTGGTTGGAGTGGCAGCCGTGCTGGCGGTGTTCGGGCTTTGGGCTCCGGGCGCGGAGGCACAGGAAGTGTCGGCCGAGGACCGCCAGCGGATCGAGGCGGCGCTGCCGGCGAAGGCGCCCGCCGTGCCCAAGAAGCCGCGCAAGCTGCTGATCTACGACGTCAACGTTGGCTACGGCGGGCACGGCTCCATCCCGACCGCCAACCTGGCTTTCACCTTGATGGGCCAGAAGACCGGCGCCTTCGAGACGGTGATCAGCCGCGACCCCGCCGTGTTCGCCGCGGAGAGCCTGCGGCAGTTTGATGCCGTCTTCTTCAACAACACGGTGGGCAATCAGTTTGAGGACCCGGTGCTGCGTCGGAACCTGACCGAGTTCATCACCGGGGGCGGCGGCCTGATGGGGGTGCATGGCACCACGGTTGGCTTCACCCGCTGGCCAGGGGCGATCGAGGACTGGCCGGAGTTCGGCTGCATGCTGGGCGCCCGTGGCGCCAGCCACCTCGATGCCGAGGAGCGCGTGATGGTGAAGCTGGAGGACCCGGCGCACCCCGTGGCGCTGGCGTTTGGCGGCAACGATTTCGAGTATGCCGACGAGTTCTTCCGCTTCGGCGAGCCGTACTCGCGCCAGCGGGTGCGCGTGCTGCTCAGCATCGACAACGAGCGCACCGCCGCCCTGCAGGGCAAAGAAGCCGTGCATCCTTTCCGCCAAGATAACGACTACGCGCTGGCCTGGGTGCGCAACTACGGGCGCGGGCGCGTCTTCTACTCCGCCATCGCCCACCATCCGCGCGTCTTCTGGGACCCGCAGATGCTCTCGTTCTACCTGGCGGCCGCGCAGTTCGTTCTGGGTGACCTGCCGGCGCCCACCATCCCCAGTGCAAAGCTGACGCCCGCCCTCCGCGCCCAGGAGAAGCTCGGCTGGCGGCTGGGGGTGGAGGCCTACACCTTCCACAAGTTCACCCTCTTCGAGACGATTGATAAGACCGCCCAGCTTGGCCTCCCCTACGTGGGCGGCCTCAGCTTCCAGCCGGTGAGCGCCGAGATCCCGAAGAACTTCGACCCCCAGCTCAGCGATGAGGAGCTGCAGCAGGTGCGCCTCAAGCTGGATGCCGCCGGGGTGCGGATGCTGACCTACTACATCCAGGACATTCCGGGCGACGAGGCGGCTGCCCGCCGGATCTTCGAGTTCGGCCGCAAGATCGGCATCGAGACGTTCATGAGCGAGCCGGACCCCGCCGCCCTGGACACCATCGAGCGGCTCTGCGAGGAGTACGGCATCAACGTGGCACTGCACAACCACGACCGCCAGGCGTCGCCGCACTACTGGAGCCCGGACGCGATCCTGGCGGTGTGCAAGGGCCGCGGCCCGCGAATCGGCGCCTGCGCCGATATCGGCTACTGGATGCGCTCCGGCATTGACCCCATCGCCGGGGTACGCAAGCTGGGAGACCGCCTGATCACTATCCAGATGCACGATCTGCACGCCCGCGGCGCCGCGGGCCACGACGTGCCCTGGGGCACCGGCGTCGGCCGCACCGAGCGGCTGCTGCGCGAGATGCACCGCCTGAAGATCCAGCCGACAATGTTTGGTCTGGAGTACTCGCATAACTTCGAGCAATCGCTGCCCGAGGTGGCCCAGTGCGTTGAGTTCTTCAACAAGCTCAGCCTGGAGCTCGCGAAATAGCCCCGGGTGGCCTCCGGGTGCGGGGGCGATCCCCCCGCCGGCAGGCGAGCGGGAGCACCCCGTTTGCCGTTCCTCAGTTTGATCTCCGGGAGGTGCGCGATGAAGCAGAGCCCAAACGGGCCAAAGGCCGTGCTGACGCGGCGGCAGTTTCTAGGGCGGGCAGCCGCCGCCACCGGGGCGGTGGCGGTTCCCTGGATTGTGCCGGCCTCGGCGCTCGGTGCCGACGGCAGTGTTGCCCCCAGCAACCGGATCACCGTGGCCCTCATCGGCTGCGGCATGATGGGCCTGGGCCACCTCGGCTTTTGCCTAAGCCATCCCGGTGTCCAGCTTCTGGGAGTGTGCGATGTCGACCGGTCGCGGCGCGAGGAAGCCCAGCGCCGGGCCGATGCCGCTTACTCCGAGGCCCGTGCCAACGGCACCTACCGCGGCTGCGTCGCCGCCAACGACTACCGCGAGCTGCTGGCGCGCGAGGACCTCGACGCCGTCCTCATCGCCACCCCGGACCACTGGCACGCCCTTCAGTCGGTGGATGCCGCCAAGGCGGGCAAGGATGTCTATTGCGAGAAGCCGATCTCGCTGACCATCGCCGAGGGGCGCCGGCTGGTGGAAGTGATGCGCACTTACGCCCGTGTCTTCCAAACCGGCACGCAGTACCGCTCGATGCCGCCTACCCGCCGCATCTGCCAGTTTATTCGGCAGGGGGGCCTGGGCCAGGTCCGGCACGTCTTCACCCTCTGGTCCACGGTGGAGGGCGGCTTTACCCCGATCAGCGATGCGCTCCCGGCGGAACCGGTGCCGGAGGGGCTCGATTGGGAGCTATGGGTCGGTCCGGCGCCATGGCGTCCCTACAACCGCCGGTTCCACCACAACCCGATGCCGGGGGTAGTGCCCTGGGCGTTCTGCGAGGACTTCGGCGCGGCTTCGATCACCTGGCACCACTCCCACAGCGCCGACGTGGTGCAATGGGCGCTGGGCGTGGAGCGCAGCGGGCCGGTGGAGATCCTCCACCCCTCCAGCGGCAAGTTCCCAACGCTCACCTTCCGCTATGCCAACGGCACGCTGCACCACCTGGTGGAGCACTGGGGGCAGGTGAAGGATCTCTACGAGATGCTGCCGGAGGCCCGCCTGGCGGGCAACTTCGGCGGCCTGTTCGTGGGTGAGAAGGGGTGGATCACCACGATGTTCGGCGGTGGGCCGGTGGAGGGCAGCCCGGAGCGCCTCTTTGAGGAGATGGGCCTGGAAAGCCGGCAGATCACCGGGGCGAACAACCACCACACCAACTGGCTGGAGTGCATCCGCACCCGCGGCGTAACGAGCACCGACGAGGAGATCGGCCACCGCTCGGCCTCCCTCGGACACCTGGCGCATATCGCCTTCAGGCTGGGCCGCAGCCTGAAGTGGGACCCGGTGAAGGAGACGTTCGTCGGCGATGCCGCGGCCAACCGGCTGTGCGCGCGGGCGATGCGCGAGCCCTGGCGGATGTGAGAGGAAGGAGCGACCATGCGTGGCCTGAGACTCGCCCTCGCGGTCGGTCTGCTGGTAGTGTGCGGCCGGACAGCGGTGCAGGCGGCCCAGGAGCCGATCCCGCTCAACGACTACACCCGCCTCGGCCAGCGCTTCACTGCCACCCGGCCGTTCAACGGCATCTGGGTGGTGGTGCCCAGTTGGAGTGACTCCGAGGGGGGGCTGACGCTCACCCTCTGGGATTCACCGCGCCGGACCAAGCGCCTGGCCCAGCGAAGCTACACCGACATCGCCGACAACGCGCGCATCGAACTTCCCCTCCGCAAAACGCTGCCTGCCGGCTCCTACTACTGGGAGGCCGACCAGCGCACCGGCGAGACGCGCGTGGGTTTCTACGCGGAGATCCTGGACGAGGAGATCGACGACTGCATCTACCTCGACGGGGTGCCCAACCGCAAACGGCGCTTCCTCTCCGGCATCAGCCCGCTGCCCCGCACCTACGGCCGGGTGTCAGATCTGACGGCCATGCTGCGACGCGGCACCCACACCGAGCGGATTGATGCCTGCCGGCAGCTTGCCGTGGTGGGCACGCGCCAGGTGGTGCCGCTGCTGGCGCGCCTGCTGGCGGATGAAGAGCTGTCGCACATGGCGCGCTTTGCCCTGCAGCCGATGCCCGGGTCGGCGGTAGACGCCGCGTTCCGCGCCGCGCTGAAGCGGGTGAAAGGCCCGCTCTTGGTGGGGGTCATCAACTCCATCGGCGCCCGGCGCGACGCGGCGGCGGTGACTCCGCTCGCCTCCTTGCTGCGCGATGGCGACCCGGCGGTCGTCGCGGCGGCAGCGGCGGCCCTGGGAGCCATCGGCACGCCGGCCGCCGCCGACCGCCTGGAGCAGGCGCTGGCTTCGGCCCCCTCCAGCCTGCGGCCGGCCCTCCACGAGGGGGGTCTCCTCTGCGCCGAGCGCTTGCTGCAGCAGGGGCAGCGCGAGCGGGCGGCCGCGCTCTTCGACCGGATCCGGGCGGAGCAGGCGCCGGCGGTGGTGCGGGCGGCCGCGCTGCGGGGCGCGCTGGCGGCTCGTGGCGAGGAGGGCCTGCCGCTGCTCCTCGAGCAGCTCCACGGCACCGATGCGGCGCTGGCCGGCGCGGCGCTGTGGGTGGCACAGCGTGAGCTGCCCGGCCCGGCGGTGACCGAGGCGCTGGCCCAGGCGCTGGATCAACTGCCGGCCGAGCGACAGCCGGCGCTGATCGAGGCGCTGGCCCAGCGCGCCGATGCCGCCGCCCTGTCGGCACTGTTGGCCACGGCGCGCTCCGGCGCCATGCCGATCCGGCTGACGGCACTGCGCGTGCTGCCTGGTTTGGGCAGCGCCGAGGTGGTGCCGGTGCTGGTGGATGCGCTGGCGGAGCCGGACAACGAGGTCTCCAGCGCGGCGCGCGAGGCGCTGGCTGCCCTGCCGGCCGGCGAGTTGGCGGCGGCAATCGACCCGCTCCTTCGTAGTCCGGAGGCGCGCTCGCAGCTTGCCGGCATCGACCTGGCCGTGCGCCGGGGGCTGTCCCGGTTCGCCCCGGCGCTGCTGGAGGTTGGCGCCAGCGCGGAGCCCCAGGTGCGGCTCGCGGCCCTGAAGGCGCTGGGAGCGCTGGCGGGCGCGGCGGAGTTCCCCGGCTTGCTGAAGGTGATGGCCGGCGCTGACGAGGAGCTGGAGCTGGACGCGGCGGAGCAGGCGCTTGCCGCGGTGTGCGCCCGGATGGGGGATGCCGAGGAGTGCGCCGCGAAGCTGGCGGCTGGCCTGGCGCCGGCGGCACCGCCACAGCGGGCGGCACTGCTGCGCGTGCTGGCGGAGCTGGGCGGCGCCCGGGCGCTGCAGGCGGTCCGTGAGGCCCTCGGCGACGCCGACCCAGAGGTGAAGGCCACGGCGCTACAGTTACT
>JAAZEB010000078.1 GCA_012512505.1 Armatimonadota bacterium | reverse complement strand
GGGTGGTAGTTGGGGGGTCCGCGGGATCGCCTACCCCGCGAACACCCTGACGGTGTGACCGTCCACCACCTGGTTGGCGATCAGGCGGGCGCACTGGCACGGCAGCGCCTTCCACAGCGCCAGGCCCTCATACTGCTCGGCTTCAGGCGGGATGTGGCAGAGCCACGACTCCGAGCACACGACCACGAGCCTACTCTGCGCGCAGGTGAAGGCGACGTTCCATCGGTTTGGGTTGAGCCGAAACTCGGCGCCGGTCACCAGCGCCGCCGGGTCGCTGGTCGTGCCCGACACGATCACGGTGTCGCGCTGCCCACCTTGGAGGCTGTCGGCGGTGTCGATCACGTCCACCGCGGGCCGGGCATCCCCGGTGCCCTTGAGCAGCCGCCGCAGCAGCGACCGCTGCGCGCAGTGGGGCGTGACCACGGCGACGGACCCGGACGGCGCGCCGGGGTGGGCGTCCAGGATCTCCTCGATGACGCGCGCTTCGAGCGGATTGCTGCGCACGCTCTCAGCCTCCGAATGCACCACGAGGAACACGTCGGCGGGATCCCCCCAGATCGCCTCCCACCCGGCAGCGGGGGGCTCGGTGGGCGGGTCCTGCCGATCCCGCGCGTCTCCCGCCAGCGCGATGCCGTCGCCCGCGTAAAGGGGGGCGATGAGCGCGCGGATCCCCGGCGGCAGGCGGAAGGTGTGGTTCAGGGCCGACAGCCACACCGCCGCGCGCGGCAGCTTCTCTGCCATCGCCCGGATCATGTCGTAGGCGCTCAAGAACGGGCGGTAGTGGACGGTCGGCGGGCGCTTCTCGCGCTCCCAAGCCTGCGCCAGGATCTGGGCCAGTTGCCGGTGGTCGCCGCTGACCTGAACCTCCCCATCGCCGCGCAGCAGCGTGAGCAGCGCCAGCAGATGCGGAAAACCCATCATGCTCGCCTCATCGACCAGCAGCAGCGGCACCTGGAACCCGCTCGGCACGCCGCCGAAACGGGCGCTCTTGTCCAGATTCCCGGCCATCTCCAGCAGCGCCGAGGTCGTGCCGCCGATCACGAGCACGCCGCCGTTACGATGCGCCTGCACGTCGCGCACGGGGGCCGCGGGGTTGATCAGGGGGATGTTGCCCTTGGGCAGGCGCGGGTCGCCGCTGGACGGCTGGCCCTTCAGCGCCTTCGCGATGTGAATGGGAGGAAGGGGCAGTGCCTGCGCCTGGGCGCTCTCTACAGCGGCGGCGAGGTCTTGGAGCAGTTCATTGGCGGCCCGGTGCGTCTGCGCGGCCACGAGCACGATGTCGCCGACGCTGCGCCGGGCGCTGATGCGCGCGCACGCCCCCGCCGCCGCGGTCGTCGTCTTGCCCGTTCCCGGAGGCCCCTGCGTCAGGGAAACCGTGGCGTTCATGCCGTCGAGGATCGCTCTCTTCTGGCTCGGATGCAGCCCCCGCCCCGGCTTCGGCTCCAGCGCATCGAGCATCTGCTCGCACTGCACGGCTCGATCTTCGGACAGGGGCGTCTGGGGGGGGCACCGCCGGGGCATCGGGGTCGAACCAGTCGCAGGCGTGGTGACCGCGCAGCGCGACCAACCGCTCCTCGACGCGGTGGGCGACGAAGTCGGACGGGCTCTCATCCAGGGTGGCGCGGGTGGGAACCGCGTCCTGGGAGCGGTAGGCCACGCTCTTGAGCCGGTAGCGGTTGCCGTCGCGCTGCGGGAGCACCTGGAGGCGCACCTGGCGCCTCTCCCAGTCGAGCGCCAGGATCTTGCACGTGCTCCCCCCATAGAGAAGCTGCCCCAACCGCTGCCCGGCGCACGGGCTGAGTTGGCCGTCGCGATCCACCCCGAGGGGCGTGAGGCGCACCATGTCTCCCTCGCGCAGGGCGCAGCCGTCGCGCAGCGTCTCGTAGGCGATGTCGTAACCCTCCGTGTCGAGCGCCGCATCCAGCGTGTTGCCGCTCACCAGGCGGATCCCCTTCAGGGGCAGCGTGCGCCCCGACGCAACCCGGTAGATGGGCGGCTCCAGGCGCCCGGCGATCCAGTCGCGAAGGCGCACGTGCTGGTCGAGGCGCAGGAAGTCGAGCGATGCCTGCACGACCCGGTTCACCCCGAGGGTGAAGTCGGTGATCTGAAGAGGCACCGTCGGCTTCTTGATCTCCCGGCTCTTCGGCAGGTTCTCCTCCAGGAAGCGCAGGGCATGGGCTTGCGCCGTGAGGAACGCCTCCAGGTAGCCCGGCTGGGCCGCGGCAAGGTAGCGGTCCATCACTCGGCGCACGCGCGCATCGCGGCACTCGACCCCCTGCAACTCCCCCCACTGGGCGTGCCAGTAGGGCGCGGTCAGGCCGTCGAAAAAGCGGCTGTGGATCTCGAACTGGTGCGATGCCGCCGCCTGCTTCCCCGTCCTGCGGTCGTGCCAGCCTCCCGCGGCGTCGAGTTCCAGGCGCTGGCGGAAGTCGAACAGGTCCTGGGAGAACACGGTGTCGAGGGCGACGGCCTGGCCGTTCACAATGCGGTGCCAGTGGTAGCGCCGCCCGAACCAGGGCAGCGAGGCGGCGACCAGGAGGCCCCTCCCGGTCCAGCCGAGGGCGAAGCGGCTGTCAACCTCCTCGCGCACGCAGGAGAAGATCAACTGCTCCAGCGGTTCCCGGCACCCGAGCAGCTCGTGCAGGTGCCGCACCGCACCGACGCCGATGCGCGTGCACGACTCAAGCAGGTGATCCATCTCGGACCGCGCCCACACGTAGAAGTGGATCGGGGCCTCCTCGCCGCCCGCGACCGCCTGCATCGCCTTCGTGAGCCGGGCGATGAAGGTCTCCAGCAGCACCCGCTCGCGCCCGGTATCCTGCTCGTAGTCGCCGCTCCACGGCTCGCGCATCCACTCCACGATGTCCTGCCCGACGACCGCGCGCGCCGCGGTCTGATCCGCATCGTCGGGGTAGGGCTCCTCACATACCTCGGGCACGGGCATCGGCCTCCCATCGGGGCCGGGCCGGAACACGGGCTGCAATCGCCGGGCGCTGTCCGTGACGTGCGCCGCCAGGGCGACCAGGCGGTTGTCGGGGTAGTCATAGGTGACGACCAGGTAGGCGCGCACCAGCCGACGCCCATCCTGCTCG
>JAAZEB010000077.1 GCA_012512505.1 Armatimonadota bacterium | reverse complement strand
GGCCCGCGACGGAGCGGACATCGTCTCGCTGCCGATGGAGTGCGTGAAGACCGACGGCGAGCCGATCCCCGGGCCGATCACCCGGGCGCTGGCCGAGCGGGCGGCGCGGCACCGGATGTACGTCGTCGGCAACCTCCGAGAAAAGGAGGGCGCCCGCACCTACGTCACCTCGGTCCTCTACGACCGCGCGGGGAAGCTCGTCGGCAAATACCGCAAGTCGCACAAGATGCCGGATGAGGAGATGGACCTGGGCGACGACCTCCCCGTGTTCGAGACCGACTTCGGCAAGATCGGGCTGCGCATCGGCTCCGACCGCTTCTTTCCGGACATCGACCACGTCTACACGGCGAAGGGCGCCGGCCTGATCCTCTGGGCGCAGCAGCCGGAGCCGGTGGAAGACGAGTTCAGCCAGGACTTTCCCTCGGAGGGCCGCGCCACCGACTACAACGTGAATATCGCCTGCTCGCGCTACGCCACCGCTGGGCAGGGCTGGATCACCAACATGTACCCGCCCTACTGCGGCATGCCGATCGGGCGTGCCTACGTGATCAACCGCGAGGGGCAGCGCGTCGCCTGCACGCCGCGCACCGGCGGAGGGGTCGCCATCGCGGCCATTCCGCTGTCGCAGATGGGCCCAGGTCGCCAGGCCAACCCCAAGCGGGCGTTTGCTGCCCTCACCGCGCCGGTGCGGCTGCCTGAGAAGCGGGCCTGGGCCAAGCGCAAGGTGCGTGTCACTGCCATCGAGGCGCACCTTGGCATTGAGGAGCTGCTAAAGGCGCTGGACGAGGCGGGGCGCATCGGCTCGGACATCGCCTGTACCTACGAGCTCGTCTGGATCGCCGGCCCGGACAAAGACCAGATCGCCCGCGATACCGAGGTGGCGAAGCGCAACCTGGCGCGCGTGGCCGAGAAGGCGAAGCAGTACGGCATGTACGTGCTGATCGCCGGCGTGGTGGACCGCATCGAGCGGAACGAAGCGATCCTCTTCGGCCGCGACGGTCAGGAGGTCGGCCGCTACTTCAAGATCGCCAAGACCCACGACGAGATGATCCCTGGCGACGACACGCCTGTCTTCGAGACCGATTTCGGGCGCGTGGCCGCGCGCATTTGCGCCGACGAATGGATGGTGGAGTTGGACCGCTGCTACGGCATCAAGGGCGTCGATATCCTCTTCACCCCGACGCAAAGCTGGGGGCCCGACGCCCTCTTCCGCGACCAGCGTGACCTCTCGCGCGCCATGGACGCGGGCTTCTTCCTGGTGGAGGTGACGCATCCTTCCTCCGAGGTGCGCCACCGCAGCCTGATTGCCGATCCGACCGGTGTCGTGGTGGCCCGTTCCGAGTACCGCACGCCCCGCATCGTCTCGGCGGTCATCGATCTGGATAACGACCGGCCGCTGCGCTACATCCGCGACTACCAGCCGCACACGCCCGGCGGCTACCTGCCGGAGTACCAGCCGGACCGGATGCCCGCCGCGGCGAATGACCTGCGGGAGACGATCCTGCGCCAGCGCCGCCCCGAACTGTACGGCGTGCTCTCGCCCGAGGCTGCCGCCGCCCGGCGCCCCGAGGGCCCCTGCGGCAACCCCACCTTCCGGGACTGGGGCGCCCCGGAGGGGCTGTGGGACCTGCTGCGCTACGGGTAGGCGTGCGGCCGGCGGCGGCTGAGGTCTGCGGGCATAGGGAACCCGGTTCGCGCTCGCGAACCAGGCGGGGGAGGTGGCACATGGCGATGGCACGAACTGACTGCCGGCGTGGAGTGTTCGGCCTGCTGCTCGCCGGGTTGGGCTTCCTGACGGCGGTTCCGGCGTTGGCGGCGACCGCCAGCGAGAGCGCCGAGGGGATCGCCCTGGAGAACGGAATCGTCCGCGCTTTCTTCTCCGCGGGCAGTGGCTACACCCCTTCGGAGTTCCGTCGCCTGCCGGAAGGCCAGAACCTGCTGGGCCTGTGCATCCTCAGCTATATCACCGAGGGCGCCCAGTACTGGTTTCAGGACAACAAGCAGGACGAATACGGCATCGGCCCGGTGACCCCCCGGGTGGAGCGCGGTGAGGGCTTCGTGCGCTTGGTGGTCACCAATCTGGCCGCCGGGCAACCGGGGCACTTCCGGGTGACGAAGACGCACACGCTGCGCGATGGCTCGCCGGTGCTGGAGAATGAGTACCGGCTGGAGGCGACTGGGCCGGTGCCGCTGCGGGGCGGTCTGTCGCTGCCGCTGGTCCAGTGCGGGCCGAGCCTGACGCGCGCGGCCGTCCCCCGGGCGGATGGCAGCCTGCTGTTGGGCGACGCGGCCGGCGTCCGCCGCGATGAGGCAGCCGCCCCCTGGGCCGCCGCCTACAACCCGGAGACCGGGGAGGGGTTTGCCTTCCACTCGCCCGATGGCGCTCCTAATCTGGTCCTCAGTGGCGACCGGCTCACAGTCATCTGCGCGGCTGCCACCGAGGGGAAAGTGACCGCGGGCACGCGGCTGCGGGCACGCTTCAGCCTGGCGGCCTTCGCCGGGAAGCCGCTGCCCCAGGCGCTGGCCACGGCACTGGCCCGGGTGCCGGGCATCGCCGCACCGGTGCGCTTTGGGAGGGTGACCGAGATGGGCGGAACCGGTTTCGATCCCAACGACCTCTCGCTGTGGGAGCGCTACCGCGAGAGCGTGCGCCGGCCGGCCACTTTCATCCGGCCGGCCGATCTGGCGCGGGCGCGCGAGAACGTGCGCCGGCACGCCTGGGCACAGCGGCTGCTGGCCGCCTACCGGAGCCGTGCCGACCGCGTGCTCCGGCAGCCGGCCGACTACGTCGAGCGGATGATCTCGGAGACCACGCCGCTGTGTACCCTGTTCACCATGTGCCCGGAGTGCGAGTATGCCCCGGTCCACGGGCAGTACACCTGGAACGTGGAGCGGCCGGACGAGCTGCAGTGCCGGGGGTGCGGCACGGTCTACCCGAACGCGAAGTACCCGGAAGACCTGCGGCTGGTCACCCGCTATGGCGGGGAGCAGGTGTTCACCTTCTACGGGGGGAAGCACTGGGATTTCCTCGGGATGTCGCTGCGCTCCTCCTGGAGCGGGGCAATCCGGGCGTATAAGAACGGCTACATGGCTGGCGCCGCCCGCGACCTGGCGATCACCTACGCGCTGACCGGCGAGCGGCCCTACGCCGAGAAGGCAGCCGAGATCCTTTCGCGCTTCGCCACGGTCTACCCGCGCTACCTGGTCCACTCCGGCTACGGCGAGATCGCCGACATGGACCCGCACGTGGCCGCCGCCCGCATCAACGACCTCCCCGCGGATGAGACAAACTGCCCGCCCAACAAGCCGGACCGCAAGCTGCACGCTGGCTACTGGACGGCCGGGCGCGGCTTCTCCGCGGTGGGGATGGAGGGCACGGAGCTGAGCCAGCTCGCCGAGGCGTACGACCTGGTGGCGGATGTCATCCCCGAGGCGGAGCGTCGCCGCATTGAGCGTGACCTGCTGCTGGAGGGCACCCACCTCCTGCTGTGCGACCCGAGTCTGAACAACAAGACGGCCACCAACCGCTCTGCCGTGGGCGAGGTGGGGATGTGTGTGGGCGACCCCCGGCGGGTGCGCTTTGGGCTGGAGGGCCTGCGCTGGTTCATCAATGAGTGGTTCCTCGCCGACGGGGCAGCCAGCGAGTCGCCCGCTTACGGCAACATGACGCTGGCCGGCATCTGGCGCTTCGCCGATGCCGTGCATGGCTACAGCGACCCACCCGGCTACCAGGAGGAGAGCGGCCGCATTGACAACCTGGATATCTACGGCGACGCCCGCTACCGGAGCATCTTCCAGGTGCTGGCGGATTCCCTGCTTCCCTCCCTTACTTACCCGCCGATTGCCGACTCCTACCTGACTACCGGGCCGATGCGGGATGTGGTGGAGGTGATGGCCACGCGGTTGCCACAGCCACGCTTCCGCTCGCTGCTGTGCGAGCTGAGCGGCGGCGACCCCTCGCGCGAGGGCACGGAGTGGGCGCTGTTCCACCGCGACCCCGAACCGATGCCGGCGCTGCCGCCGGCGCCGCTGCCGGATCGCTTCTTCTCGGCGTGGAAACTCGGCTTCCTGCGCAGCGGCAAGGATGGCCGCCGTGGCGCCGCCGTGGTGAGCGCTAGCGACTGGGGTGGGCACCACCACCTGGATAGCCTCAACCTCTTCTACTGGCAGGATGGCCAGGAGCTGCTTTCGGACCTGGGCTACCTGTGGGACAACCCGGACAAGCACCACCTCGACCGCACCGTGGCCCACAACCTGGTGGTGGTGGACCAGGCGCAGCAGCGCAGTAGCGGGCGCGGCGGCTGGCTGCATCGCTTCAACCCCTCGCCCCACGTCAAGGTGATCGAGGTCTCCTCGGCGGCCTATCCCCAGACCAGCGAGTACCGCCGCACCGTGTTCCTGATCGAGCACCCGGAGGGCGTCTACCTGGCCGACCTGTTCCGCGTGGTGGGCGGGGAGACGCACGACTACGTCTTCCACGGCCCGAACCGGGAGCTGACGCTGGAGGGGTTCGCCGGAGAACCGGCGCCGGACCTGGAGGCCTACCGCTTCACCCAGGTGCGCGCGGCTCACGGGCAGGAGCCGTGGCGGGCGACGTGGACGCTGGCGGAGGGCCTGCGCTTCCAGGCGCTCTCGCTGCCACAGCCAGGGGAGACCAGCCTGCTGGCAGAGGGCTGGGGCCAGCGGACGGCGCAGGAGAAAGGCGCCACGCTGCCCTACGTGGTGCGCCGCCGCAGCCGGCCGGCTGGAAGTGGCGAGCCGCTCGCCAGCACGTTCGCCAGCCTGTTCGAGGGAAGCCAGGGCCGGTTCCTGGTCCGCTCGGCAAAGTGGATCGAGACGGGGGTGCCCGGGGCGGCTGCGCTAGGCATCGAGACGGTGGTCGGCACCGACTACGTTGTCTCCGCCCCGGAGGGCGCGACGATCCGCCTCCAGACACCTTCCGGGCCGCTGGTGGTGCAGGGAGGGCTGGCGGTGCTCTCCACGACGGGGGATGCCTTGCGGTTCGCCTCACTGGTGGGAGGCAAGCGGCTGGAGTGGAACGGGCACCGCCTGACGCTGGCAGAGCCGGTGCTGCGCGGCAAAGTGCGGCGCATCGAGAACGCGGGCGCGGCATGCTGGCTGGAGCTGGACCGCGCCTTGCCACAGCCGGCCACGCTGGTGGGGCAGACGATCACCGCCGGCAGGGGAGAGAAGCACACCGGCTACGAGATCCGCGCCGTGGAGGGAGCGCGGGTGTACGTGCGCCAGGATGGCGACGGGGTAGACGTGCAGGCCGCCGACAACTGGGAACTGGCGCTCTCGGCCACGCTGGCGGCCCCGTAAGGCCCCCGTTGGATCGTGGGTGGGCAGGAGGATGGAATGCGGAGGTGGCTCGTGGGGCTGGTGGCGTCGGCGCTGCTGTGCCTGGCGCCAAACGGCGCGCGCGCGGCGGGAACGCGCGTGGTGCGCGCGGGTGGCCTGGAGGTGAGCGTCACCGACGACGGGCACGCCGTGGTCTCGGCGCGGGGGGCACGCGCCTGGGGCATCGCGACGCGGCTGGCCGGATGTGTGCCGCAGGGGACGCCGGTAGTGGCCGGCCGCGGTGGCCGGGTGGAGGTTACCTGGCGCCTGGCGCGGGAGCAAGACGGCCGCCCGTGTACCCTGGTCGAGCAGTTCCGGCCGGGCAAGGAAAGCATCCGCTGGGAGATCGCCGTCACCAGCGACGGGGAGCCCTGGAGCACGGCGGTAGAGACGCACCTGAGCGGGGCGGACCCCTCGACGACCCACTTCTGGACCGCCTGGGGCGATCCCCGGCCGGTGGAGCAGGTGGGCGACTGGCGTGACCCACTGCAGCCGGCGCCCTTCACCGACCGCACCCTCACCTATGGCGGCGTGGACCACACCCGCAGCGATGCCTTCTGCCTCCCGATTGCCACCCTCCTGGAGCGCCACGGTGACCGGGGCCTCAGCCTGGTGCTGTCGCCGGAAGAGTGTACCCTCGAGCTGACGCTCGCCACGACGGCCGGGGGCACGCTCGCCTTCGCCCGCCGCCACCATCGCCTCGGTGGCGGCAAGACGCAGCGCTTCGCGATGGACCTGGTGGCGCACCCGGCGGACTGGCGCGCCGGCGTGGGCTGGATGGCGCGGCGCTACCCCCGCTACTTCGATCCGCCCAACCCGCGCAGCCACGCGATTGCCGGCCTGGGGGCCTACTCCTCCTACGAGGGCGAGCTGGACGCGGCCCGCCTGATGGCCATGGGCTTCCGGGTGAACTGGAAGGCGAGCTACGATTTCCCCTACATGGGCATGTTCCTGCCGCCGGTCGCCGATGACGTGGAGTGGACCAACTTCAAGCGGCTACCCACCTCCATCCGCCAGATGCGTGACTACGCCCGCCGGATGCGCCGCGCCGGCTTCTCGGTGCTCAGCTACTTCAACGTCACCGAGTTTGGCGCCTACGCCACCGATCCGGCGCCGCCCCGCAAGGCGCAAAGCGAGGCCGACCTGTGGCGCGATGCCAACGACTTCCTCCATTACCACCTCGGCGAGGCGATCCTGCGCGGGCCAGACGGCAAGCCGTTTGGCTCGTGGGAGGGCGCCCTGGTGATGGACCCGGGCGAGCCGGTCTACCAGCGCTTTCTGCTGGCGCAGGCCCGCCGCCACCTGGAGAAGATCCCTGACAGCGACGGGATCTGCATCGACCGGCTGGACTGGCTGCGCTTCTACAACCCGCGGCGCGACGACGGCGTGAGCTGGGTGGACGGCAAGCCGGCACGCTCGCTGCTGGCCTCCTGGGAGAGCGTGATGGGGGAGCTCGGCCCCCTGATGCACCGGGCCGACAAGGTGATCTACTGCAACCCGCTGAACCGCCGCCTCGACCTGATGCGCCAAATCGACGGCATCTACGACGAGATGGCCGACCAGCCGCACAGCCTCAACCTGTGCGCCTTGCTAGGAGTGCGCCGGCCGGTGATGGGGTGGATCGCCAACACCGGCACCCTCGGCCCCGACCCCGATGTCACGCTGCAGCGCTACCTGCACCTGGGGGTTTTCCCCACCGCGCCCTTCCCGGGGAACGACCACACCATCACCCCCGATGCCTGGGCCGAACGCTTCTACCTCGACTACGGCCCCCTTTTCGACGCCCTGCGCGGCCGGACGTGGGTGCTGCGGCCGCACGTGGTGACGGTGACGGCGGGGCAGGCCCGGGCCAACCTGTTCGCGGTGCCGGGCGGCTACGTGCTGCCGGTTACCGGGGGTGGCGACGAGACGCGCGCCGAGGTGGTGCTGAACGACCTGCCGTTGCTGCCTGGCCAGGAGGGGTTCCGCGTCGAGGTGATCCATCCGGCGGGAGAGTGGCGCCTGCTTAAGGCAAGCCTGAGGGAGGGCCGCCTCACCCTGACGGTGCCACTGCGGCGCGGCTGCGCCGTGGTGCGGCTGCTGCACACCTGGATCCTCCCGCACCGCCGTTACTTCGTCACCCCGGCCACCGTGACCCTGGGCTCCACTCTGCGGGGCGCCGTAGTGCGCTACACCCTGGACGGCTCCGCGCCGCTGCCAACCTCACCCCGCTACACCCGGCCCCTCCGCCTGCAGCGGACGACCACCCTCCGGGCGGCCGCCTACCGGCAGGGCGCGCGTGTCGGGCCGGAGCAGCAGGCCACCTTCGTGCGTGTGCCGCCGCCCGCACCCACCATCACCCCGGAGCGGGCGATCTTCACCGAGGCGGTGACCGTGTCGCTTCAGCCTTCCCTCCCCGAAACCGGCACGGCCCTCCACTACACCCTGGATGGCAGCGAGCCCACCGCCGCGTCGCCGCGATACACGGGGGCCCTGACACTGACGGAGAGCACGCTGCTGAAGGCGCGGGTGCTGGTGGCTGGTGCGCCGCCGGGCCGCGTGGCCACCGCTGATCTGCGCAAGCTGCCGCCGCTGCCGCCGCTGCCGGACGTGTACATCTCGGACCTGACGCCGCTGAAGGCGACCGTGGGCTGGGGTGAGGTGGCCAAGAAGGACCGCTCCATCGAGGGGCGTACTCTGTGCCTGGCGGGCACAGAGTACGCGAAGGGGATGGGCGTGAGCGCCGTCTCGGAGCTGGTCTACCCGCTACAGCCGGAGTACCGGGCGTTCGTGGCGATCGTGGGGATCGACCACGAGATGAAGGACTGGAACCTGGCGAGCGTCATCTTCCGGGTGCTGGTGGACGGGAAGGTGCTGGCCGAAAGCCCGCTGATCCGCCAGGGCGACGTGTGGCACCTGCACGTGCCGCTGCCGCCCGGCGGACGCGAGATCACCCTGTTTGCCGACGATGCCGGCGACACGATCAACTGCGACCATGCCGACTGGGTGAATGCCGGCTTCCTCACCCGTTGACGAGCCACCCGCCGGCAACCGCGGCCACCGGGCGCCGTGCCCGGTGTGTTCGTTGAGGCGTTCTGGCTGCCCCGGTGATCAGCGGAAGGTGCACAGCTCGTGCACCAGGTCCATGTAGTACTTGAAGTTGGCGAACGGCACGTCGGGGGGCACGGCGTGGTCCACGAAGGGGGAGTAGCCGCCCTCGCGGATCAGCGCCTCCTTGGTGCGGAGCTCCGCCTCGATCTGCGCCCGGGTGCAGCCGTCGCGTAGGGCGCGCTTGTCGATGCCGCCGATCATCAGTAGCTCCTTGCCGAACTGCTGGCGGTAGCGCACCACGTCGCAGTCGGCGGCAACCTCCATCGGGTAGACCAGGTTGACGTCCGCCTCGAGCCAGAGGGGGATCAGGTCGTCCACGTTGCCATCACAGTCTACCATGATGATGCGGATCCCGGCTTCGTGCAGGCGCCGGGTGACCCGCCGCAGCACCGGCGTCATGAACTCGCGGAAGAGCTGGGGCGAGATCAGCGGGCCGGTCTTCATCGCCATGTCTTCCCAGATCAAGGCGTAGTCTAGGTCCGGGATGTCGGTCAGGGCCCGGTCGATCAGGCGCAGGGTAAAGTCGCCGACGAACTCGGTCATCTCGTGGACCAGGTCGGGGCAATCGAAGTACATCAGGGCGAGGTGCTCCATGCCGACCCAGTTGCGGATCCAGCCGTAGTAAGAGCCGGCGTGGATTCCGAGCGGGTAGGTGCGCCCGCGCTGCGCCCGGACGTAGTCTTCCCAGTACTGGGGGTAGCGGACGGGGGCATCGGGGTTGAGGCGCTCCCGGTAGCGCTCCCAGGTGGCGCGGTCGCGCACGGGGTAGACCAGCCACTGCGACATGCCGATCTCGCGGTCGGTCCAGTGCTTGGTGACGGCGCCGAACTCATCCTCGACGATGCGCCAGTGCGCCGTTTGTTCGATGACCCGGGTCTCTGGGGCAGGCCACACGCCGGCGTTGAGGGGCACCATCTCCAGGCGGTCGAAGCCAAAGTAGGCGTTCAGGTGCTGGTCGTGCGGCAGCCCTTCGCGCAGCCAGCGCTGCACCGTATCGCCGAAGACCCACTGGGGATGGAGGAAGGTCCGGTCGGGCCGGCCGTACTCGAACGTGGCATGGAAGCGCTCGCGCGCCGACATCGTCTCCCTGGGCATGGTAACCTCCGCGTCTCACCACGATCGGGGGTGGAGCATCCCTGGGCGAGTTCGCTACGGCGGGCAACGATCCTCTCGCCCCTGCCTGCTGCCCGATGGGGCTCAGGTGGTCTGCGGCGGCTGCGGGCAGGTGAAAACAAGCCGCCCGCGAGCGGCGACCACGCGAGAGGGGCGCGGCCGGGGCGCGTGGGCGGCTGTTGGCTAGGCCGTCACCAGGCGTGCGGGCGTACCTACGGGTACGGCCCCTGCAGCCACTTGTTCATCTTGGCATGGCCGTCCAGGTAGCCGACTACCTGGTACATCGTGATCGTCTCCGCGGGGTTGGACTTGCGCGAGTGGTTGGTGCCCCAGGACGGGCCGCTGCAGTCGGCGAGCACCCACCGGTCGGCCGGGTTGTCGAACGCGGCCATCGACCGGCCGCCGAACGGCGCGGTGGCCGCCGACGGGTCACCAGCCAGATCGGTGACATTGTAGGAGTAGGTGTGGCTCCAACAGGCGTCGCTGGCGTTGCCGCTGGGGCAGACGAAGATGTTGGTGTTCTTGGTGTACGGCTCCAGCAGGTGGCCGAAAGCGAGGGGAACGCCATAGACCCCCAGGGTCAGGGTGCCGGTGTTGAGCGTAGTCGTGCCCGGCCAGAGGGCGCACTTGTGCACGGCCAACAGCGTGCACTCATCATAGTCCTGGCAGTACATCATGAAGCCCGACATCGTCTGCTTCATGTTGCTGGTACACGAGGTGCGGCGGGATTGCTCGCGCGCCTTGGCAAAGACCGGAAAGAGGATCGCTGCCAGAATCGCTATAATCGCGATCACGACAAGCAGCTCGATCAGGGTGAAGCCTCGGCGTTGTTCCATCAGTGGCCTCCGTTTCTGGTAGTCCGCCCAAACCCAGGTGATCGGCGGGTGGCGCGGGGTTGTAACCTGCATGACCGTGACGAGCCGGTGGTGATATCTGGCGCGGCCGGTACGGCACGCCGGTGCGGGGCGTCGGATGCGGGCGCCAGCAGCGGGCGCTGGGGCGGCCGGTTCCTCGGGTCGGCCGTACCCCGCTCCTAATTACGTACCTATGATTAGACTGTCGTTCGGCACGGAATGGTGTTAAGGCAGGATTAAGGGATGATTAGAACTCTCTAATGAAGGCGGCGGGTCCTTGGGGTTCGCCGCAGCCGCCCCGCCCGCGCTGAGCGGGCAGAGCGGCCTCTGCCGGCGTGGGGTGGTCGCGCCTCACAGGCTCTGTACTTCGCCTTCCGTCTCCCACTGCACCTCTTCCTTGCGGATCGCCTCCGGGTTCTCCAGGAAGATCCGCCGGCATTCCTCCGAGCAGAAGTAGTAGGTCATGCCACGGTAGCTCGCCCTCGCTGTTGCCTCGTCCGGCGTGAGATGAATGCGGCAGACCGGGTCGTGTGCCATGCTACCCTCCCGTGGATCCGCTACCCGGAGCGTAGCGCCGGCAAACGGCGCCGCCACCGCTTGCCTGGGCCGGCAGGAAGCGCCGCACCCGCCACGCCCTGGTCCCTTCACTTTCTGGTTGGCACGCCGATCCTGCGGGTACCCTGAGTACCGGGGGATGAGCGATGCAGGTTCGTGAGATCATGACGCCGGACCCGGTGGCGTGTACGCCGGAAGACCGGGTGGTGACCGCCGCCAAGATCATGCGGGAGCGCGATTGCGGTGCCGTTCCCGTCGTCGACTCGCAGGACAGCCGCCGCGTGTGGGGGATCCTCACCGACCGCGACATCGTGCTGCGGGTGGTGGCCCGCGAGCGCGACTGCCTGAGCACCACCGTCGGCGAGTGCATGACGCCGGACGTGTTCACCGTCCGCCCCACGGATGACGTGGCGGACGTGGTGCAGTTGATGGAGCGGCAGCAGATCCGGCGCGTGCCGGTTGTCGAGGAGGGCGACCTCCTGGTGGGCATCGTGGCGACCGCCGACCAGGCGCGCAGGCTGCATGACGACCAGGTGGTCGCCGAGCTGTTTGAGGACGTTTCCGCGCCCGAGCCGGTGGCCATCGGAGCCGGTGGCCAGTAGGAGGCATCTCTAACGCCGATTTAGGCGCCAAGGGGGGAGGGTATCGGCGTCGGAGCCCCATCCTATACCCAGCACGTGGTCGGATCGCCGGCGTCTTGCCGGCCGGCGTAGGAGCCCTCCATGCCCGGCGGGCGGGCACCCAAGAGGATGAAATAGGGCTCCGTCGCTAGTCCGAGAGTTAGGCGGGTGGCAAGCGGCCATTTCCAGGGTAGTAGCGGAGCGCCGTGGCGACGCGGCCGTCCGACAGAGGCCCGATGGCTCGGGCACTCCGGCCAGTTGCCTGGGAGAGGTAACATCCCTTCGGCGTCGGAGACCCTCCTACCTCGGGCCGAGCACCCCTCCGCGGGCTGTTCGTGGGTCTCCGGGTGGTGGTAGGGGCGAAGCATTGGCGGGTCTGACCGATTGCGGCGCAGTACGCCTGGCCCGCCATTGTTTCGCCCCTACGATTCGCGTACGGTGCCCGCCGGGCATAGGGGGACTCCTGGGGATGCCTCCGCTTTCCGCTCCTCGGCCCGTCCGGCGCCGGCCTGGTCACCCGCGAGTGGGAACCCCCGTGCCCCGCTGGCCGTTGCCTTGACAGATCGAATGCAAAGGCGTACACTCTGGATCGTAGGATCCCGTAGGAAACGCTGCGCCACCACGGCAGGAGGCCGCGGGGAGCCCGCCCATCCGGGTGGGAACTGCCGGCAGCCTGCCCCTTACGCCGAGGGGAAGAGCTATGAGATCCGACTTCGACGAGGTCGAGCTGCCGGAGACTGCCCTCCAGGCCTCCGCCCTGCTCGACGAGATCCTCCTGGAAACGCCGCCGAACGACCGCCGCCTGTACCGTCGCCTCATGCTCCTCCGCCACCAGCTCGAAGTGGATGAGCGCCAGTTCCAGGAGGCAAGGGAGGCGCTGGCTCAATACGAGGAAGCCTACAACAAGCTGACCCAGCCCTCCAACCGCATCGGCGTTTACCTGGGGTCGGCCGGCGAGCAGTTGGCCCACGTCGCCGTCGGCGACAGCGAATACTTCGCCAACGTAGACCCACGCCTGGATCAGTCTACCCTGCGTATTGGCACCCGGGTGCGCCTGAACGAGGCGTTCGCCGTGGTGGGGGACCTGGGCTACCACCCGGCCGGCCCGGTGGTGAAGCTGAGCGACGTGCTGACTGATGACCGCCTGCGCGTGGCGATGGACGCGCAGGGGATCTCCACCCGGGTGGTGGTGCGCTCCGAGGAGCTGAAGGAGGCTCCCCTCAAAGCGGGCGACGAGGTGCGCATGGAGCCGAACTTCCGGGTGGCGCTGGAGCACTTCCCCCAGGCCGAAGCGCGCGACTTCTACCTGGAGGAGGTTCCCGAGCTTCCCTGGAGCAAGGTGGGCGGGCAGGAAGAGGCGATCCGGGTCATCCGCGACGCGATTGAGATGCCGCTGCTCTACCCGGAGCTCTACGCCCGCTTCGGCAAGAAGCACCTGAAGGGCATCCTCCTCTACGGCCCGCCGGGGTGCGGCAAGACGCTGATCGGCAAGGCGACCGCCTACAACCTGACGCAGGAGTACCGCCAGCGCACCCACCGCGACGTGAAGGAATACTTCATGTTCATCAACGGCCCGAAGATCCTCAACATGTGGCTCGGCGAATCCGAGCGCATGGTGCGTGAGATCTTCGCCCAGGCGCGCGAGCGGGCGCGGGAGGGCCACCTGGTCTTCATCTTCATCGACGAGGCGGAGTCGCTGCTGCGCACCCGCTCCTCCGGCCGCTGGCTGAACATCTCCAACACCCTGGTGCCGCAGTTCGCCGCCGAAATGGATGGCCTGGTTTCCCTCGACAACGTCGTCGTCATGCTCACCTCCAACCGGCCAGACTACATCGACCCGGCGATCCTGCGCCCGGAGCGTATCGACCGGAAGGTGAAGGTGGCCCGCCCTGACCGGCAGGCGTGCGCTGACATCTTCGGCATCTACCTGCACCCGGAGGTGCCGCTCGACCCGGAGACGGTGCAGGCCCACGGCGGCGACCCCGAGGCGGCCCGGGTGGCGCTGGTAGAGGGAATCACCGACTACCTCTTCCGCCAGACGCCGGAGACGGAAGTGGTGGAGGTCTACCTGCGCAACGGCGGGGTGCAGACGCTCTACTGGAAAGACCTGGTGAGCGGAGCGCTGATCGTCTCGGTGGTGGAGCGCGCCAAGGACTTCGCTATTCGCCGTGCCATCGAGCTGAAGAATCCCGAGGAGGGGATCGGCCTGCCGGACCTGCAGCGTGCCGTGCGCGTGGAGTATAAGGAGAACGAGATCTTCCCCAAGAGCGACACCCAGGAGGATTGGCTGAAGCTGCTGGACCACGAGCCGGAGAACGTGGCCAGCGTCCGGCCGATCCGCCCCGACAAGGAGCGCCGCGCGGGCAGGGAGAGCGTGATCTAGCAGCGGGGCCGTCCGCGCACGGCGGGCAACCAGGGCGTGGAGCTCTCTCCAGTTCGCAGCGCGGCGACCGGTCGCTGCGCCACGAACCGACCAGACTCCGGATCGGCCCTTCACGGTCCATCAGTCGCCGGGTGCCCAGACGCCGGTAGGAGACGCATGCGCTTACTGGGCTGTGAGACGGAATACGGGATGTACATCGAGGGGCGCGACCCCTCGCGACACCTGGATGAAGCGGCCGCGCTGGTACAGGCCTACGCCGGCCGCTGCGCCACCGGCTGGGACTACCGCCTGGAGGATCCCCGCCGCGACGCGCGCGGCTACCGCGTCGATGCGCTGGCAACCAACCCCGAGGATGCGCGCTACGACCGCCCGGGGGTCTCGTCCAGCCAGGCCGACGTGCGCAGCGATCGGGTGCTGACGAACGGCGCGCGCCTCTACAACGACCACGGCCACCCGGAGTACGCCACGCCGGAGTGCCTCTCGCCGCGCGAGTTGGTGGCGCACGACCGGGCCGGCGAGCGGATCGTGCTGGCGTGCGCGCGTGCCCGGGCCGCTCGCCTCGGCGTGCCGGTGCGCCTCTACAAGAACAATACCGACTTCCACGGCATGAGCTACGGCGCTCATGAGAACTACCTGATGGCGCGCGCGGTCTACTTCGACCAGATCATCACCGGCCTGCTGCCGTTCCTGGTGACGCGTCAGATCTTCGCCGGCGCCGGCAAGGTGGGGGTCGAGCCGGCCGGCGGCGAGGGGGCACTCTTCCAACTCTCGCAGCGCGCTGACTTCTTCACCGAGGAGGCCAGCGTCGATACCCTGCACCGGCGCCCGATCATCAACACCCGCGACGAGCCGCACGCCGACCCGCGGACGCACCGGCGCCTGCACGTCATCTGCGGCGACGCCAATCTCTCTCCTTTCGCCACCTGGCTGCGGGTGGGCACCACCTCGCTGGTGCTCGCGCTCATCGAGGAGGGGTGGCGCCCGCCGCTGGGGGTGCGCCGGCCGGTGGAGATGATCCAGCGCGTCTCGCGCGACCCAACACTGCGCTGGCTCATCGAGACGGATGAGGGGCGGACGATCCCGGCCGTCGAGGTGCAGCGCCTCTACCTACGGGCGGTGCAGGAGCGCGAAGTGGCAACGGAGCCGGACTACCAGGCGGTGGTGGCGGCGTGGGAGGCCACCCTGGACCAGTTGGAGCGCGATCCCCTCTCGCTGGCCGACCGGCTGGACTGGGCGGCCAAGCGGCAGCTCCTGGAGGCGTACCGGGAAGCGGAGGGCCTGGACTGGGACGCGGAGGCTCTGCGCAGCCTCGACTTGGAGTACCACAATCTGGACCCGGACGAGGGCCTCTTCCGAGCCTTGGAGGCGGAAGGGGCGATCGTGCCGGTGGTGACGGACGAAGAGGTGGCCCGGGCGATGGAACACCCGCCAGAACATACCCGGGCGGCGGTGCGGGGCGCCTGCGTGCGCAAGTTCAGCACCGCGATCCAGTCGGTCACCTGGACACGGCTGGTGGTCGGCACGGGCGACGCGGCGGTCTCACTGGACCTGCGCGACCTAGTGGATGGACGCGCGGCCGACCTGGCTGCCGCCGTGGAGCGCCTGGAGAGCGCCGAGGAGTTCGTGCGGCTGGTGAGTTGTGACAGAGAGGAGTAGTAGCGTGCAGGAGTTCAGAGTGGAAGAGCGGCGGCAGCTTCCGACGGCGCCGGCGGACCCGCTGCGCAAGGCGCCGGGTGATGGCGATGGCCCGAAAGCGCCGGACGTGAAGCGCCCGGACACGCGCCGCCTCCTGGAGCGAATGCGGCGCGTCGATCCGGAGCAGGCACGGCGCTACCGACAGCGGAGCGGAGAATAGGCATGAGTGGAGCGGACCGCCCCACGGGCGGTGACTTCCTGGAGTTGCTGCGCCGGCAGGGACACCCCCTGGCGATGAGCGCGACGGGCCAACGGGGCTATGAGGCACCAGCGCCGTTGCCCCATTTCCCCGTGGCCCCGTCGGCTTCCGGGGTGGTGGAGGTCCACGGCACTACCGTGATCGCCCTGAAGTACGCGGGAGGCGTGTTGAATGTGGGCGACCGGCGCGCCACGGCGGCCAACGCCGTCATGTACGACCGGGCCGAGAAGATCCTGGCGGTGGACGATTCGACGCTGCTGGCGATCTCGGGCGCCTACGCGAAGGCGCTGGAGGTGGTCCGCTACCTGCGCCACGCCTTCAACTACTACCGGCGCACCCAGCTCCAGGAGATGAGCCTGGAGGGGAAGCTGAGCGAGGTCTCGCGGGTGATTGCCCAGAACATCGCCAGCGCGATGAGCGGCGTGGGCGCCTTCATCCCGGTGCTGAGCGTCTACGACCGCGATCGGGGCGAGGGGCGCATCTTCTTCTTCGATGGGTTGGGGGCGCGTTTCGAGAGCGCCGAGTGGGGCGCCGCCGGCTCCGGCTCGGAGCGCATTCGCGGCGCCTTCGACTACGTCCTGAAGACGAAGGGGCCTTTCGGCCAGCGCAGCCTGGACGAGGTGCTGGGCGAGGCGCTGGTGCTGCTTGACATTGCCGCCGAGATGGACGCGGCCACCGGCGGCTACGAGAAGGTCCTGCCCTCGGCACGCACCGTCTCGGCGGAGGGCGTGGAGACGCTGCCGGAGGAGCGCCTGCGCGCGGCGGTGGAACGGATCCGGAGGGGTTGATGCTCTACTCGCCTTACGACTGGAACGAAGCGATCCGGCACCGCAGTGACTACATCGAGGAGCGGCTGGCGGAAGGAAGCCCGGTGCTGGCGCTCTCTTGTGCCGAGGGCGTGCTGCTGCTGACGCTGCGCGGCACCCAGCGCAAGCTGTTCGAGATCTACGACCGGCTGGCGTTCGCCGCCCTGGGTCAGCAGGCCGACATCGAGGCGGTGCGCCTCAGCGTGATCGACTTCTCGCACCAGGAGGGGTTCACCCGCAGCCCCGACGACGTCACCGTCGGGCGGGTGGTGGCGGCGGTGAGCCCGGCGCTGAAGAAGGCGTTTGGCGATCCGCTGACGGCGCCGCTGGTGCTGCGCGCGCTGTTCGCCGAGGTGGGCCGCCGCCCGGATGCCGACGCGCTCTACGTGTTGGGCTACGACGGCGAGTTCCGCATGAGCCGTGGCTTTGCCGTGGTGGCCGGCAGTCCGCAGGCGGAAGAGCGGATGCGGGCATAACTGGCGCCGCTATGCGGCGAGGAGCGCGCCGGCTCGAAGGCGTAGTTGCGGGCGTGCAGGTCCATCACCCCCAGCCGCTCGCGCAGGAAGGCGTGGTCCTTCACCGCCTCGACGACCTCCTCGGGGCTGCCCACCGATGGGTCCCGC
>JAAZEB010000076.1 GCA_012512505.1 Armatimonadota bacterium | reverse complement strand
CCTACGGTTCGCGTACGGTTCGCGGCACCCCAAACCGCTGTAGGAGGAGTCCTCGGGGTCGGAGACGCCGATGGGTCGGACGCCGGCGTCCCGCCGGCCACCTTCTCACCCCGCCGTAGGAGTCCTCCATGGCCGGCGGGCACCCAGGACGGGTGGCAAGAGACCATTTCCAGGGTAGAGCAGCGGAGTGCCACGGCGACGCGGCCGCCCGGCAGAGGCCCGATGGCTCGGGCACTCCGGTCAGTTGCCTGAGGGAGCAGCGGAGCGCCGCAGCAATGCGGCATCCCAGACCGCAGAGGCCCGCTTGCCACCGAGGGCGGGGATCAGGAGCCACAAAGGCGAGAACGATAGCGGGCGCGGCCGCTGCCGAACGGGACGTAGCCCTTTATCTGCGCGCTCCGCGCTGCCCGGCGGCAGAATGCCGAGCGGTTGGGGATCACGCGCCCGGCGGCATCGTAGCGGCTGTGGGCAGCCAGCCCGTCGCGGCCGGCCAGGTAGTCGTCCATCTGTCGGCGCAGCGACGCCTTGTGGTAGGGCGCAATCGGGTCAATGGCGTGGATCTCGTTCTCCCAGTGGCCGGCAACGCGGTCGTAGAAGTGGCGGTACCAGGCGGCGAACCCGGCGCGCCGCAGTGCCTGAAGCGCCCGGCGGAACTGAGCGTCTTGCGCGGCGGTGAGGCACTTGCCGGCGCGTGCCTGGCGGGCGCTGCAGCGGTTGCGCGGCACCTTGGTGGTCAGCCCGGCGATGCTGATGTCGGCCACGGCACTGTAATAGCCGCCCTGGGTGCCGGCCCGGCGGCCATCCGGGCGGTGGGTGCCGGCGCTCAACCGGTCGTCGCTGATGCCCTGGGTGATGAACCAACGGATCCCCAGCGGGTCTAGCGCGGCGTGGAGGGCCGCCACCGTCTGCGGCAGCAGGTCGCGCGCCTGGTGGTGCGCCGGGTTGGTGGGCGGACGGATGAGGTAAGGTACCGGCGTCGGGTCGTAAGGATCGCCGGCCGCGCGCGCGCCAGCACCCGCCAGCAACAGCAGAATCGCGGCGCTCACCCGCCGCCAGCGCGCCCGGACGCACCCGGGCGCGCTGGTGCTCCTCCCGCCAGCGGCGGGCAGCTTGTTCGGTCGGTCGGCCACGCCCGCGGGGGAGGCAAGATCGCTGCCTCAACTCAGCCAGGAAACGTGGCAACCAGGGTTTCGCCGGCTGGCAGCACGCGCGGCGGCGCGAATACCTCCGGCGGGGCCTCGTTCACCACCAGGCGGCGCAGTGTCAGGCTGCCGCCGAGCACCGCTAGTTCCACCTGCCAGCCATCGGGCAGGCGCTGCTGCCGGTAGGTGCCCCAGGCGCTGCCAATCGACCAGAAGACGCGGGTGCGTTCGGCGCGGGTACGGGGAGCAAAGGTGAGCGTCTGCTCCACGCCATCCCAGCGGAAGCCGGTGAGCGCCAGCACCGCCGCCCAGCTTGCCATCGCGCGGGCGTAGTGGTGCCCGCACTCCGCCTCGTCCCAGGGCGAGCGCTTGCGACCGTCATAGCGCGCGCGGATCGCCTCGATGACGCGCAGCCCCTCCTGCTCCAGGCCCTCGTAGATCATGTGCGCCGCCGCCTGATACTCAAAGCCGGTCATCACCTCGGTGAAGTAGGGGAAGGGGCGCTCCGGCCGGCCGCCGCGCGGGTAGGAGGCAATCAGTAGCGCCGCCTCGTCGTTGAGGGCGTAGGTGCGCATCGTGTTCCAGTGGTCGTAGAGGGGATCCCGGAAGTTGTAGCGGAAGATCGAAGCCAGCGTCTGCCGGACGTGGTCCGGGTTCAGCAAGTAGCCCAGGCCGAGCACGTGTGCCAGGTACTGGCCGACAAGCTGGTCCACCAGACAGCCGGAGCCCATCTGGAAGTCGGGCCGGGCCTGGTCGGCGGCGCCATAGCCGACGGTGAGTTCGGGGCGCGGCGTCTCCCCCGGCGGCAGCAGGCGTAGCTCCTGGATGTAGTACTCTCCATTGAAGAGATGGGCATCCATCCAGGCGCTGCCCCGGGTGAAGAGGTCGCGGCAGCGGGCGGCGAACGGCGTGTCGTCCATCGCCCGGGCCATCTCCTCGGCGGCGCGCAGCGCGCCCAGGTAATAGACGCCAGAGAGCGGGTTGGGGCCAAAGAACTCCACGTCGTAGGTGTTGTGCTGGATCCCCTCCATCACGCCGTCCTGGTCAGCATCCCAGGAGCCGGGCAGCCAGGCGAAGGCCAGCGCCGCTTTCGCCTTGGGCCACAGCTCCGCCAGGAAGTCCGCGTCGCCGCTGAGGCGCCACTCGCGGTAGAGCTTCATGACAACGCCCATCTGGCCGTCGGCCGCCACCTTGCCCAGGTGCCGCGCGTTCGCCAGCGGCAGCACGGTGCGGAAGGAGTTGACGCCCTCGTCGGTGGTGCTGCACGAAAGCTCAACGCGGCGCATCGAGCGTGCCAGGTCGGGATAGAGGAACGGGGTGGCCTGCTCGTAGTTCCAGACGTGCGTGCAGGAGCCAAAGCAGCAGCCGGCCTGGTCCTGGCAGCCCTCGAAGCCGAAGAAGTTGCCGTCGGCGGTGCGGAAGCAGGTCTGCGTGCGCAGGGTCGAGAGGTTGTTGAGGGCGGCTTCCTTGACGGCTTGCGGCAAATCGCTTTCGCAGAAGCTCGTGACGAAGCGCACCGTGTCGGCTTCTAGTTGGGGGATCTGGGGGAACAGCCTCGCCGCCACGTCCCAGGCATCGGCGAACTGGGTGGTGTAGTAGTTGCCGACGACGCCAGGATCATCCGGCGCGGCGGTCTGCCAGCCGCAGCCGGCGGCGGTGCGGTTGGGGAAGTGCCAGGCAAGGAGGAAGGTGATGCTCGCCTCGGCCCCCGGGGCCAGCATCAGCTTCCGCGCCACGGAGGCATGGGGCCGCCCTTCGCCGCGGGGAGGGTCTCCCGCCGGGTCCTGCAGCGCGCCATCAGCGCTGAAGTCATCCCAGAAAGCCAGGATGTGGGTGTTCCAGCCGCCGGGGCAGTGCCACGCCGTGCGGTAGGTGCCCTCCCCTGCCGCCACCAGCGCCACGGTGCCGATGTCGCGGCCCTCGCGGTCGCCGCCGGTCGAGTTCAAGAAGACGCCGGCGAAGCCATCGCCCACGCGGTGGGAGTTGACGAGCGTCACCGGGCTGCCGGCGCCGATGAAGTTCTCAACGCTGCCGGCCACCGCCACCGCCACCGGCACGCTGCCCGGGTTGCGCAGCACCCAGCGCAGCACCGCGATGGGCAGGCCAGAGCGGTCGCTGTCGCCGGGGATCATCGGGTTGAACGCCTCCAGTCGCACGGTCACCGGCACGGAAGGGTCGGCTAGTTCGAGCTGGGCCAGGGGGTAGGCGGCATGGAAGGTGGCCTGGCGGAAGCGCGGCAGCCCGGCGCCGGCCGGATCGGCCAGCCCGGAGGCCCCATCATAAGGCGGGGTGAAGATGCCCTCCAACACCCGGGTAACCGCCTCGCCCCCCTGCGGCTGGTCCCACAGGGCGAAGAAGGAGTAGGAGGGTGTGAACCCCTTCTGCGGGCGGTTCATCACCTCCCAGTCGAACAGATTGCCGCGCCCGCCCAGCGAGATCGTGCCGGTGCCGATCCCGCCCAGCGGGAACCCGATCCGCGCCAGGTGCTCCTGGTCATAGCTCGTCAGTACTGGCCAACGCTCGTTGAGCATGGCACTCCTCCCGTCTCTTCCTCGTGTCTCTCTGTCCTGATGCGGCCGGCAAGACGCCATGCGCCAGGCCGACCAGGGCAAACCTTATGCTGATCCTGTTCCACGGCCCGAAGGCCGGTGGGGGTCGGTCAACCCACCGGTAGGGTTCACACCGACACCCGCTCCAGGCCGCGGCAGAGGGAGCGAGCGGCCACCAGGACGGCGGCCAGCAGCAACCCGTTGATGGCCAGGAGCTGCGCGTAGAGGGTGGACGCCGGCAGCCCCAGACGGTAGGTGGCAGCCAGCAGCATCCCGTTCAGCAGCAGCGTGAGTGTCGTCGCCCCGAACGCCAGCAGCACATTCACATTTTGCTTCACCGCCTGGACCGTATCCTTCCAGTCCACCTTGGGGCGGCGGCAGTCGATCAGCAGGGCGATGGCGCCGTTAGCGGCGATGACCACCTCGCTGAGGAGCAGGATGTAGAGCCACTCGCCCACCCCCAGCGGCACCACCCGCGCCGCCACCACCACCGTCACCGCGTTCAAGCTGGTGACCAGGCCCATGCCGAAGAGGAACTTCCCCAGGAAGAGGGTCCAGGCCGGCACCGGCAGCGTTTTCTCGAGCCAGAGCCGCCGCCCATCTTTCGAGTAGCTGGCGGCAAACAGAGACGAGCTGGTGCCCAGGAAGGAGAGGCCGAGGGCGATGCCAACCACAACGAACGGCAGCGCCCGCTGAAGCAGCGGGCTGTGGGCCGCCTGGGCAAGCTGCCCCACCACGTCGACCTGCCCCTTGGTCTGGATCTTCAGGATGGTGTACATGAGCAGCAGGATCGGCACGCTGAGGTAGCCGCCGACCGCGTTCATAGCGACGGCCGGGTCCTTCAAGGTACAGGCCAGCTCCTTGCGCACGTAGGTGGTGAGGAAACTGCCGGCGTGCAGCGGGTCGGCCCGGCGGCGGCGGCGCGCTGCCACCCCGCTGCCACGCACCACCGGCCGGATGTAGAGGCGCTCGCCGGCAGCCAGCAGCAAGACTCCCCATCCCACCACGGCCGCGCCGTAGAGCGCCAGGTTGAGGAGCCCCTCAGCGCCCGGCAAGGCCAGCGCCCGCATCGCGAAGACCGACCCCGGGATCCAACGCCCCATCTGCGCGACCTGCTGCATCTTCGCCTGCACCAGATCGAGGAGGTCCACCTGCGGGCCGCTGTTGGTAAACATCATCATGCCGGCGGCGGCGCCCAGCGCCCCGAGCATCATCCCCAGGTGCCACACCCACTTGCTGCGCCCGATGCCGGGAACGTTCACGACCGCCATGCACAAAAGCGCGCAGAGCGCCAGCGGGATCGCCGGCAGCAGCAGCAGGCAGAGCGCGCCGCTGCCGAGCATCACGGCGCCCGGCCGCGCGTAGTGCGCGTGAAAGAACAAGGCGGGCGCAAAGAGGATGGCGGCCGCGATTAGCTCCAGCACGTAGGCCACCCCCAGCTTCGCCGCCAGGATGTGCGCCGGCCGCAACGGCAGCGGCAGCAGAATCGACAGGTCGTTGGCCTGGAAGAGCGCGGCATACAGAATCGGGATCCCCAGGAAGAGGATCATGATCTGGGCGAGGGCGTGCATGCCGGTCAACACCAGGTCGTAGAAGGGGAGGTTGTGGGCGGCCAGGAAGCCATACGCGCGGCCGATCAGCACCACGAAGCCGGTGTAGGCGGGCGCCATTGAGAGGAGCACGAAGAGCAAGACCCCCAGCTTCCGCCCGCGCTTCCCTGGCTGGAGGAGGTAGTTGAGGCCCAGCGAGGCGACAAGCTGCAGGCGGAGGAGCGTGATCACTGCTCCGTTACCTCCATGAAGATGCTTTCCAGGGTCTCGCTGCGCTCGGTGCGCAACTGATCGAGGCTGCCGCAGGCGACCAACTGCCCCCGGTGGATGATGCCGACGCGATCGCAGAGGCGCTCGGCCACCTCCAGAATGTGGGTGGAGAAGAAGACGGTGTTGCCCTGGTTCGCGTGCTCGCGCATCATCGTCTTGAGCACCAGCGACGCCTTCGGGTCGAGCCCCACCAGCGGCTCATCCAGCATCCACACCCGGGGAGCATGGACCAGGGCGGCGATGAGCACGATCTTCTGGCGCATCCCGTGCGAGTAAGACTCGATCAGGTCGCCCAGGGCATCCTGCATCGCGAAGGCGGCGCTTAGCTCCTCGGTGCGCTGTCGGCGCAGCGCCAGCGGCACTCGGTAGGCATCGGCAACAAAGCGGATGAACTGGAGGCCGGTCAGCTTCTCATAAACGTCGGGGTTGTCTGGCACATAGCCGATGCACTGCTTGGCGAGCAGCGGCTCCTGCCACACGTCGATGCCGTTGACGCGGATGCTCCCCGCGTCGGGCCGCAGCATCCCGACCGTCATCTTGATCGTGGTCGTTTTGCCGGCGCCGTTGGGGCCGATGAAGCCAAAGATCTCGCCGTCGTTCACCTGCAGGTTCAGCGTCTGGACGGCCACCTGGTCGCCGTACTGCTTCCGGGCCTCCCGAATCTCAATCATAGGGTGGAATCTCCCCCTGTCTTGCCTGGACACACAAGCACCCATACGTTCGGGAGCGGCCGGGGCGGCTCCTCCCAGCGGCGTGGCAACACCGTGCAGGGAACCGCCCCGGGGGCTTCCTGTGTCTTACCTGTGGCGCCGTGGTGCCGGCTCGGCAGCCTGTTGGTCACCCACACAAAAAGCTGACGTTCCTGGCGAGCGGCCGTTGATCTTTGCAGAAACGCTATGCTATAATGAGCAAGTGCAAGGTCGGCTGCTGCTCTGCCGGACGATACGGCAAGCGCGGCGCGGACCCTGGCGCTCACAGGATGTGACGAGGCGCACGTGCCGGCAGGAGGGCACCGTCTGCCCGGCGCACAGCCTTTTGGCCATGGGAGCCGGCGTTGGTGTCGGCCCGGCGGCGGCTGTGCGCGCGGCGGCCATGCTTGAGCACCGGCGGCGGCTCCGCGGCTACGAGGGATGTCTCCGGAGTGCGCACAAGCCCTGGAAGTGGTCAGCACCGTCACTTCCTCCGCTTGCTGCCACCTGGCTCCATCTCTCTGGGCCAGGAAGGAGGGAGTGTATGGCTTCTGCCATCCAAACGGAGGGCCTCACCAAAGAGTTCGTCAGTGTGTCGAACGCACGCATGACGGTTGCCCTCAAGGATCTCACGCTCCAGGTGGAGGAGGGAGAGATCTTCGGTTTCCTCGGCCCGAACGGCGCGGGGAAAACCACCACCATTAAGATCCTGCTGGGGCTGATCTTCCCCACGGCCGGGCGCGCCTGGGTCCTCGGCAAAGACCTCTGGGATACGT
>JAAZEB010000075.1 GCA_012512505.1 Armatimonadota bacterium | reverse complement strand
TAGTAGGCGTCGGCGGCGAGCGTCTCGTCCAGCGGCGCCCGGTCGCCTCCGTGAAGCTGCCACAGGCCGGTGAGGCCCGCCGGCACGCTGCCCAGGTGCCGCAGCCAATCGTCAGACACCTGCGCCGCCTCGTCCTCGGTCAGCGGCTTGATCCCTACCAGGCTTATGTCTCCCCGCATTACGTTGAAGAGGGCCGGGAGTCTGGAGACGCCCAGCCGCTCCGCCAGCATTCCCACCCGACCTTGGGGGCTAAACTGCAGCAGCGGCAGCGGCCGCAGCCGCGTGCTGCCGGCAGGAGCGCGGCTCTCTGCTTCAGGGCGCAGGAACCAGCGCCGGTCAATCGTTGGCTGCCGGCTCAGCCGCCCTACCAACCCGAGGCCTACGAACAACGGCAGCGTTCCCGCCACCGCCAGCGCCGCCAGGGTGAAGTCAACTACCCGGCCCAGCGGCCGCCACGTCCCGGCACGGCGCGCGTCGGCCAGCAACGTGTCGTCCTCCAAATACAGCCCCGCGCCGGAAGGCAGCTTCACCAGCCAGTTTCCGTACGCCAGGCACTCCTCCAGCTCCAACCCCCGGCCGACGTAGGTGTGGGCGCCCACCACGCTGCGCGTCACCCGGGCACCCTCGGCGATGATGCTGTGGCTGCCGATCACGGCGTCTGGCCCGACTACCGCCCCGCGCCCCACCCGGCAGTGGCGGCCGAGGAACACCGGGGGGCGCACCACCGCCTCGTGGTGAACGCGCGCGTGGTGGCCCTGATACACGCCCTCGGCGGTCAGCTTGGCCGGCAAACGCAGTCGCCGGTAGGCGCCGTGGAGCAGATCCAGATGCACCTGCAGATACTCCGGGAAGGCGCCGATGTCGCTCCAGGGACCCTCGTGGCGGTAGGCGTAGAGCGGCAGGCCGCGTTCCAAGAGCAGCGGGAACAGATCGCGCGCGAAGTCGAAGAACTCGCCGGGCGGCACCAGATCCAGCGCCGCCGGCTCCAGCACGTAAAGCCCGGTGCTGGTCAGGTTGCTGCACGCCTGCTCCACCGGCGGCTTCTCCTGGAACTCGCGGACGCGGCCTTCGCCATCCACCCTCACCACGCCGAAGCGGCTGATGAGCGACATTGGCATCGGCTTCACCACGATCGTCACTAGGGCGGCGCGGGCGCGGTGGTAGGCGATCACCTCCCGCAGGTCCAGGTCCCACACGCTATCGCCCACCGCCACCACCAGCGTGTCGGGGAAGAAGCGCTGCACCCGCCGGACGGCGCCGGCCGTGCCCAGGAGCGTGCTCTCCAGTGAGTAGCTGAGGCGCGCCCCCCAACGGCTGCCGTTGCCGAAGTGCTGCTCCACCAGGTGCGGCAGGTGGTGCAGGTTTGCCTTGATCTCCTTGATGCCGGCCCCGACGAGCATCTCGAGGGTGTGCTCCATCACCGGCTTGTCGGCCACCGGCAGCAGCGGCTTGGGCACCATCGCGGTGATCGGGCTCAGTCGCGAGCCCACGCCGGCAGCCAGAATCATCGCCTTCACGCCGTCTCCGACCACGACCGCGGCCGGAGACGAAGCAGCGCCGTCGCCCCCCCGCTCCGTGGTCATGACCGCGCCTCCGCGGGTGGAGCGCAGTTCAGATAGGTATCGAGACGCGCCGGGCGCAGCAGCCGGCGGATCGGCGGCGGCACGTCGATCAGGCGGATGTCGCCTCCCAGCTCCCGCGCGCGGTGGCAAAGGGCGGCCAGGCAACCCAGGCCGGCGCTATCGAGGAACGTACACTCCGCCAACACCACCGCCACCGCGCGGCCCGGCGCCAGCGCCTGACCGGCGGCCACCTCGAAGCGCTCCCGCGTTCCGGCATCCAGCGCTCCTTGCACCCTCAGGGCCCCCTTTCCATCCACCCACACGCTGCCCTCGCCGCCGAGGCCTCCACGCACCCCGGCAAGACGACGGGCAACCAGCAAGTGGCGTGCCAGCGGGCCGCCAAACGCTGCCAGATCGAACGCGTAGCGCCGCCAGAGGCGGCGCGGTTCGTTTCCCAACCGCCACAACCACTCCGCGCCCGCGCGCTGCACCCATGCCGGGGCACGCCGTGTATGGCCGGCAAGGAAATCGAGGCTGCCCCCCACCCCCACTGCCACCGGCACCGGCAGCACGCGGGCATGGCGGGCGATCCACTCCTCCTGCTTCGGACTGCCAAAGGCCACCAGCAGCACGTCCGGCCGGGTCGCCTCCAAGCGGCGGAGGATGTCCTCGTGGTCCATCGCCTCCAGGGCGGCAAGCGGCGGGCTGTGTACCCCGGCGAGACGCAGGCGCGGGTGCCACTCCTGCAGGCGCGTAGCTGCCGCCCGGGCCACCTCCGGCCGGGCGCCCAGCAAATACAGCGACAACCCCTCCCGCGCGCAGTAGCCGGCCAGCGCCGGAACCAGGTCCGCGCCCGCCACCCGTTCCGGCAGGCGCCCGCCTAGCAAGCGCGAGGCCCACACCAGCGGCATTCCATCCGCCGTCACCAGGTCGGCGCGGCGGAGGATGTCGCGGAAGCGGGCGTCACTCTGGGCGCGGGCCACGAAGTCGGTGTTGGCAGTAGCCACCTGGCGCGGGCGGTCACGCCGGCGGGCGAAGGCGGCGATACGCGCGACCGCTTCCGCCAGGGTCACCTCGTCCAGCGGCACCCCCAGGATCACCGTCAGCCGGCGCATCGGTTAGTAGGCTCCCCGGCCCCAGAGAACGGCGGGGATGGTGCGCAGCAGCAGGCGCAGGTCCAGCCAGAACGACTCCTCCTCGATGTACTGCAGATCCATCATCACCCAGCGCTCGAAGTCAATGTCGCTGCGGCCGCTCACCTGCCAGATGCAGGTCAGTCCGGGCTTCACGTCCAAGCGGCGGCGCTGTTCGAGGGTGTAGCTTTCCACCTCCGCCGGGATCGGCGGCCGTGGCCCCACCAGGCTCATCTCGCCGCGCAGAACGTTGAAGAGCTGGGGCAGCTCGTCGATGCTCAGTTTGCGGATGATCCGCCCCACGCGCGTGACGCGCGGATCACGGCGGATCTTGAATACCGGGCCGTTCGCCTCGTTGCGCGTCTCCAGGTCGGCCCGCCGCGCCTCAGCATCGACGAACATCGAGCGGAACTTCAGGCAGCGGAACGGCCGGCCCCAGCGGCCCGACCGCGTCTGCACGAACAGCACCGGCCCGGGTGAGTCGAGCTTGATCGCCAGGGCGGTGACCAGCATCACCGGCAGCGTCAGCAGCAGCAGCAGCACCCCGCCCACCAGGTCCACCAGCCGCTTGGCGGCGCCGCGACCATAGTGGCTCAGCATCCAGGCGGCAAACGCGGCGCGGAGCACCATGCGCCGCCGCAGGCTCCACAGGCGGAGGTTGCGCGCGCCATACAGCTCCAGGATCTGCTCGTCACCACGCTCC
>JAAZEB010000074.1 GCA_012512505.1 Armatimonadota bacterium | reverse complement strand
GCGTGCTGGTGTTGCTGGGCGGGCTGATCGCCAGCGTGCGCCGGGCCCGCGAGAACGCGAAGCTGAAGGAGTTGGCCCCCGCGGCGGCAGAGCCGGCCGCGGGCAACGGCCGCACCCACCGCAAGCAGCGGCCCACGCCTGTCTCGTAGCGCGGCGCGGAAGCCTACCCGGCCAGTTCGCCCCGCAAGAGCGCCGGCGCGAGGGTGCCGGAGAAGACGATCTCCGCCGGGCCGCGCAGCCAGAGCGCCTCGCCCTCGCGCGTCACCTCGAACTCGCCGCCAGGGCAGAAGACGCGCACCGAATCGCCGGCCAGGCCGTGGTGCCGCGCGGCGGCGGCCGCGGCACACACGCCGGTGCCGCACGCCAACGTCTCCCCCACCCCGCGCTCCCAGATGCGCAGCCGCAGCCGGTCTGGCGCTTCCACCCGACACCAAAGAACGCTGGTGCGCTCCGGGAACCAGGGGTGGTGCTCGATCGCCGGGCTGGCGGCGAAGAACAGGGCATCCTCTGGGAGTTCCTCCGTGAAGATGACCGTGTGCGCCGTGCCGGTGGAAAGCGAGGTGACCGTCAACTCGACGCCGGCAACCTGCAACGGCACGCCGATCACCGGATCTGCCGGCGCGCGGGCAGGGATCGCCGCCGCGTTCCAGACGGGCGCGCCCATGTTCACGGTGATCTCCGGGGCGCCCCCCGGCCGCGGCAGATAGCGCAGCCGGCGCTCGCCGCTGAACGTCTCCAGCGAGAGGGTATCGCCCGCGAAGATGCCGGCAGCGTGCAGGTAGCGGCCCACGCCGCGGAGACCGTTGCCGCAGAAATCCTCGCTGCCATCGGGGTTGAACATCCGCACCCGGTAGTCCGCTCGCGCCGATGGCAGCAGGATAAGTAGGCCGTCGCTGCCGACGCCCGTGTGGCGGTTGCACAGTCGCGGCGCCAGCGCCGCCCAGTCCTCTTCCGGCTCGCACCGGCGGTCAAACAGGATGAAGTCGTTGCCCGCGGCCTGCACCTTCCAGAAGCGCACGATACTCCTCTCTGGGGCTGCCCGGGAGGCCAGTGCCCCACGAACAGCCCCGTTGGATCGTTGACGGGTGCCGGTTGGCCCCTGCGCGGAGGGCGCCCCGTGGCGTCCGGCTAGAGGCCCGGTTTGCTTGCTGACAGCTCCTTGGTCGCCGCTGGCGTCGGCGGCTCCGAGGGGCTGAGTGGCTCGAAACGCACCTCCATGGCGTGGGTGAGGTTCTCGAACCACTGCCCGGAGGGATCCACCAGGGGGAACCACCAGGCACTGGGGCGGAGGTTGCTCTGCGGCAGGCCGCGCGAGACGAGGAGTGCCCGGCGCACCAACTCCAGCCGGGCCCGCTCCGCGTCGCGCTCGATGGTTGCCATCTCCCGGCGGGCCTGGGCGGCCTCGGCGCCTTTCTCGTTCTCCAGGCGCGCCTTGCGCACCGCCTTCGCCTCCTGCTCCAGCGCGGCGGCGCGCTCCCGCCGCTCCTGGATCGCCTGATCCATCGCGGTGCGCGGCTCCTCTTCGGCGGCGATCTCCCGTTCCAGCGCCTCCACCTGCGGGCCGGTGGTGATGCCTGCCTGCGCCAGCTCCCAGAGACGCTCGCGGAGCGGCTTGATGCGTCGGCGGTAGTTCTCGCCCTTCTCCATCTCGATCTGCTGGGCCTCGGCCTTCAGCCGGGTGATCTCCTGGTAGAGGCGCTGGCTGTGCGCCTCGTACTTCCCGGAGCGGTCACGGATCGCCAGCAACAGGTCGTGCGCCCGGGCATACGCCTCTCGCCGCTGCCGCCACTCGCCGCCGTCGTGCTGGCTGAGGAACTCCAGCAGCTCACGGGTGCTTCCCTGCTTCGCCACGTCGGCCAGGAGGCGCTCTTCCTCGGCCACCACCGCGCGCCAGCGGCGGGCAAACTCGGTGCCGGAGATCACCGGCTTGCCAAACGCCTCCGCCAGGTGCTCCGGCAGCCGGAAGCACACCCCGGTGCCGGCCAGCGCGTCCCACGTCTCGTGCCGCACGCGCAGCAGCGGGTAGAGTGGCAGCGACACCCCCTGCTCTGCCATTCGGCGCAGCATCGTCGCCGTGCGGCTCACGTAGGCCGAGCCACCCTCATGGAAGACCAGCATCGCCTCCGCGCAGATCATGCAGACGAAGACCAGCGCCTTGCCGGCGACGGCCACCGCCTCCGCCCCGAACCGCTGGCGCATCACCTCGGCCAACTGCGCCGCGCTCTCCACCGGCTGCTGCGTGGCGATCCAGATCGGCTCGGGCGTCTCCACGGCGACACCATCCGGCAGCGCGCGCAGCGTTCCCCGCCCGTGCCCCGGCACCACCAGGTCAAACGGGATCGCCCCCGGGCCAAAGCGGTCGAGGGTGTAGATTTGCGAGCCTTCCAGGGCAGCATCGTAGGCGGCGCGGGCAATGGCGCGCGTCTGGGGACGCAGGAAGAGATCCAGAACGCGGAACCGCGGGCGGCCGACGGTCTCCGGGCTGAAGCGCAGCGCCTCGGTGGAAGTGAAGGTGCCCACGCGCTCGGCGCTGCAGCCGGCCAGCCGGGAGAAGAAGAAGCGGTGCGCCGCCCGGTAAGCATCGGAGAGGAGCGCCTGCGGGTGCTCGCGGTGGTACTGGTGCAACCAGCGGGTCACCTCGTCGAGGAAGCCCACGGCTTGGTCGCAGGCCGCCTTGCCCTCTAGCAGGCCGACGCTCTCGCAGAAGCCCCAGCGCACCAGTTCGGTCAGATACGGCAGCACGTCGGCAAGGCGGATCTCGTGGGCGATCTGGCGGCGGTTGCCGGTTTGGGCGATCCCGCGCCAACCCCAGGCCGTCGTCGCGCGGTCGATGCACGCTTCGCGCCCCTCGGGGCAGCCGGCGGCCACCTTCTCCATGGCCACGCCATACTCGCTCAACAGGTCGCGCGTGGGGATCGTCTCGCTGCCAAACAGCATCGAGATCTCGCCGGTGGCCACCCACAGGTCGCGCGTCGAGCCATCGTTGTGCTCCAGGATCGCGAATGGTTCCGCGGGCGAGAGCGGCGCCGCCGTCTTGGAGAAGTAGTCGTGGTCATTGACGCCGAGCACGAAGTCGTGCCCGCCTGGCGCGACGGCTTCCAGGGCGATACACAACGCCGCTTTCACCGGCTCATCCCACAAGACCGTCTGCCCCAGCGCGACGAGTGGCACGCCGGCGTAGCGGTCTCGGAGACGATCTGCCACCTCACGCACCGGCGGGTGCAGTTTGTCGAGCGAAATCCTCAATGGCCCCTCCCAGGTCACGGTACCCCGTGTGGCGGCACAGGCCCCTTTCCCGCGTGGATGGCGCCGCCCCAACGTGCAACAGCCCGCTCTCCGGCGCAGTTCCAGGCCCAGCCGAGGCGGGGGTGCGGGCACGGGAAAACGCGGAAGGAGGGCAGCGGCGGCGGCTCCATCAGCGGAGTCAGGCCCGCCTGCAGGGCTTGCGCCCTCTCCTCGGGCACCTCAATCACCAGTTCGCCGTGAACCCGCGAGATCATGCTCGCCGCCCGCTCCGCCTTCGGCGCCGCGCAGCGCTCCGCTTCCGGCACCGATATACCCAACTGCGCCGCCCGGCCCGGAGCGCCCGGCATCGGGTGCGCAGCAGGGGCAGCGGTTCGCCGACAGCTCCTTATCCCTCGCGGTAGCGGTTGGTGATCGGGAGACGGCGGTCGCGGCCGAACGCTTTAGGGGTGATCTTGACGCCCGGCGGTGCCTGGCGGCGTTTGTACTCGCTGCGATCCACCATTTGCAGCACCCGCCGCACCAGCGCCGCGTCGTGCCCGAGGGCAACGATCTCTTCAAAGCTGCGGTCTTCCTCGACGTACAGCTCCAGGATCGGGTCGAGCACCTCGTAGGGCGGGAGGCTGTCGGTGTCCTTCTGCCCAGGGCGCAGCTCGGCCGTCGGGGGGCGCAAGATCGTGCTTTCGGGAATCACGGGGTTGAGGCGGTTGCGGTACTCGGACAACTGGTAGACGAGCGTCTTCGGCACGTCTTTGAGCACCGCGAAGGCGCCGGCCATATCGCCATAGAGGGTCGCGTAGCCCACCGCCATCTCGCTCTTGTTGCCGGTGGTCAGCACCAGCCAGCCGAACTTGTTGGAGAGCGCCATCAAGGTGGTGCCGCGGATGCGGGCCTGGAGGTTCTCCTCCGTCGTGTCTGGCCGGCAGCCGGCGAACACCCCGGCCAACTGGCGCTGGAAGGCCTCGACAGTCTCCTGGATCGGGATCGTCAGGAAGCGCAGGCCGAGGCGCTCCGCCAGCACCTGCGCGTCGCCACGCGTCTCTGGCGAGGAGAAGACCGAGGGCATCGTCACCCCGACCACGCGCTCCGGGCCCAGGGCATCGGCGGCGATGCAGGCTACCAGGGCCGAGTCGATGCCGCCGCTCAGCCCGACCACCACTTCCTTGAAGCCGTTCTTCTCCACGTAATCGCGCGTGCCGGTCACCAGCGCCTGGTAGACCTCCGCCAGGCCGTCGGGGGGCGGCGCGCACTCGGAGACGGCCGCCGGCCGGCCGGCCGCGGGCTGGCATGGCTCGAGGGAGATCCGCTGCAGCGGCACCCCTTCGGCCACCATCGCCAGCTTCTGCTTCCGCCGACGCGGGTCGCTGAGACGGGCACGCTGCACCCGGCCGATCTCCAGATCCACGACGATCAGCTCCTCGCGGAACATCGGGCCACGGTGCAACACCTCGCCGCGCGGCCCAAACACCATCGAGTGCCCGTCGAAGACCAGCTCGTCTTGCCCGCCCACCAGGTTGACGTAGGCGACGATACAGGCGTTGTCCGAGGCGCGCGTGGCGAGCATGCGGTCACGAAACGCCCACTTGCCCCGCGAGTAGGGGGAGGCGTTGATGTTCAGGATCACCTGCGCCCCGCCGAGGAGCGCCTGCACGTAGGCCGGACCCTCGGGATACCAGATGTCCTCGCAGATCCCCACGCCGAAGGTGACCCCCTCGCGGGAGAAGACCAGATAGTCGCGGCCGGCCTGGAAATAGCGGTCCTCGTCGAAAACGCCGTAGTTGGGGAGGAACCGCTTGTGGTGGACGCCGACCACCTGCCCATCGTGGATCACCGCGGCGGCATTGTGGATGTCATCGTCCACCGCGACGAAGCCGACCACGGCGGTGATGCCGCGGGTGCCAGCGGCCACGCGCTCAAGGGCCCGCTGGTTCTGCTCCAGGAAGCGCGGCTTCAGCAGCAAGTCTTCTGGTGGGTAGCCGGTGATCGCCAACTCGGGGAAGGCCACGATGTCCACGCCGCGGTTGCGGGCCTCCGCGATGGCGCGCAGGATCGTCTCGGTGTTGCGCTCCAGGTCGCCCACCCACGCGTTCATCTGGTACAGGCCAAGCCGCAGCATCTCCATCCTTCCGAAGCCTCTCTCCCGGCATGTCTCCGCCGGCCGTCTCATTGTAGCACAATGCCTGCCTGCCCGCAACGCGGTTCGGGCGCCGGCTACCAGGTGCCGCGCAGACCCTGGTCGTTGCGCTCCACCCCCTGCCAGGCGCTGCACGGGAGCTGGCGCAGCCACGGCGTCGATTGCGGCCCGCAGCCGCAAACGTAGTTGGCGGCGTTCATCCCCAGGCGGTCCTCGAAGCGGCGCCACATCGACGGCGATTCGGTGGAGAGGGAAACCGGCACCGTCTCATTCCAGCGGCGGATCTCGGTGAGGTAGTGCTCGTACATCTCGGCGCGGGCGTCCTCCGGGAAGGGGGCGGTCCGCAGCCCGCCGATCGTGTCGGCCGCCGCCTCCGCCGCCGCCAGGAAGTGAGGATCGAAGCGGTCACGCCCAACCCGCCGCACCATCTCGGCGCACTCCATCCACATGAAGGTGCAGAGGCTGATCACGTCTGGGCGAGTGCGGGTGAGGGCGGTGGCCACGGCGCGCGCGCCGTCTTCACGCCAGCCGGTGATCGGCAGGATCGGCTTGAACTTGTAGCGCACCGTGTAGCCCGCCTCCTGACACAGGCGGGCGGCCTCCACGCGCTCTTCCAGGGTGCCGGTCTTCGGTTCGAGGGTGCGGCTTTGCTCCGGGCCGGAGAGGCTCCACACCAGGATCGTGTTGCCGTTGTGCTTCAGCGGCAGCATCCACTCCACGTTGGCGCTCTTGGTGTGGATGATCAGGTAGCGGTCCTTCAGAGTGCCGAAGTACTCGATGATCGGCCCCAGGCAGCCGAGTTCCGGCTCCAGGCAGAGAACGTCGGCGTCGTCTTCCAGCAGATAGGTAAGCTGCCAGGGGTGGCGCTCGATCAGGCGGTCGAGATGCTCTATATACTCCTCGACGTTCACCATAGTGACCAGCACGCCGCCGTAGCCACAGTAGGCGCAGCGGTGCAAGCACCCCACCTGGAAGTGAAGGCGCCAGCAGGCCCGGCACACCTTCTCCTTGCGGTAGGGATCCTCTTTCAGGCCGGCCGGGAACCAGTGGAAGGCGCCGCCGCCCACCAGCGCGTTGCGCAGGTGGCCCCCGATGCCGGTGCCGAGCTGGTCGAACCAGGCGCCGCGCTCGGCCTCCTTCCCATCGAAGCGGAAGGTGCTGAAGACGAGCACCGGGTCGCGCACCTCCGGCAGGGTGCCCATCGGCTTCAGCCCTTCGGTCCAGCGCCCCTCCCAGATCAGCTCCGGGAGCTGCTCATCGGTGAACACCACGGGCACCCGGGGCGGCGCCAGGGCCGCGGCCACCCGCTCCACGCGCGCCCGCAGGCGCGGCTCGGTCATTGCGCTCTCGTGCGCGTACACTCCCGGCGGATTGATACGGTACATGATTCCCCCCCTGTAAGCTACACCTACGCCACCAACCGCCCGGTCTCCTACCGGCGGTGGCCCGCGACACCCGGCCGGCGAAGGCAGGATCCAGGCGCCGCCGGACGAACCAGATGGCAGAGGAGACCCTACTCGTTGCCGGGACCGGGGGAAAGCCGATGCTACTCGAAGCGGTGCGTTTCGCCATCTTGCTGGCTGCCTTGCTGGCGCTGCCGGCGACCGGATGGACCCAGGTCAGCGTCACGGCCAATGGTGATCGCTACACGCTGGAGAACGCGCATTGCCGCCTGCAGGTGGATGCCGCCGGAGGCGCCCGCGTCTGCTCGTGGATCCTGAAGCCCTCCGGGCGCGAGTTGATCGCCCTCTGGAAGGACGGCCAGGAGATCGGCGGCACGCTGGACGACCGCGCCTTCTTCACCGCGGCCCGCTACGACGCGGCGATCATGAACCCCGGGCCAGAAGAGGGAATCCTCCGCCTGGAAGCGCGCCACCCCTCGGGCCTCGCCGTGCTGAAGACCCTCACCCTCCACCGCGATCGCCCGGCGCTGACCGTGAGCTACGAGTTCCGCAACGGCACCCAAACCCCGCAGCAACTTTTCATCCGCAACTTCTTCCTGCCGGGTGATAAGCCACAAACCGACGACCATCGCTACTGGGTCAACGCCGACCCGGCGGCCGGCCGGGAGCCGGTCATTGATGCCGCCGATGCCGGCGAGTACTACCGCCCGGCCCGGCCCGAGTTCGCCGCCCTCTGGCATCGGGCCACCGGCGACGGCATCCTCGTCTGCGCGCCCGGCGCCGCTCAGTTCTACTTCTGGCGGGCAAGCCGCGAGTTCCCCACCTTCGAGTGGCTCTACCCCGACGTGCCGCCCGGGCGGATCCTCCGCACCAGCGTCATGCTGGTTGCCGTCGCCGGCCAAACCACGACGCCCGACTGGTCGGCGTTGGCCACCACGCACGCGGCCGAGGTGCCAGCCACCTCGCTGGCGCCGCTGCCGGGCTGGGTGGATGAGGCCACGCGCTTCGGCATCACCGCGGCCGAACGCCAGCGCGGTTTCTGGCTCTCCCTCGGGGAGGACGAGGGCCGACGCCGCCTGCCTGCCCCCCTTCCCCTCGATCTGCCGCGCAACGACGACCGCTACCTCCCGATCGTGCTCAACGTGCTGAAAGAGCTGCGGGGCACCGTCCGGGTTCAGGTGCCCTCGCAGTGGCAGCGGCAGGTGCAGGCCCAGTGGCAAACCACGAGCAACGACCGCGTTGAGCTCCGCGAACTGCCCTCCTCGCCGCTCACTCTGAAGGCCGGCACCCGCGAGACGCTGTGGCTGCGCGTGGGGACGCACGGCAAGCAGCCTGGGCAGTACCGCATCCCGCTGCGGCTCAGCCTGGGGTCGGCGGAAGTGCCGATCACCCTGGCGCTGCGGGTATGGCCGGTCACCCTCACCGGCAAGCGCCCCTTCCACGTGCGCGGCTACTACTCCGGTCCCGCCAGCCTCGCCGGCGGCGCCACGGTCACCGACGCCACCACCCGCCGGCTGGACGCGGTGCTCAAGGTCTATGCCGCGATGGGCGGCGACGTCCTCGACTGGCTGTGGAACTGGCTGGAGGTGCTGCCGCACGTAAAGATCGCCGCCACCGGCGAGAGCCTGATGGAGGTGGCGCGGACGGCGCCGGAACGCCTGGACCTGGCGAACCTGCCCCGCCTCGATTTCTCCTACTACGACCCATGGCTGGCCGTCGCCAAGCGGCACGGCGTCACCCACGTCGAGACTTACCTCGACCCGCTCGACAGCGACCGCTACCAGTGGATCCTGCTCGACCCGGCCGTGGGGAAAGAGCGAGTGAAAGCGGGCACGCCCGAGGCCACCCGGGTGATCACCTGGTTCTTCCGGGAATGGCGCCGCTACTTCGCGGCCAAAGGGTTCACCGGCTTCTTCTGCAAGATCAGCGACGAGATCTCCCCCGAGCACATCCCGGCCTACCTCGCTGCCGCCCGCGTGGCCCGTGCCGCCGGGTGGCGGCCCTTCACCACCGTGACCGGCATGGTAGCACGCACCGCGCAAGATATCGAGGCGATGAACCCGCTGTGCGACCAGTGGCAGCTCGGCTTCGGCTCCAAAGATGAGTTCCTCGGGCTGCTGCGGAAGCGCTTCCGCGTGGTGCAGGAGACCCATCCTCTCGCGGGCGAGTGGGGGCACTACACCAACGGCGGCGCCCAGGAGACCTGGGCACTGCGGGCGTTTGGCCGCGAAGGAGTCACCCGCGTCGATCCCCACTCCATCGAGCGGCTGGAGGTGCTGGAAGACGGCCGGCCGCTGGCGCTGAGCGGCGGCAGCCCCTGGGGCAACACCACCCGGGGCACCGCGTTCACCTCGGGCAGCCTGGGCGACTGGCTCTACCTCAGCCCGACCGACGGCGCCAACCCGGCGACGCACCGCTATGAAGTGCGCCTTACCCTCCGCCGCGAATCTCCCCAGGGCAAGCCGCTGGTGACCCTGGAACCGACCGACCAACTCTGGTGCTATGGCGGCGGCTCGTCACCCTATCGCGGCTCCTACGCCAACGCCTGGGCCTATCCGGCGATGACGCTCTTCCACCGCTTCCACGGGTATGGGCAGTGGGCATTCTACTGGTGGCAGCCCTCCGAGCGAATCATCTGGATCGACGAACAGACGAACGCCATCACCGTGTCGCCGCCCTACTGCGGCTATCGCGACGGCTGGCGCGACGCGCTGCTGATGCACCAGTGGATCGCCCGCGCCGGCCGCAAAGCGTACGACCGCGTGGTAGCCGCAAGCCCGAAAGCAATCCTCCGAGTGGAGCCCCGCAGCGCGGAGGTGTACCACTTCACCACCATCGGCAACGCCGGTGACTTCCTGGCGCTCAACGCGGCGCGCCGGGCGGCCCTGGCCGGGCTGGCCGCCGCGCCAAAGGCCACCCCCACGGCCAGGCGCCAGCCGTAGCCCCTCCAGCCCAAGCCGGGCTCCGCTTCCCCGGCGCCGCCAGCGCCAACCCCCTCTCTCTGTCACCCTCTCGGGGTTTGACGCCTGCTTGCTTGCGGTATACTATTGTTGAGCAGGCAGGCACCTGGCACAAGGACGGCCGCGCCATGACGGATGGAGAGGTAGGCAGCGATGGGATCCACAGCACCGGCCGTCCGGCCGTGCGCCCTGGTAGTCGAAGATGACAAGGACACAGCGGAGATGTTGCACCTGCTGATCTCCGGCGCCCTGGGCTACTCGGTCATTCATGCCGCTACTGCGGAGGAGGGCTGGCAACTGCTTCAGCGGCACGGTGCTGACCTGCTGATCACCGACCACTGCTTCACCCACGCGGCGATGACCGGCCTCGATCTGGCTGCCCGCGCCAAAGCCGCCTACCCGACCCTTCCGGTGGTAATGATCTCGGGCGATCCCCCGGAAGAGGCAGCGCGCATCTGCGACCAGGTCTACCTGAAGCCGGTGGATCCGGGCGCGCTGCTGGATACCATCACCCGTCTGGTGGAAACCACGCCCGCGGCCCACCCGCTTACTCCCGACAGCCCGCCCTTCCCTCCGTTCCTTCTCAGCGCGGTGGCTACGGGGAGGTCAGGGCGGTAGCGCCGTCGCGTCTCCTGGGCTTTTGCTACCAGAGCACCCGCTCGTCTCCCACCCGGCGGGTGAAGCGGATCGAGTCCAGGTATTCTAAGATCGGCACGGCGTATTTGCGGCTGGAGTTGGTGAGGTCGCGGAAGTCGGCGGCGGTGATGCGCCCCTGTTTGCTGATGTGCGCCGCCACCAGCTCCTTGATCTGCTCCACGGCGTCGCGGTGCAGGTAGAGGCCCTCGCTGACGCGGGCCGCCCGGCCGGTTTCGACCAGCGCGTTGAGCACCTCGCGCGCCGCCGGCCCTTCGGCAGTGGTCAGGTCGGCCAGGGTTGGCGGGCTGAAGAGGGACTCCCGCAGGCGCTCTTCGAGGCGCGCGGCCAGCGCCTCCTGGGCGGGATCCAGGGTCACCCGGTGTCCGGCCCGGCGCACCCCCTCGCCCTGCGTCTCGATGGCACCCTCGGCAGCCAGGCGCTGCAGGATCAGTCCGAAGGTGCCTCCGGGGATACCGCGGGCCGCGCGCGCGCGCAGCTCCTCGCGGGGCATCCACTCGCGCAGGCGGTTGGCCTGGTGGAACGCCTCCAGCGTTTGCTGTAGCCGCTCGCGCAGGGTCTCCCAGCGCTGGCGGTGGATCACCGCCTGGGCCGAGAGCGCCAGCAGCTCCTCTCCCTCTAGCAGCACCTCCGCGTCGGCGCGCACCTCCGCTACCGGCCGCTGCAGCGCCTGCGCCAGCGCCGCCATCGTGATGCCGGCCTCGCCCGCCTCGAAGACTGCCCGCTCCAGCAGGTCAATGGGCGCCCCGCTCTCGCGCACGCGCAGGCTATCGAGCACCTCCTCCTGGAAACGGCGGTGTTTGCGGGCTTCCGGCTGCAGCACCACCCCACCCCCGAGGGTGACCAACGGCGAATAGAGGCGCACCACGAACGGATCCCCCTTCGCCAGCGCCGTCGGCACCTCCAGGCGGAACTGCACCAGCCCAGATTCCCCGGGCGCTAGCGCCTCGCGGTCGAGCAGCGTCACCCGCCCCAGCACCTCGGCCGTACCGGCGTAGAGGCGGATGCGCGTCCGGTTCGCCAGCGGTCGGTCGAGACGGGGGAGCAGTTGCAGGCGGGCATCCACGAGCTGGGTGGCGCGCAGCGTGCCGGGCGTGGCGCACACGTCACCACGGGTGACCTCCTCCACCTCCACCCCGGCCAGGTTCAGCGCCGCTCGCGACCCGGCCACTGCCTCTTCCGCCTTCTGGCCGTGCGACTGCACCCCGCGCACGCGCGTGGCCCGGCCGCTCGGCTGCAGCTCCACGGCGTCGCCCACGCGCACCCGCCCGGAGGCCACCGTGCCGGTCACCACCGTGCCGAAGCCGGGCATGGTGAAGACACGGTCCACCGGAAGCCGGAACGGCCCGTCGGCACTTCGCGCGCGCACCGCGGCGGCGACCCGATCCAGGTGGGCGCGCAGGGCCTCGATCCCCTCGCCGGTGACGGCAGAAACACGGACGATCGGGGCCTGCGCCAGGAAGGTGCCCGCCACCGCCTGACGCACTTCCTCTTCCACCAGCGCCAGCCACTCCTCGTCTTCCGCTAGATCCACCTTGGTGAGGACGATCAGCCCGGCCGGCACGTGCAACAAGCGCAAGATGTCCAGGTGCTCCAGCGTCTGCGGCATCACGCCCTCGTCCGCCGCGACGATGAGCAGCACCACGTCAGTGCCGCCGGCACCCATCAGCATGTTCTTCAGGAAGCGCTCGTGCCCCGGCACGTCGACGATGCCGGCCCGCACGCCGGAGGGCAACTCCAGGTGCGCGAAGCCGAGCTCAATCGACAGGCCGCGCTCCTTCTCTTCCTTCAGCCGGTCGGTGTCGATGCCGGTCAGCGCCTTGATGAGCGCCGTCTTGCCGTGATCCACATGCCCCGCGGTACCGATGATGATGTGCTTCATGGCACCGGCATTATAGCATACGCCGCCGCCAAGCGGAAGGCGAGCGGCAGCCGACCCCCAGAGCAACAGAAGCCTCCCTGCGAGGCGCATGGGAGGCTTCTGCCGGTGATCGGGGAAGATCAGCGCTTGTAGTAGTCCGGCACCGGGGAGCCGAGCTCCTTCCAGTGGGCGGTAACGGCATCCGCCTTGCCGGCGACACCCAGCACGTGCAGCTTGTGCTTGACCATCTCCTTGATGGCGGCGCGGCCGGGGCCGAGGTACTTGCGCGGGTCAAACTCGCCCGGCTTCTCGGCGAAGACCTTGCGGATGTTGGCGGTCAGCGCCAGGCGCAGGTCGGTGTCGATGTTCACCTTGCAGACGGCCATGCTAGCGGCGCGGGTGATCGCTTCCTCGGGGACGCCCATCGTGTTCGGCATCTTGCCGCCGTACTTGTTGATCTCGTCGACGAACTCCTTGAGGACGCTGCTGCTGCCATGCATTACCAGCGGCAGCCCAGGCGCCGTCTTCATGATCTCCTCGACGCGGTCCAGGGCGAGCGTCGGCGCCGACTTGAACTTGTAGGCGCCGTGGCTGGTGCCGATGGCCACCGCCAGCGAGTCGGTGCCGGTCTGCTTCCAGAACTCCGCGGCCTGCTGCGGGTCGGTGAGGTGCTTCATCACGTCGTCCACGCCGACCACGTGCTCCTCGATGCCGCCGAGCTGGCCCAGCTCCGCCTCGACGGTGACGCCCTTGGCGTGGCAGTACTCCACCACTTCCTTGGTGCGGGCCACGTTCTCCTCGAACGGATAGTGCGAGGCGTCGATCATGATGCTGGTGAAGCCGTCCTCCACGCACTGCTTGCACAGCTCGAAGCTGTCACCATGATCGAGGTGGATGGCGATCGGGAGGTCGCCGGAGTCTTCGACGGCCACGTTGATGAGGGCACGCAGGTACTTGATGTTGGCGTACTCGCGGGCGCCCTTGGAGATCTGGAGAATCAAGGGGGCGCGCTCTTCCTTAGCGGCCTCAATGATGCCCTGAAGCAACTCCATGTTGTTGACGTTGAAGGCGCCGATTGCAAACCCGCCGTTGTAGGCGAGGTCGAACATCGGCTTGGTGGTCATGAGCGGCATAACAAAGTGCTCCTTCCTGGTCGTGGCTGCAACGGTCCCATCATCCTGAGTTTCGAGTGCCTGCGAAGCGCCAGCCGTCAGTGAGACCCCCAGGCCTCCCGCCGGCACCTCTGGCTCCCCGCAAGTCCTCTTACCATTCTATGGCGGGCGGTACACATCACAACGGAGACGGTGCGGCGCCGTTCTCCGCACTGTCTCCCACTCGCGCAACCGACGCTATCCGGTTTTTCGCGCTGCGCCGTGCAAGCTCCTGCTGCCAATCGGCTGAAGAGGCGCGGCCGGAGAGGCTCTACCCTCACGCCCCCGTAAGAGGCGTCTCCGCCGCCGATAGGCCGGATCGCCGGCGTCCCGCCGGCCGCCGTAGGAGGCGTCTCCGCCGCCGAGGGGGTGTTCCTCCTCCAGGAGATGGCCGGAGTGCCCGAGCCATCGGGCTTCACACTGTTAGGAAGCCGCGTCGCTGCAGCGCTCCGCTACTCTCCCAGGCAACTGGCCGGAGTACCCGAGCCATCGGGCCTCTGCCGGGCGGCCGCGGCGCCACGGCGCTCCGCTACTCTCCCAGGCAACTGGCCGGAGTGCCCGAGCCATCGGGCCTCTGCCGGGCGGCCGCGGCGCCGCGGCGCTCCGCTACTCTCCCCTGGAAATGATCTCTTGTCACCCGCCGGGCATGAGGGGCTCTTACGGCATCAACTCGGCTCGCAGCGCGTGTTGGCCAGGTATTTGGCGGCGACCGACTCCAGGGTGACCGGCGACGGCTGGCCCTGCGCCAGCAGGCGAAGCGCCTCCAGGTCGGACTGCCAGGCCGTCTCCCCGGGGGCAAGGAGGCAGGTGCTGCCCGGCACGTACTCGGTCAGCAGTTGGCCGTCGTGGTAGCAGTAGAGGGCATCGCTCACGGCGGTGGGATAGAGGTGGCGGCAAGGGATGATGTCGCTGGGGCGGAACCACAGCTTGATCTCGCGCTCCGCCTCGGCGGCGGTGGCGGAGGCGTGAACGAGGTTATCCATCCGGTCGCCCACCGTTTGGCCGGCGTCGTCCTTGATCGGCACCACGGTGCCCAGCGCCCGGATCGTGCCCGGCTTGGTGTCTCTGGCAACGTGCGGGTTGGTGGGGCCGGAGATGGCGCGCACCTTCGCCACGGCGTCCGGGCCGGAGTAAACGATGGCGATGACGCGCCGCTTCTCCGGCTCCTGCGGGTAGTGCAGGTGCCCGGTGATGTAGTCAATCAGCGATGGGTAGAACGGCTTGCCCCGATGCTCGGCGTAATGCTCCTCGGCGATCATGCGGCTCACCTGCATGATGCGGGCGCCGGCAAAGCGCAGACCGGTGTGGAACTCGGAATACTGCGAGAGGATGTAGCCGGTCAACGACACCTTCAGGGCATCCGGCTTGATCAACACCAGTGTCTGCTCCAGTTCGCTCTGCTCCATCGCACGCTCTCCTTGATGCTCGTCTCAACGCGGAATGCGGCCAGCACCCCTGCCAGCGGCAAGCGCCTTGGTGGCCGCGCCTGAGTATAGCACATCAGCGGGAGCCCGTCAACGAATACCGCCAGCCGTTTGACCGGTGTTACGGCGGGTGGTATAATGAGGCGAGCAGAGTCGCGGAGACGAGGAGTCTGATGTTCGGCGGAATGATTCGGGGCTTGATCCTGGCAATGCTGGTGTTGATGGGCGCCGTACTCACGCTGACGCTGATGAAGGCCGCCGTCGCCGTGCTGATCAGCCTGGTTGTCTTCATCGCGCCGTTCGTGTTCCTCTACTGGCTGCTGTCACACCTGCCGCTTTGGGGCTCCCACCGGCACGCCCCGCGGCCGGTGCCAACCCCCTGGCGCGGGCGACGCTGGGCGCCTCGGCCGCGCTGGCAGCCCCGCCCGGAAGAGGAAGCCACTCGCTGGGTACGCCAGGCGGACCACCTCGCCAAGGAGATCGCGCGCCTGGTGCGCCGCTGCGACCGCAACACCCGCGACGCCCTTGCTGGTTCTCCGGCCAGCGCCCGCAAGCTGGCCGAGCGCGTGCGCGCCCTTGCCCGCCTCTGCCAGACGCTCGACGCGCACCTGCGCGGCAACCAGGCCATGGAGTACCGCCGGCAGGCGGAGGAGATGGTGCGCCGCGCCACCCTGGCAGCCGATGCCTTCGCCGCCGACCAGTACCGCGCCGCCGCTCAGTCGCTCGAGTCGCAGGCCGCCGTCTGCGAGGAACTGGCCCGCACCCGCGAGCGCCTCCACGCGGAGGTGGCGCGCATCCTCGCTGCCCTGAGCAACCTGCGCTCGCGCATCGTCTCGATGCTGGCCAGCCCCACCGCGGCCATCGGCCAGATCGACCGCACCGCCGATGAGCTGGCCGACCTGGAGGCGCAAGTGGACACGTTCCAGGACAGCGTGCGCCAGGTGCTGCAGCAAGCCTCGCACTGAAGCCGTTCCCTGTCCGAGAGGCCGCGAGTGCCGGCACCTGGCCGGCGAATGGGCATCCCCGCTGTTCGTGGGCGGCTTGCCGGCCGCGGTGCCGCCCCTCAGCGCAGGGAGCTCACCTTCACCTTGGCCACCAGCGCCTCGATCTCGGCACGGGTGCAGAGCCCGGGGCCGAGGACTGCCGCGTTCGCCGTGCCCGCGGCCACTCCCCAGCGCAGCAGCATCTCCGGCGGCAGGCCGCGCACCATCCCCAGGGCCAACCCGCTGACGAGGCAATCGCCGGAACCCACGGTGCTCACCAGCTCAATCGGCGGTGGCTCCGCGTAGAGGAGCTCCGTGCCGTGGGCCAGCACGGCCCCCTCGGCGCCGAGTGACACCACGACGGTCGCCACGCCGCTTTGCAGCAGTGCCCGGGCGCCGGTGGCGGCATCGTCGATGCTGTCCACCTCCGTGCCCATCAGCTCCGCCAACTCCTCGCGGTTCGGCTTCACCAGGAAGGGGCCAGCCGCCACGCCATGGCGCAGCAGCTCCCCGGAGGCGTCGAGGATCACCCGCACGCCAGCGGCACGCACCCGGGCAATCAGGCGCGCGTAAAGGTCGGTGGGAGTGCCGGGAGGCCCACCGCCGGCCAGCACCACCACCTGCGCCCGCCCGAGCCAGCCGGAGACTTTGCGCTCCAGGTGAGCGGCCTCGGCGGCGGTGATGTGCGGCCCTGGCTCGTTTACCTTCGCGTGCACCCCCTGCTCCGGGTCGACGATCTCAACGCAGGTGCGCGTTTCGCCGGCAACGCGGACGAAATCGGGGAGGACGCCGGCGCGCTGCAGCTCGCCGACGATGAAGTCGCCGGTGTGTCCACCGACGAACCCGGTGGCGATCACCTCGCAGCCCAGGATGGCGCAGACACGCGCCACGTTGACGCCCTTGCCGCCGGCGGTGGTGAGGGTGACGCAGGGCTTGTGGATGGCCTGCGGGTGGAAGCCCTCGACGACGTAGGTCTTGTCGACGGCGGTGTTGGGGGTAACGGTGACTATCATGGTCGCTGAACGACTTCGCCCCAGGGCAGGCGGCATCCTGCCGAACGTTCGCTTGATGCTCACCGGGTCGGCGGCGTGCCGTGTGTTCTACGCTGCATTTCGCAGCGAATTTGGCGGCGCAACCCCTTGACAGCAAGGGAGCGATGCTGTATGATATGGGTGTTGCGCCGAAGTGGCGGAATGGTAGCCGCGCTAGGTTCAGGGTCTAGTGGGTGTAGGCCCGTGAGGGTTCGAGTCCCTCCTTCGGCACCAACAAAAAAGGGCGCCAGCAATGGTGCCCTTTTTTGTTGGTGCCAAGCACTGCGCCCCTCACTGCACCTGTTGGCACGGAACGCCCATTACCCCGTCCCCCACGCCCTGACACCTGACACCTGTCACCTGGCGCCCGGCGCCGGTAGTCCACACGGGCGAAACAACCGGCGGTTACGCGAGCGTGCAGGTGCCAACGTCAGATACACCGGTTGCTTCGCCCCTACGAACCCTATCACCTGACACCTATCACCTGACACCTGACACCTATCACCTATCACCTGACACCTATCACCTGACACCTATCACCTGTCACCTGACATCTGTCACCTACCGCCTGTCAGTCAGTGACACCGATGTCACTGCGCAGCACGCTGAAGAGGTACTGGCCGTAGGCGCACTTGGCCAGCGGCTCGGCCAGGCGCTGAAGCTGCGCCGCGTCGATCAGCCCGAGGTGGTAGGCCACCTCCTCCGGGCAGGCGATCTTCAGCCCCTGCCGCTGCTCGATGGTGGCGATGAAGGTGTTGGCTTGCAGCAGCGCCTCGGGCGTGCCCGTGTCGAGCCAGGCGAAGCCCCGGCCAAGCCGCTCCACCTGGAGCTGCCCGCGCTCCAGGTAAGTCTGGTTCACGTCGGTGATCTCCAGCTCGCCGCGCGCCGAGGGCCGCAGCCCGGCGGCGATCTCGACCACCTGGTTGTCGTAGAAGTAAAGGCCGGTGACGGCGTAGTTGGAGCGGGGGTCTGCCGGCTTCTCGCGGATGGCGCAGGGCTGGCCCTGCCGGTCGAACTCCACCACCCCGTAGCGCTGAGGGTCACTCACCCAGTAGGCAAAGATCGTGGCGCCAACCTCCCGCGCCGCCGCCCGGCGCAGCAGCGCCGCCAGGCCCCCGGAGTAGAAGATGTTATCGCCCAGGATGAGGGCGCACGCGTCGTCACCCACGAAGTGCCGGCCGATGAGGAACGCCTGCGCCAGACCCCCCGGCTCGGGCTGCACCGCGTAAGAGAGATTGATCCCCCACTGTCGGCCGTCTCCCAGAAGCTCCTGGAACGCCGCCTGGTCGCGCGGCGTCGTGATCACCAAGATCTCAGTGATGCCGGCCAACATCAGGGTCGTCAGCGGGTAGTAGATCATCGGCTTGTCGTAGATCGCGAGCAACTGCTTGCTCACCACCTGCGTCATCGGGTAGAGCCGCGTTCCCGAGCCGCCGGCCAGGATGATACCTTTGCGGGTCACCAGTGCGCTTCCTCCTCCCGTCACAACATTCTTTCGCCCTACCGTGACCGACTCCTGCCGTGATGGCTCTCCGGGGCGACGGGAGTATCCTCCCCTACGCTTGCTGGCCCGGCGATTCCTGTGCCGCGCCGGGCGGCCGGGAGGAAGGCACCGGCGAAGGGCGAAAGGCGGAGCGTTACCCGAGACCCGGCATCTCCGGCAGCAGACGCACACCGCCACCGGACGCCGGCTCTGCCAAGAGGATGGAGCACTGACGATGGCCTACACGCGTGAACAACTCCTCGAGCGCGGCCCGCAGCCGGAGCGGCGCGGGCGCCACCTGGATGAGATCGCCTTCCCCTTGGGCGGGATCGGCACGGGCAGCATCAGCCTTGGTGGCTGGGGCCAGCTTCGTGACTGGGAGATCCGCAACCGCCCCGCCAAGGGGTTCCACCCGCCACAGACGTTCTTCACCATCAAGGTGCAGGAGGGGAAGAAGCCGCCCGTGACCCGCGTGCTCCAGGGGCCGGCCGGCGGCCCCCGTGTTGCCGGCGGACACTCGGCGCCGACCGGCCTCGGCCAGGGCCTTCCCCACTTCCGGGAGGTCTCCTTCCGCGGCGAGTTCCCCCTGGCCACCGTCACCCTCAGCGACCCGACGATGCCGGTCACCGTCGTGCTGGAGGCCACCAACCCGTTCATCCCCTTGAACGACCGCGACTCCAGCCTCCCCGTGGCGATCCTCCGCTACCAGGTAACGAACACTGGCGGCCAGCCGCTGCAGGTGACGCTGTTCGGCAACCTGGCGAACATCATCGGTCCCCGCGAGGGCCGGGTGAACGAAGCCCGCACGCGCGATGGCCTCACGGGCCTGTGCCTCTCCAACGCCCAGTGCGCCCCGGAAACCCCCGAGTATGGCACGCTGGTGC